>JAGVOC010000366.1 GCA_020052975.1 Desulfobacterales bacterium | reverse complement strand
CCATTTTTCAGGCACTTTCAAATATCAACTACACAAATCAGGTGGACCATGTCAGCAACCAACTGACTTTATTCGATTAACGTTGGGACAGTAGTGATATTAAATAATATTGAGACGCCATCAAATTGTACGGTTCTGCCATTTTGGGGTTTAAACATAGATACCCCAGTAATGTATTATTGCCCCTGTGTTTTGGTAAAAAGACAATTAGTATTCTGCAGCATATCGGTAAAAAAGCTTTTCTCACATAAAGAATAATATCATGCGCAACAGTTTGTATTTTATTTGCATTTTAACAGAATTTTGTCAAAGGATATTTGAAATCGGCATTTCTGCTTGTTGCAGCGGAGTTTGCCGGGGATGGTTATATGGAGCTTTCAATATTTAAGACGGCAAAGCTGGCACCTCCAATCTACCATCTCTTTTTTAGACTATTGAAACATAAAATCCTTGGGGAATCGATCAATATTTCGACGAACAGTTGATTGGTTTCTTTGCTATTTATCTATCCTTCACTCTTCACTTTTCTCAATAATCTCCCAGCGACCACCCTTGGCCGGACCTATACGGCGGAGGAGACCTTCGCGGGGTAATTTTGCGATCTGCTTGTCCACTCCACGCGTAGTTATGTTGAGGGCTTCCGCCAGTTCTGGGATAGTCATTTTCGGATTATTTAAAAAGAAGTTGAGCATCTAATCTTCTGTTTTCCCCGAACTTATCCCCGAACTTTTCGGTGAACTTATTGGTGAACTTTTAGCTGGCATTTTTACCGGCGTTTTCCCCGAACTTGTCGGTGAACCGTTGCGGTGAACAGGCAGCCTTAAGAACATTATAAAGGACGCTCATCAATATATAAATGCAGTCTGAACAGACTTAAATAACAGTATAATATTTGAAATTCCCTGCAGGAGAGCGGACAGGGAATCTTCGACCGTACGGAATATAATCTGTTTTTTTCTGCTCGCTAACCCCGCAGCATGAAGCCGGGAATGCGCTCGCTGTTTCGGTACAATCAAGAATCGGGTTATAAAGAGCATTATCTTCAACTGCCTGCAAAAAGAATATGTCTTCAACAGTTCGTATTTATTTGTACTTCAACCTGATTTTGTCAAAAGGCTATTTAAAACAGGTATTACTCTTTGCTGACTTTGGAGCTTGCCGGAAGGTGATCTTTTCTTGTCCCCTCCAGCTCTCATAACACTTTCAAAATCCTTTGAACCAGACTGTTTTCAAAACAGTAAAGGTGAACAACCGCTGCCGGGCTCTTGTGACCGCGACAAAGGCGATTTTATTTATCTGCCTTTCCGTCCATCTTCCCGGTTCAAGTCAGTCCAGCTCGCGCCGCCGCCAAGGGACGCCGAGCTCACCATAGATGCAGCGTGTTCGGATGCCCGTGACAAATTGATTTTTCTCTTGCACTTGTTTTGTTGATGGCATCCAGCGGCAGGGCGACTTCTATTAACTTTTTACTCACTGCCATTGCTATGCCTTGATATTTTGGGGGGATTTTGAGACGTTACGTGTGTCGCTGCTTTTTGCATTCTTAATATAAAAGACTTTAGCAGAACTTTTTATGACTCCTTTTCCTTTCTGAATAACCTTTAGCGTTTCCGGATATGCATCCAGTATGCGAAGAAGGTTATCCATACCTTTGCTCTGGCATACCTGCCCGGATTCATAACGCGCCAGACTTTTCAATCCGCCGCCTACAATATCAGCCAATTGATTCTGTGTAAGCCCCAGTTTGATACGAATAGCCTTGATCTGCTGTCCGGTGAGGAGACTATCGACCTTGCGCTGAAAATCTTTCAGTATTTTGCCCGATTCTTTTAATGTAGTATTATCAACAATAGCCTCGTCACATTTGGTACACGCATAGGTAACGTAATTTGGAATCGTCGTGATTTCACCTTTGTATTCAAAGGTTTGTGTACCAATTTTCTTTTTAAGCGTCCCAGCGCCACAGACAGGACATTCTTGCGCTTTCATTTTATTCATCACTCCCTTCATCTCTCTTCATCTGTACCAGAACGGCTTTTTCATTGTCCGGAGACAACTGCAGCTTAATATACAGAGCGGTACCGTCGTCCTTCCGGTAACGGTAAACGTCCTGCCAGAGTTTATGATTATAATGTGTTGTCATAGACTTATAAAAGTGCTCCGAGCAAAGCTGGTCTATGACGTTTTCTATATCCTCCACGGCCATATACCCCTCGGATGCTGCACCTTTATGGGCAGTTACCGTGATGCTCCGCGTCGCTTCGCGACGGAAAAGTGCCTTGAAAGCGCTGAGCATGTAATGGGGTTTTCGTTTTTCTTTAACTTTTGGTATCATTATGATACTTTTTGTCCGGTTGTCAACCTTTTCCTGGCGAATTCTTCGTGATAAATTTTATGAAGGCGCTATCGCCCGATCCAGCAATTCCTGAAAGTCATAGTTAACGCTTGTAACGCCGAAATCAGGTTCTCGTTTGAATGGCTCTCTTATATAATGTACCCGATGCGAGTCGCCGTCGAGAAATTCCACAATTGCGAGAATGAAGTCCTCTGGTTTGTTTAACGAATAGAGAATTTCGTTGCGGGTTACCGTAATAGTCGATGCACCTGTGACACGGCCTTTCACCTCAAGGTTGAAGCTACAGGGACGTTCGTGCTGAGCGTGCATGGGCCCCCGGTTTGTCTGTTTCCCAGAGCTTGTGAGGGCGCACATGAAGCTGTTTACGATCTTCGGTATTGTGAATGCTGGCGCTATTCTACACTCGCACCCCCCATGTTCTCAGTTATCCATAGTACCAGGTGTCGCGGACGTCTGCAAGGGGGATCACCTGGATTTTTTCGGTGAGACGATAGGCCGCTTTTCCAGGATAGACGACCCACAGCCGCTTTAATTTTCGGAAGAGTCGGCAGATCGGACACTTCTTCATCTTCATTTATGAATCTTGCCTTTCATCTTGGATTTAAATCAGTGGATCGCTCATACTGTATCGATGACCTTCAGGTCGCTGAAATATGTTTTGTATATACCCGTATCTCTTGAAAGGATGCAGTCGGCTTCGACAAGAGCATGAGCGCCGATGAGAAAATCAGCCAGGACATGAAGCCGCTTCGTCAGGGCCGCCTTACACTTGGGACATATCGCTTCAAAGGGATAGCCGCATTTGCCGCAGGTTAAACGGTTCTTTACGCTTTTTCTCGCATACTCAGCCCATCTCGAACCAGCCGTATAGAGTGATTTCTCATTAGAATAGACAAGAGTCATCCTTGTGTCGCCGAGAAACGACGTAATCTCCTCTTCGGAAGGAAACCTGGCCGCTAGTTCGGCGAAAACCACCTCACACAGGATAAGTTTTCCCTTGGATAAATGACGGTCCAGAAGCTCTTTGGATGATTCGCCGAAGGGCTCTCCGGGGATCAGGATATCAAGAATTATATTCGTGTCAACTGCTGTTATCATGCCCACGCGCCTCCCGCACCAGATCGTCGCTTCGTTGCCCCTCCAGATGCTTCAGTTTACCCATCCATTTGTCGAAAGGGGATTTTGTGACCACTTTGCAGACAACCAGCAAGCCATCTTTTTCCTCAAAACCAACATCCTCCCCCGGATGGACCCCCAACCTTTCCCGGACTTCTTTGGGAATGGTAACCTGTCCTTTGGATGTTACTTTGGCGATAATCATAATGCACCTCCCAGTAAGGAACAATTTTCCTTACTTTTAATGTAAGGAAAAAACCGCCCTTTGTCAAGAATTATGCAGGAACCTTTGCTCTGGGGGGAAAGCAACCAGGACGTTCGTGCTGAACGTGCATAGCGGGACAGCTAATTTTCAGGAACTTGCCGGGTCCTGCAGGAAGCCGTTTCCGGTAATCGGCATTGTACATGCTGGCGCTATTATCCACTCCCACTCCCCTTGTCGTAAATCCTGCTCTTGGGCCCGATCCATAAACTCCCGCAGCAGGAATTTCCCGGTAATTGTAAATGACAGGCTGGAACAAGGCTGCTCACACATATAATGAATTTATATCATGTACAACAGTTCGTATTTATTTTGCATTTATCATTCTGTTTATCAAAGGATATTTAAAATCGGCAAACTGGATATTATTAAAGCTGAAGGCAATCAGTCTGAAGACTTAACGGGAAATATTGGTAAAGGCTGTGAGCTTCAATTTTAAAGTTTTTGTATAAGGTCGCAAAGAAGGCGCACGCCGAACCCGGTTCCGCCGGTCAGCTTGTTTGGTTTCTTTGCCATAGTTTTTATCCTTGCTGTCCCATATGTCTCATAAATGTCTCATTATCTATGGTGCCGTCCTGCCCCTTTCATGACAGATTTGGCGGGTTTATGCCGGTGTGGTCGTATCGATTCCAATTCATTATCCATTCAAATAGTATTGCCTAAACGAACCCGTGTAATCTTATCACATCTCTGGTTCGTGATAAGATTATCTTATCAGCCATTGATGCGCTCCCATTCGGCATCCGGCCCTCTGCCCAGACATCTCACCTTTTTTTCCTTTCTGAGATCAGCGAGCGCACGCTGGAGCGTTGGATAACTCACTCCTGGACAAGCCCGTTTGAGGTCTCCTATCGCAAACCGCTCTGGTAAACGTTCAATTGCGCTTTGAACCATCTTACGCTTTGCCCCGCGAGCAGAGGTTATTGTTCCTACCCGGTCTTCAAATTCTTTATAGGCCGCAAGGAGCATGCCCAGGAAGTAATTCCACCACGGCCGAAGATCATGTTTACTTTCATGCCAGCCCTGCGAGCTTTTGTACAGGGCGTCATAGTATGTTTCCTTGCTCTCCTCGGCGATGCGTTCGAGGCTTATGTACCTTCCGACTTCGTATCCTGCCTGATAGAGCAGCAACAGAGTGAGAAGGCGTCCTATTCGGCCGTTACCGTCTTTGAAAGGATGAACACATTCAAAATCGAGGATGAAAGTGGCGATCAGCAGCAAGGGGTCTGTTTCCGTATTATCCATTGCCTCCCTGAGGAATGCCAGCAGGTGGTTCATGAATTCTGGTGTGGCCAGAGCAGAAACAGGCCGGAAGCGCACAGCCTGATGCCTGTCCGGCTTGATTTCAACAATAGCATTGTCCTTTTCTTTCCACTTGCCACCTTTTTCGTCGGTGAAGCGGTACAGCGCGCGATGCCAGTCCAGGATAAGACTGGCCGACAGTTGCAGGTTGGTATGATTGGCGTGAATAGTTGCAAGAACATCCCGGTATCCAGCCACTTCCTGTTCAGATCGGTCACGTGGTTTGGCTTTCTTTGAAACAAGAGCCTCAACTCTCCCCGGGGCGACCGTTATGCCCTCGATTCTGTTCGATGATTCGGTGCTCTGTACAATGGCAACACGACGTAATGTATCGAGAACTTCAGGGGACTGGTCGGCATAAAGAGTCTGGCGGCCTCTGAATTCTCCCAACGACCGCATAGTCATCAGGAGCGCATGGGAGAGCGGCGTTTCAAGATAATAGCCATATTCAAAAGATCTCATGTTTTCTGTTCCCTATAGTGCGACTGTTCATCCCGCACCATCATCTGTCTTCCGGGAGCTTCGCTTTTGACTATTCCCTCTATCATTTTATTGAATTCGGCTTAGATTTTGGTGCAGATTATCCATGTCCAGCTAATCTCCTTAACCGTTCATTAAAGAATTGTCAGCATTACGAAAACATGGAGCAAAATGTCATGAAATCGGCATATTTGTCAATGTTATTAAAATATTGCGACAAAAAAGCGGGGAGATTCATCTTTAAATTTTTTGAATTAAATCGCAAAGAAGGCGCACGCCGAATCCGGTTCCACCGGGGCCGCAATAGTCAGTCTCTTTCTTAATATATGCGGGTCCTGCTATATCGATGTGCGCCCACTTCGTATCTTTTATGAATTCGGACAGGAACAGAGCCGCGGTTATGGCTCCCCCCCATTTTGAGCTGCTCATGTTGCTTATATCGGCAAATTCGCTTTTCAATAACTCCCTGTAATCTTCTGGAAGGGGCATCCGCCAGCAGCGTTCGCCTGTTTTTTTTGCGGATTGGATTATTTTCTCCGCAAGATCATCGTCAGGGGAAAAGAGTCCTGCGATCTTTTCTCCAAGAGCAACAACACATGCTCCGGTTAAGGTTGCCACGTCTATCAGTATATCCGGTCTGTATTCTTTCAGGACATAAGAGATGGCATCGGCGAGAATCAGCCGCCCTTCGGCATCCGTATTGTTGATTTCAATTGTTTTTCCATCATAACCTGTAACAATATCTCCGGGTCTTGATGCCTCGCCTGACGGCATGTTCTCAACAATAGGGATAGCCCCGATTATTCTGAACTTTGGTTTCATTTTTGCGGCAGAAATAAGTGTTGCGGCAACTGCTGCAGCGCCCGACATATCCATTTTCATATCTTCAAGAGAGCCGGATGGCTTTAAATTTATTCCGCCCGAGTCGAAGGTAATTCCTTTTCCGACAAGAGCTATGGTCTTTTTTGCACCTTTGGGATTATATTCCAGGATAAGAAGCCTGGGATTGTTCCTGCTCCCGGCTGCAACGGCCAACATTGCGCCAAAACCGAGACGTTTCAGTTTTTGTTCGTCAAAGACCTTTACTTTAAGATTCTCTTTTCTGGCTGTAACGGCCATATCTTTTGCGAGTTGTTCAGGTTTTTTATCGTTTGAAGGAATGCTGATCCACTCTCTGGCAAGAATGGTTCCTTTGCAAACCGTTTCAACCTGTGAAGGCAAACCTGAAAAATTTAGCATGACTTCCGGTTCAACAAAAAAAGCTACTTTTTTCAGAGGGTTGTTTTTCTTCTCTTTTTTGTATTTATCAAAAAGATGGTTGCCAAGAAATGCGCCTTCCATGATGGATTCAAGAATAATCTGCATTTCATTGTCCAGCTTTTTTGCGGAAGGTACTACTATCAGAATTTCACGAAGCTTTTTTCTGATGCATTTTTTTACGGCTTTGCCGCAAAATGCCCGGAGAGATTCTGAATCGATTTTTTTTATTTTCCCAAGCCCCAAGAAAATTATTCTTGGAGTTTTCATTGCAGGAAGATCAAAAAGTGTCAATTCATCATCTTTTGCACCTTTGAATTCCTTTGCGGTCCTTGTATGATTTATGATTGAAATAACAGCGCTGTTATCATGTATTTCAGAATCCTCACAAACCGGTATAATAATGGCATCTGCTTTTAATTTGTAAAGATCGCCTGTTTTGAGATTAAGCATTATTATTCCTCTCTATAAAGTCTGACAGCAAAGCAAATAATTGTGGTTCTTCTCCCAATTAGTTGGGAGAAAGGGTTCCAGGATCACCAGCTAATTTGGAGATGATCCAATTATTTATACATTGCCTCAATTTCGTTTTTGTATATATCCATGGCCACATTTTTCTTCAGCTTCATTGTCGGAGTCAAAAGGCCGTTGTCTATAGTAAATTCAGGGACTATTGTAATTCTTTTGATCGATTCAAACGAGGCGAATTCCCTGTTTTTTTCGGCAATTTCCTCTTCAATGAGTTTTTTGATTTTTTCGTTTTTAATAAGATCGTTGATGTCTTTAAATGCTATGCCTTTAGCGCTGGCATAATCCTTAACATTATCAGGGTCAATGGTAACCAGTGCGGAGAGAAAATTTTTCCTGTCACCTATAACGCATATCTGATTAATGTATTTTGATGTGGCTATGACGCCCTCAATTGCAGACGGGGCTATATTTTTTCCACCCGAAGTTATTATCAGATCTTTTTTCCGCCCCGTGATTCTTAAGAAGTTTTCCGAATCGATTTCTCCGAGGTCTCCTGTATACTGCCAGCCATCCTCTGTAATGGTTTTTGCGGTATCTTCGGGCATTTTATAATATTCTTTCATTATATTGCGGCCCCTGTACATAACTTCGCCTTCTTCAGAAATTTTCTGCTCTATACCGGGGCCCGGCTGGCCAACCCATCCGAAACGGAAATTATCGTAGCGGTTAAGGTTTGTGAAAGAGGTGTTTTCGGTCATGCCGATTCCTTCCAGTACCAATATCCCCGCCGCGTGGAAAAATTTCCCTATTGCCGGGTTTAAAGGTGCTGCCCCGCTTATGCACCAGCGGACTCTGCCGCCTAAAGCTTCCTGTATCTTGCTGAATACGAGTTTTGTTGCAATTTTGTATTTAAAGGCTGTTGAAGCAGGAATGGGCTTTTTGCTTTGTTTAAGATCGCTTATTTCATATCCAACATCGCATGCCCACCTGAAGATTTTGAGAGCAAGACCTCCCTTTGTTTCGGCGCCGCTTAAGACCTTTGAATAAACTTTTTCATAAATGCGGGGTACGCTCGCAAACCAGTGCGGTTTTGCAACCTTTATGTCTTCAATTATTGTATCCATGCTGCGCGTAATTGTTGTCGGGCATCCGGCAAGCAATGTTGCATAAACACAGGTGCGGGCAAATACATGTGCAAGGGGTAGAAACAGAAATACTTCGTCCTCGTCCAATATCTGGGTGCTTAAGTGTACCGACTGGGCTGTGAAGGTGATGTTATCATGAGTCAGGACTGCCCCCTTAGGCACTCCGGTTGTGCCGGATGTATATACTATTCCTGCGGGATTAAGGGGGGTTACCTCATCGACTCTTTTCTTTAATTCGCTGTTGGATATATCTTTGCCCAGTTCAAGAAATTCCTCGAAACTGATTACCCATTTGTCCCCCATATTGCTGGTTCCCTTTAAGAGCACAACTTTGCGGACGTTGGGGATGTTCTTCCTTATTCCGAGCAGCTTGTTAATCTGAATATCATCTTGTGCGAAGATAACAACTGCATCTGAATGATTGATTATATACTCGCAATCCTTGGGCAGGTTTGACTGGTAAATCCCGACAGTGCATGCTCCTATGCTTGTAATTCCACAATCTGCAAGGATCCACCTGTAGCAGGTATAACTCAGGATATTAACCTTGTCATTCTTTCTAACTCCAAGGGCTATAAGGCTTTTTGAAACATTTTGTACCTGTGCGTAGAATTCCTTCCAGGTGACCGAGTCTAAACGGCCGGCTTCCAGGAACCATTTGTAAGCCGGTTTATCGGGATACCTGTCAACGGTTTCCTTGAGCATTTCGTGAATATTTTGAAAATCTCTTATCGGCATAAATCTCCTCCATTCAAATATATTATTATTCCGGAATAAAACCAGGTTCCCTGATTTCTGTCATTGTTATGGCCTTTTCAGGACATCCTATGGCACACTGGCCACACCCAAGGCATTTATCTTCAAGGACACGGGCAGTGCTTTTTTCTTCGACTGTAATTGCGCCAAACCAGCATCTTTCTTCACATGTTCCGCATGAAAGGCATATCTGCGGGTCGACTGCAGGACGGTAACGGCTTGGGTCGCATAATGAGAGGCGGTCTGAAATCAGCATTGTAAAAGACTGACAGCAGCAGCCGCAGCAGTTGCAAATAAAATGCCCTACTCCTGCCTTATTCATTGTGACATGAACAAGGCCCGCCTCTTCGGTCGTATTGATAATGTCAAAAGCTTCTTCCTTTGATACTTCACGGCCGGTTCCCCTCTCAATGGTATAGTCGGCTCCCCGGTTGATTTGAAGGCAAACCTCAACCGGAGCATCACATTTTCGCATGGTTAAGCGGCATGTGCACTTGGTTACAGCTATACGGCTTGAGGATTCGATAATCTGCCTGATGTTTTCAGGCGCCAGGACTTGTACTTTGCCTGTTTCTATTGATTTTCCCACGGGAACAACCCGTGTAAAAGGGCGCGGCATAAATTTAACCAGAACATGGGCAAGTTCCGGCCATTCCTTGTCCATATAGTCGCGCCAGAGATCGTAAAACTCGGGAGGCGCTTCAGGCCATAGAATGGTTCCGTCATGAAACTGGGCCAGGTGAGCAGGGGAGCGCCATTGTGTTTTACCGCCTTTTTCCTTCTTAAAGACAAGCCCCTTTCTGAACATCTCTTTAAGGCCGGAATCTATTTCCTCAACAGGACGGTTTAATTTAGCAGCCATTTCATCAGATGTGCCGGGCAGGGAAACAAGTAAATCAGCTTGATTGTCATTTATCATGCAACGAAGAATCTTAGGAATCAGTTCGGAATCCTTCTGGAGCATCCGTTCAGCAAAGAGCTGATATGAAGATGTGTTGCTCATTGTACCTCTCTATATGTAATGTGAAACCTTTGCATAACATCCCCTTTTGCCCGATTTATTTAAAGACTTGGTTTCCGGTCTCTGGTTTTTTGTTTCCGGTTGTTTCTTTTAACCAGAAACCAGTAACTATAAACCATGAACATAAGCCTTAATTATTATCGCCTTCCTTGAACTTGAGCAAAATTGAATGTTCTGCAAGGGTTTCAATGTGTAAATAAGGCCCCACCATTAACCACAATAACAAGCGCATTCTCCACAGTTTGCTGTGGGGAACTTCAATAACCTGGCAGGTATTATTATGAGAAAAAAAGTTGAGTGTCAATTAAGATAATCAGGATTACAGTGATAATTTACCACGAATAGGGAAGTGCTTTGTTGATTGTTATGTGTTTGTTTTCAATACTTATATATTCTCCGGTGAGGAGATCCTTGAAGATACGACTGACCATTTCTCTCGAAGATCCTGTCATGTTCGCTATTTCCTGATGAGTCAGTTTCTCTTCTATGAACAGCTTTTCGCCTTTGGGTTTGGCGTAGTGAACGAGAAGTCTTGCTACTCGACCGTATACATCCATAAGGGCGAGGCTTTCAATCTGTTTAGTTGCCTCTCGAAGCCTTTTTACAGCTCCAATGAGGAGATTAAAAGCCATACTGGGGTATGATGATAAAAAATCTCTGAAAACTCCACTTGATATTATTAAGACTTCAGTCGGCTCCCTTGTTATTATGGTTGCAGATCTGCGCTCTCCATCTATAAAGGCAATTTCGCCGAAATATTCACCCGGGCCGAAAATCGAGAGGATGACCTCTTTGCCATGCTCGTCATTAATAATCGCTTTTACCTTTCCGCTGCAAATGATGTAAAGAGAATCGGTTTCGTCTCCTTCATTTATCAAAACAGTGTTTTTGAAAAATGTCTTTTTGACGGCTACCACGGCCAACTCGGAAAGCTCATCATCATTAAGGGATGAGAATAGCGGGATATTTTTTAGTATTTCTGTAAGTTTCAAAATGATAGACCCAATTTGATCAATTTAACCGGAAAAAGCATGAATACATAGAACTTGAAGTAAAAATTGACTATTACAGGTCGCCTGATAACAAAATATGGATTTGTTGTCAAGAGTATCGAACCTTCTCATTTCTGCCTGGTTCTTCTTTTTCCGGACTGCCTGGTTTACTTATTATCTCATCGATATTTTTATTCTTTAAGGAGGGAAAAAGTTTAATGAGTCCTTTTTTATCATTAGTTGTTTCGGCGGCTTCCTCTAAGTTTTGCCTCCTTGTGTGATCCATTCTGCAGTTGCCTTCAAATATTACACCCTCGTGAATGACAAGAGATGAAGTTACTATACTTCCATAAACTTTACCTTTTGAATGAATTTCAGTGCTGAGGGCGGTATTGATATTGCCGTGTACCTCTCCTCTGATTACCACGCAATGAGTGTTGATATCGGCTGCTACAACTCCCCTTTCCCCTATAATAAGAGTTCCGTCAGAATATATTTCACCCTTGAAATGGCCGTCTATTCTAACAGTTCCATGGAAAGAGAGTTTACCTTCAAACGAAGTGTTTTCCCCAAGAAATGCTACTGAATTGGCTTTTTTCATGTTAAAATTCCTCGGGCAGAATGTTCATATTGATGCTAAAACAATTTTAGCAGGATTTGTTATAAAATGCAAAGAGGAATATTTAAAAATTTGATGTCAGTTTTTCAATCTTTATGGACTCATAATAATTACAAATTCAGACGGCAAAGTAAAAAGCTCATTATGCAAGGCGCGCGAATCTTGAGGAATGAAGAGTACTTATTGGTACGCTGCAATGACTAAAGATGAAGCGCAACACAGCAGAATGACTTTTTACGAAGCCGTCAATCTTCAGCGAGTTTTTTTAAGAAAGAAATAATTTCCCATGAAAAACCCTCTTTACGGCATGGTAATATGGCATTATTTGTAAAAAGCGGATCGGATTCTATATCATAACGGGAACAGAGAACAGCGTTTTCCCAGAGATCGGTATGGGGAATAGGGGAGTAATATGTAGGAACGGGCGTTATGCCGATTTCTTTAACCGTTTTGATTGATTCCATGATTGAGGCTGTTTCCTGGCCGGGAAGGCCGACAAGCAGATATGCTCCAACCTGCTTTTTGGAAAATCCTGCTTCTTTTAAGAATAAGACCGCCTGTTTGAATTCAGCTTCGGAAACCTTATGATCAAGGCTGCCTCTTTTATCAAACAAAGTTGTTTCAAGCCCAAGCCTTATTGTTTGAAAGCCTGCCTTAAACATAAGATCCGCTGTCTGACCTGATATTTCTCTTATGTGAATTGCGTTAGGAGTGTGAAACCGGACATTGATCCCGGCTCCGATTATCCCTTCAAGAATCGGAATCGCATGGTTTTTTGCATTCATCAGAAATGCGTCGTCATAGATGGCAAAATCTCCGACTTTGTATTTTTCGTGCCAGCGCATGATTTCATTTATAACTGATTCCGGAGTTCTGATCATCCGTTTGGGATTTAGAAAATGAGATGCGCAGTATGAACAGGAGAAAGGGCAGCCTCTTGATGTCAGTATCGGAATAAAAGCAATTCCGCTTTCAAGATCGAATGCAGGATAGGGGTAAGAATCAAGCTCTTCAGGATCAAATTTCATGTCTGCGGAAAATCCGGTATATTCTTTTATAACCTTAAGGATGAATTTTTCTCCTGATCCGGCAAAAACCTTGTCTGCGCCTGAATATTTAACCGCATGGTCATAACAAAGAGTCGCGTATATGCCTCCGAGAAGAACCGGAGCCGAAGGGAAGGTCTCCCTGAGAACTTTTATTGTATCAAAGAGACCGGGGTACCAGTATGTCATGTGAGAGGTAACGAGAATGACATCGGGTTTTGGAACATCCGAAAGGTCTTTCCTCAGCCATTCCTCGGATATTCCATATCTTGAATAATTTCTTGGTATGTCTTTAAGCGCTTCAGGCTTGGGGATACCGGTTTTTAGATATGCGCCCCTTCCATCTGTTTTGGATGGGGTATGCTTTTTAATATCCGGATGAAACCTGTTCAGGCAATCAACATATGTAATTTTGCATCCGTGTATTCTTAAGATAGATGCAAGATAAAGCAGGCCTATCGGTTTTGCCCAGTAATCATAGGCCGCAAAATCGTGTATCCACGGATTAACGAGCAGGATATTTGGGGTGTCTGAAATCAAGTGAAAAGAGTCAAATCTATATTGATACCATCGTAAAAAGTCAAAAAACGACTTTTTACTTGGCGGGAAAGGGCTTCCCCTCTCCCGCCGCTCGAAGTAAATTCAAGCGGTTCCACCCTCACCCAGGGCCGGGGCCTAATAGCCCTCGGCCTGGTGATAGACTTTTTACAAGTCCATCACCATTGTCTGTTGAGAAATATTCCATGGATGTTTTTTTAAGTTCTCTGCGGCTGAATAAAATGGCATAAGTGTCAACGGAAGTTGCTTCCGACATCATGCGGACTGTTTCCCTGCATGACTCTTCGTCTCTGGCATGCACCATAGTATAGAGATTGTAAGGCCATCTTTTGGAGGGATTGCGCCTGTAACAGTGTGAAACCTGCCTGAAGGATGCGAGCTTTTTGCCGACTTCCTCGACACGCTCCTCTTCGACTTTCCACGCCGCCATAGCATTCGATTCGAATCCCGAGTTCTGGTGTCGCAGAGTTGCTCCGAACCGCCTTATTACGCCTTTTTCACAGAGTTTTTTAAGGGTCTCAAGGAGGATTTCTTCAGTGATATCGAGTTGTTTTGCAATTCTGGCGTAAGGTCGCTTCACAACGGGGATATCTCCCTGTATTGAAGCGACAATCTTTTTTTCGAGTTCAGTCAGCATACGGCGATATAGGAAGGATGCGGGTAAAATGTCAAGGTTTTTTAATCTCCTGTTTTACTGCTGTGGCATTATATCTGCATAAGTTATATTCTTTTGTTATGTGGTTCGTAGTGTAATGTTATTTCTTGACATTCAGATCATAATGATCATAATGGTCATAAAAGGTCATCTTTGGAGGTGCGTTATGAAAAAAAATATTTCAATTGCTGAAGCAAAAGCCACTTTTTCTGAATGTATTCGCCGGGTGGAATCAGGCTCTTCCGTGCTGATTACCAGGCACGGTAAACTTGTAGCTGCACTGGTCCGCCCTGATGACTTTGAACATCTGGAACGTCTGAAAAAAGCAGGCCCTGAAGGCGGACTTGCCAGCATTGCAGGAGGCTGGGAAGGCTCTGGGGAGCTGGTTGAAATTTTAGAAAATTCTCCCCGCATCGGGCAACGTGACGTTCCGGATTTCGGACATTAAAAATGGCATTTCTCTTTGATACAGACGCGATTTCAGAGCTCCTGCGGCCACGCCCTGCAACAAATTACATCAAATGGCTCGTGGCGATTCCCAGAGAAGAGCAATTTACCAGTTCCATTGTAATCGGCGAATTGTATAAAGGCGTCTACCGTTCTCAGGCCTGTGAGCGGCACCTGTCGAATATAGAACAACTTATTCTCCCTGCCGTTACTGTTCTTCCTTTTGACATCGGCACTGCGAAAATCTTCGGTAAAATCCGGGCACACCTTGAGGAAACGGGGACGATCCTCCCTGATGCGGATGTTCAGATTGCTGCAACAGCACTGTACCATGGGCTGGAACTTGTAACAGGCAATTTGCGTCATTTCCAAAGATTTCTTGATCTGCGGCTGAATACAATTCTCTCGGACTCCCTGCAAAAGCAATGACCCCAATTCCCCTATACCACAGATCACTGTCGAAGCGGCGGTTTTTACCGCTCATCGGAATTTGCATCCGTACACTCATAACCGAAAGAGGCAAAGCTAACACAGCTATACCTGCCCGCATCACGGCTAAAGATGTGCGTTTTCTGCTAAAATAAGTTATAATCACCTTTTTGTTACGTATAGCACCTACTACTGTTTGATGATGGATGATTATTAAAAGTGATGATTAAGGATCGAAAGAGAGTAAACAAAAGCTCAGCGGCGCAGCTTGTCAGTATCCGCTGGAGTGCCTTGTTCGGCTTTGATGTATGATTTCAGTTTGTCCTCCTCGATCTTATAGCAGTCTGGGCAATAACTATGAGTGAAGTCGACGTCCCAACTGTTTTTGAAATAGTTTTCGACCCGCATCCAGGATTCCTTATCGTCTCGCACTTTCCTGCAGACAGTACAAATAGGTATTATGCGATGAAGCTCGGCAATTTCACTGATGTCCTCAATCACAAGCAGCGCAAGTGACCTCTCTTGGAAGGAAAAGGGAGAAGCGGTGATTAGTGCATAAAGCTCTATCTTGTTCCCGTCTCGGATAAACTCCATTCTTGTGCGGCTGCGAACAATACGGTTCCCCTGGAAGGCTTCCGTGACAGAATTCCTTATAATGCAGTTCTTACAGGACGGAGCTCTACCACATCCCTCCTGCACTTCACTCGAATGTATACAATGTAGTACTTCGCCGGCTCGCCGTTTAAGGACGGCCTTCCTCTCGGCTATCAAGAGATCGGAAGCTGCCGTATTGTACTCTTGAATCCTCACATCTTGGTCGACCACAAAAACCAGTGCGGGTAGCGCATCAAACACCATCCGGAGCAGGTCTCTTTTTTCTCTTTCATTCATAGTCATCTGATCCTCATACTGAAAGCTGAACAATGTTTAGATTGATTCCGCATAACACGCGGAAATTTGATTTCCTGTTCGCATAACTCGCCATTGGAGCGACTGCCAAAAGAAGCGATAAATCCTCTATATTTCTTTGGTTGCGCTCTATATCGCGGTTTATCACGGCATCATATGCGAATCGGCATAAAATATTTCTACCATACTGATCTGCAATAAAAAAACCCGACTTATTTTAAGCGATACTGGTTATTATAACTATTCCAAATGTCCCACAAGAATGATTATACGGGATGGAACTTATTCAAATGCCTTTTTCACGTTCTAATTATCACGATTTTCATTTCAAATCTTCTATTCCCATGGGAATGTTCGATCTACCCCTTTCAGGAAGTTGTTAGTATCAAACATTCTCCTCCATCCCATTATGAGCAAGATTGTTGGCATATGTCTTCATTGCAATGGTTCTTCTTCAGGTTCATAAGCAGTTATCCTGTTTCTGCCAGCATTCTTTGACGCATACATCGCCCGATCAGCATTAGCAATAAACTCCGACAGTACTCTCTCGTGTGGTTTTGAATTCGTCTTTCCGAGATAATCGCTGACTCCAAAGCTGACTGTTATCGTAATCGGACATTTATCTGCCTGAACAGTTGTGTCTTCTATTCGCCTCCTCAGTTTTTCGGCGACAGTGGCAGCTTCTGCCTCATGGGTTTCGGGAAGCAGGACGATGAACTCTTCACCCCCGTATCGGGCGGGTATGTCAGTGGCCCTGATCATCTCCTTTGTGGTCTTTGCAACCATCTTAAGTACCATATCTCCACTGGCATGTCCGAAGCTATCATTAACGTGCTTGAAGAAATCAATATCGAACATAATAACCGACAGGGGCCGTGAGTATCGGAGAGCCCTGCTGATCTCATCCTTTGCGAGCTTATTGAAATGCCTTCTGTTATAGAGGCCAGTGAGTGAATCGGTTATCGCCAGAAGCCTCAATGCCTCTTCGCTCTCCCGCAGGGTAGCCTCAGTCTGTTTGCGGATAGTGATTTCTATGAGCAGCTCCTCGTTCGCCTGACTTAATTCTGTTTCCTTCCTCACAAGTTCCTTCAAGGTCTGGTCAAGCTGCATCACCATTGCATTGAACGACTGGGAAAACTCTCCCATGAATTCTACCCGCTGCGTAAAATCCCCTGAAGCGACCATCTTTGTCTGCCACGTGATATGTCTAAGATTCGCCTGGAGCGTTTTAAGCGCGCCTCCGATGTATCCTTTAAAGGGAACCTGCCTTGACAGATCACCATTTGATGCGGCATACAAAAAATCTCTTAGCGATAAAAGGTTGGCATAAAGGGTTTGAAGGGAATCAATCGATGCAAAGCGGACAGGGACCTGAGGAGGCTTGGCTAGCATCATGGTGTCCAGCAAAAGCTTCGAAAGCTCATCAACTATGTCGTGCTCTTTTTCAGACGACATGCTTTCGACCTATATATGCGAACAAAGGTATCGACATTAGTTAATCGTTGCAGCAGTGAAGCGGCATGTCCTGTCGCCGGTACACCAGCAGTCAACTTCTTTAACCTTAAATGCACTGCCGGTAAAGCTTTCAAGAAGTCCGGAAATAAAACCCTCATCATAGGTACAGATCTCGTAACCCAGCTCGGGCAATCCTGAACAGTCAAGGTCCTCGGAAACGGTCAGAACAAAGACCCCTTTCTCCATATCTGCCTCTTCAACTCGCAGTATACCGATCCCCATATCACGGAGTGTTTCCTGGAGGCTCTTTATGAAGGCGTTGAAGTCTTTAATGTTCGAAAAGATCTTTCTGTAAAACTCGGTGCCTGCCAGTTTACCTGCTTCATAAAAGATCTGATCTGTTTTTTCCGTTCCCAGGTGCTGTTCAATAACATCTCTGAAGGTAAACTGCATGAGGCGATACACTTCAAGACGTGTGTTTGGACCAAGATTGGGGCGACCTAATGCAATATCTCCCAAAAGATCCCACGAAAATTTGTACTTTCTGCCTGTCATAGTAGACCTCCTATCACAAATAGTTCCAAAATTATATCAGCAGTGCACCCAAAATTTTATTGCTGTTTGTAATCAAGCAGTTCCTTCAAGGGCGACGTTTTACTGACATCAAGAAGTTGTCAGTATCAAACATGTCACCTTGTCAACACAATCAAAGAGCGGTAAGCATTGAACATAACCATTTGTAAGCAGTGCTTCTATTGTTGGATGCTGGCCCCTCGAACAGGATGTATCCGGCGATGGTCATTCCATAGCTTCCCTTACCTTCGTGGCAAGTTCCTCCAGATGAAAGGGTTTCTGGAGAAAGTGAACGCCTTTGTCGAGAATTCCGTGATGGGCGATTACACTTGCAGTGTAGCCGGACATGAACAGATATTTCATATCCGGCCAAAGGGCGGTAAGCCGCTTTTGCAGATCACGGCCGCTCATCTCCGGCATCACCACGTCGGTCACCAGCAAATGGATGTCTCCCGCGTATTGTTCGGCCAGTTCAATCGCCTCGTTCGGACTGCCCGCGGCCAGCACAGTGTAACCCAATTCTTCGAGCATGATTTTAGCCATTTTCAGGAGCGCCTCGTTGTCCTCGACCAGCAGAACCGTCTCCGTGCCGGTCAGATGCTCGGTCTGCCGGTGTGGTTCGTCTCTTTCCGCCTCTCCTTCCACATGCCGGGGCAGGTATATTTTGAAGGTAGTGCCATTTCCGGGCTCGCTGTACACATTGATGAAGCTGTTGTTCTGCTTCACGATGCCATACACAGTGGCAAGACCCATGCCGGTACCCTTTCCAATCTCCTTGGTGGTGAAAAACGGCTCAAAGATCTTCTCAAGGGTCTCTTTGTCCATGCCGCAGCCATTGTCACTGACCGCAAGCATGGCATAATGCCCGGGGACAAAATCCACATGCTGAGTGCAATATGAATCGTCAAACTCTGCATTACCGGTCTCGATTGTAATTTTACCGACACCGGAAATTGAATCACGGGCATTAACCGCCAAATTGGCCATAATCTGGTCGATCTGAGATGTATCCATCTTAACCGGCCACAGGTTTGCGGCGGGTGACCAGAAAAGGTCAATATTTTCGCCGATCAGCTTTCGAAGCATATTGAGCATGCCCATTACGGTATCGTTCAGGTCCAGTACTTTCGGTTCGATTGTCTGCTTACGGGCAAAAGCCAGAAGCTGCCGTACGAGATCCGCGGAGCGCCGTGCAGCGTTTATGATTTCCTGAAGGTTAGCATTGAGCGGGTTGGATGGTTCGAGATTAATCAGTGCGAGCTGAGAATAGCCAAGAATAATGTTCAGCATGTTGTTGAAATCGTGCGCCACGCCACCTGCCAGCTGGCCGATGGCCTCCATCTTCTGCGCCTGCTTATATTGCTCCTCCAGCTTTTTCTTCTCCGCCTCCACTCGCTTGCTTTCGGTGATATCACGTAAATTAATGACGCTGGCTTCAATATTCCCTTCCTGATTCCGATAACAGGATCCACTGATACTCACAGGAACCATCTTCCCTTCCCTTGTCAAACGGATGGTTTCAATTCCGGAAAAGTCTTTTCCGGCAATCACCATGTCTATCATCATCTTGGTTTCCGGCCAACTCTCATCAGGCACAAAATCATCCATTTTCTTTCCGATCCGTTCTTCCAGTGACCATCCAAAAACACTCGTAAAAACAGGATTAAGATAGATGACTTTCCCCTCCGTGTCATAAACAATCATAGGATCAGGATTTGCTTCCAGAACCATCCGGTACTTCTTTTCACTCTCCCTCAGAGCATCCTCCGAACGCTTGCGCTCGGTAATGTCCCGGGTCACGGAGAGTATCCCGATGGGCTTTTGGTCCATGTCGCGCAGAAAGGATAAGGAGAGCTCCGCTCTGAAGGTGGACCCATCCTTCCTGTATATTTCCAATTCCATGATACGGGTTCTTTTTGGATTTGCTTTTCCACTGGCTTCCAGTTTCATCTCTTCTTCGTAAGTCTTGTAAATTATCCGCGAGGATTCTATCGTCATGGTCTGCTCGGGGATCTGCTCCATGACCTCTTCGACGGTGAATCCAGATAAACGCATTACCGATGGGCTGACATATGTATAGCGCAAATTCATGTCCGTTACCAATATGGCGTCAGCCATATTATCTGCAATTAATCGATATTTTTCTTCGCTTTTGTGCAGCGCATCCTCCGCACGCTTCCGATCGGTAATATCTTCAATTATTCCCACACCACCAGGAATTAGTCCGTCTCCAACGATCATCGGTGCGAACAGAGCCCTTACCGGCGTAACTTTATCGGCAGTTACGGAATGATATACATCTTCATACAATCCGGTGCTTCCACTGAGCGCTTTCCGAACGGCGGAAACAATATTCTTATCGGGCAGGTTGAGCATGTTTAGGCTAATGAGCACTTCCCGCGAAGATCCGATAATTTGAACGAAATTGTCATTGCACGCAAGAATAACGCCTTTTTCATCAAAAGATAAAAGACCCAGTGGCGAATACTCGAAAATCAAACGGTATTTTTCTTCACTCTTCCGCAGGGCTGTTTCGGATTGCTTTTTCTCCTCGATCTGTTCAAATAGAACCCGATTGGTCTGAAATAAGGTATTGTGGGTCTCTGTAAGCTGCCGGGTCGATTCCTCCAGTTTTTCGATCATCCCGTTTATTTCACTTCCCAGTCCGGTCAGCTCATCTTCTCCTGCAACACTTATACGGGCGGAAAAATCAGCGTCCATACCAATCTTATTTACATCCTGACCTATCTTTACCAGCCTGATAATAATCGATTTTTTCAGCAACCAGATAATAGCAAGGGCAAAGACCAGGAAGACCATAAAAGTAAGAATTGCCAGATACCGGATGGTTTTCTGCGCCTGCTGATGAACGTGTCGAGGCATGCGAACACTCAGCAGATAGGCCGGCTTGCCATAAACATCAGGGATCTGTGTGTAGCCCTCAGTTATGTCGGGGCTGATGTTTTTAACTGCTATCCCTGATGGCGCAGGAAGAGCTTCCTCTTTATATTTAAGGGGTTGCAGGGAAAGCATGGTCCTGGTCAATTTTGACCACCGCCGGAGAACCTCTTCGTCAAGATCACGTCCCATGATGAGGGTTCCCATTATCGGTCCCGAAAATGTACTCGTTAATATCGGGTGTGAGGCAAGGATGACGCCGCCATTTTTCAGGGGCAATATCCCTTTTTTACTGCTTTTGATATTGTCATGGCTGACCAGGAAGCTCCCGGCACGGAAATGTTCCATGATTTCAGGGGAAAGGGGAATCTGTTTGTCTTCCCTGTGATCATAGCCCGTTGAATATACCACCTCTCCTTTTCTGTTCAGGATGATAACTGCGTTCAACCTTAACTGGGAAAAAACAGAAATATCCATGTTCACTTTGATATACTTATCATTCCTATTCTGAACAAAGGCATAGGTTTCGTCCCAGCCCGCATAATCGCCCACAGTTGTGACAAGGGTTTCATATTCATAATCAATCGTGCTCAGGATTCGCTCGACATGGTTTCTCATGCTGTCATTCTCAATAACATCAAAACCCTTCCACAGGATATTCGAGGAAACGAAAGACAAAACGGCTATCAACCCGATGAAGGTTGCACAAACAATAAAGTAGGTTTTTTTTGACAAGGTCATTTCTGACTACTTCCTATGGCTTTTCAGTTAACCCGGCAATTATACCGATCTTATTTTAACTACCGGTTATTGATCAATAAATACGGCAACAAGTGGTTTTATCTAAGAGGTTGTCGGGCCATTCATGGGAATTATTCTCGCTACACCTTATGAGCCACTTTTCACTTCCGTTTAATCATAAAGATTTTATGGGCACAGTCATTTAACGCCATGCCCAGTAACCCGGCCTGCACCCTGAATTTCCTTGCAGACCGGGTTACCCCGACTCGGCGATTCCCTTTCGCCTTCAGCCTTTATCAGAAGTCCTTGAATTCCTCATCACCCATAGGAATAAGTTTCTTGGGATTGACTTCCCTGGATGCCGCCAAAGCCGCTTTTGTATCCTTATGGAATATCTTTGCTGCAGGCCTGCGGTTTCCTTTTGATAAGGAACTGTTGACGTGCTTATCATGAGTCTTCCCGTTGCTTTTGCTATTTGAACCTACAAGAGCGACAAGCTCTTCCACAAAACCCTTCATCTCCTGTGCCTGGGCGTTCATCTCTTCGGAAGCGCTGGCAGATTCCTCGGCATTGGCAGCATTCTGCTGAACTACCTTGTCCATCTCGGCGACTGCCTTGTTGACCTGGTCGATTCCCTGTGCCTGCTCGTTTGATGCAGCGGCAATTTCACCGACTAGCTGGGCTACCTTGGTCGAACTCCTGGCCACTTCGCCGAATGCTTCATTGGTTTTTGTGACCAGCGCAGATCCGTCTTTCACCTTCTTGACGGTCCCTTCGATCAGGTTGGCAGTGTTTTTGGCTGCATCAGCAGCCCTCATGGCAAGATTGCGTACCTCATCCGCCACCACCGCGAATCCTGCTCCGGCTTCTCCCGCTCTTGCCGCCTCAACGGCCGCGTTCAGGGCCAGCAGGTTCGTCTGGAAAGCGATCTCGTCTATTGTTTTAATGATCTTGGCTGTTTCCTCGCTTGCCTTGGAGATTTCCTTCATGGACTCAGTCAGGTTGTCCATCGACTCGTTGGCTGTTCCAACCATCTGTTTTGCTTCACCCATGAGGCTGTTTGCCTGCCCTGCATTTGCCGCGTTCTGCTTGGTCATGGAGGACATCTCCTCTATCGAGGCGGATGTCTCCTCTATGCCGGCAGCCTGCTCGGACGCACCTTCGGCCAGAGACTGGCTGGCGGAAGAAACCTGGCCGGAAGCCGAAGCCACCTGCTCGGCGCCTTCGTTCAACCCTTCAATGATGCGGTTGACAGGCCTTGTAATGGAACGGGTGATCAGAAGGGCAACGACAACGATGGCGGCGATGCCGACAAGGGCGATGATACCAATCAGCCACTTCAAGTTATTCACCGCGGCAAAGGCCTCGGCCTCGTCAATCTCAGCCAGCAATGCCCATGTGGCATCTCCTGCCTTCAAGGGAGCATAGGCAGAGAGGACGGGGTTGCCGTTGTAGTCCACAATGATCTTTTCGCCGGCATTTCCGGAGAGGGCCTCACGGCTGGCTTCGGTATCGACCTTTCCCTTCTCAGGGTTTCTGAAGGAAGCAACAACGCTGTGATGTTCGGAATCGAGGTAGGAGTCGGATCGCATCAGTTTATCGGATCCTATCAGGTAGGTCTCACCGCTCTTACCCATTCCCGATCGCTCCTTCATGATGATGTTGAGCGTATCGATTGGAAATTGAAAAACGGCGATACCTATCTTTTTCCCTCCGTCAAAGATGGGCGATGCAATAAAGCCGGCGGGTGCTTGATAGGAAGGGAAATACTGGGCGAAATCAACAAGGATCGTTGCGTCTTTGCTCGTCGCCGCCTTTGCCTTCCTGAACGCCTCACCAAAGTTGGTTTGCGCGTTAGGCCCGTTAATGAGTGATGTGGCGAAGTCCAGCTCCTTGAATACCGTGTACACAATATCTCCGGTTTCCGAATCGACCAAGAAGATGTCATAGTAACCGAACTTTTCGAGGTAGTTGCGGATAATGGGGTGGACTTTGCCGTGCAATGTGCTGTAAAGGGAGGTGTCGGGTGCCCGGTCAAGCCGATGTTTCGATCCCAGTGGGTTATTGTTGGCCCGAATATACTGGTATTGAAGGGCAACAGCGTCGTCGCCCAACTTGCCGGAGTATCCCTCCACATCAGGCGCTTTGCCGTCGTTCTGCTTGCGGTATTCCGCGCTGAAGTCTCCGGTGTAATAGGTGAACAATTCCCGGCGCATACGCTCCAGTTCCTCAGGGGCGATTTTGTTTTCGGTGCGGTAACTGCGAAAAGCCTTCCGAAACTGAGCCATCGCATCCACCACCATCTGATCTTCAGAGAAGGTTATGGTCTGGTTCTGAATGGTCGCCAGATAGCGGAGAACCTGGTTCTTCTTTACATCACGCATACTCTGAAGCTGGGCAAAGGCCTGCTCTTTAAGTGCGTTGCCCGCCTTGAGCAAGGATATAGTCCCTATCGCAGCGAAAGGGATCACGCCTACGGCCAAGAAGGCCACCAACAGTTTCGTTCCCAGTTTCATGTTTCTAAACATCTTTGTACCTCCCTCTTGCTAAACCGTGGTTAACAAGTCAATCAACCGTGCCTCTTTGTACTTGACCCCTTCTTGTGTAGCTCCTGCTTACGGGGCTTCTTCCATATTGAGAAGCACCTTGCCCGGGTCCTGCAGTGGATTGCCTTTCGGGTCCATGATTTCAAGCATCTTCCTCAGAACCGCCTCGACATCTTCGAAATTGCTGTCTGAAAAGGTCAGGAATCGCGGTCGCAAAGAATGCCCTTTTGATATTGTTTCCCCTTCCCTGTCCGGGAGGATGAGGATGATGCGAAGTTCCCAATAGGGATCGGCTAAGGGAAGAAGGCCCTCAAGGTCCTGTCGTGTAGAAGCCAAGAGGACCACGATGTTGACTCCATCCCTGGGTTTGGTCAGCCTTCGGTCAAGAACCTCCTTGTCTGTGATAACCGTCATCTGACTTGGTGGGAGGACAGCTTCGATCACCCTCTGAAGTCGTTTCCCGGCTCCATCCTGATCCTTGACGTAGAGTATCAAACTCATTTCTCTCGCCTCTTCCTTTCGTGGTGTTGAACGACGGGCTTGTTTCCTTAATCCGTCTTTTCAATCCATCTTTTCAATCAGTCTTTATCAAGAAGTATGCCAATCATGGTTTGATTCAATGATTTATTACTGTTTCAAATAGTTACGCTGTATCAGGTAAGAAAGGAAAAGAAGGAAAGGGCAGGGGTTTCTACAACAAAACTGGAGTACTTACAATCTTATTGGAAAGTTTCCAATGTTTTTAGAAAAGACATTGGGGTGACCCAAAACGTCTCTTTACTCGCCTTCGCCGGTGTACCCTGAACGGGAACCCCGGGAGGCCTCATTTCTCTCCACGGTCCAACTCCCTGTGGGAATGGGCATTCAATATCGGTTTCTGGATATCCCGCGCTTTTTCAGGAGACCGTAGATACGGGCCTGGGCAAGTCCGGATAGCTTGCAAGCTTTCTCAATGTCCCCTCCCGTGTGTGCCAGGAGGTCGTGCAAGTATCTGGTCTCTCCTTCGGCAAGAAGAGACTCTCTGAACTCCCTGATGGTGGGGAATGGTCTGGACGAGAGGTCTTTTTCCCCGGTGGGTTCCTCCACCGGAACTTCTCTTCTCACTGTAGCTCGGGTCAACTGGACACGAAGGTCGATCGGCAAATGATTGGGGAAGAGGGTAGGTTCCTCTCCGGCTGCGACAATCGCCCTTTCCAAGGCGTTGAGCAATTCGC
This sequence comes from Desulfobacterales bacterium, assembly GCA_020052975.1. Next base: position 14,334 of record JAGVOC010000366.1, on the reverse strand, counting down.
GCACATTACCCGGCCAATGGTAGGCAGTGAGGGCTTCCAGGAATTCAGGAGAGACACCTTTTATCCCGGTTCCATAGTGCTTGCTCCGTCTATTGATCTGGTACATGGCCAGCTCTCTGATGTCTTCCGGACGTTCCTTCAATCCCGGCAAATCTATCCTGAATGAGTGCAGGCGGTACAGCAGATCCTTACGAAACCGTCCCTCATTTGCCATTTCATCCAAGTCCCGGTTGGTTGCCGCCACCAGCCGGAAATCGCTCGTAACCTCCTGTTGGCCTCCCAAGGGACGAAAGCGTCTCTCTTGAAGGGCCCGAAGAAAGGCTTTCTGAATAGAAGGCGGAAGTTCTCCCACCTCATCAAGAAAGAGGGTGCCGCCGTCGGCCTGTCTGATCAGGCCTTCGTGGGTCTTATCGGCTCCGGTAAAGGCCCCCTTTTCATGACCAAAAAGAATGCTCTCCACCAGGGTTTCCGGGAGGGTCGCACAATCGACAACTACAAACCTCATGGCCGATCGGTGACTGTTCTTGTGGATGGCGGAGGCGAACAACTCCTTGCCGGTGCCTGTTTCGCCCGTGATCAGGACGTTTGCCTCGCTGATAGATGCCTGAGCAAGAAGGTCGAGACAGGCATTTATCTGCGAACTGCTGCCAATAATGCCTTCCCTTTTCAATGCCAGAGGAGGTCTTTTTTTGTTCTTTTCCTCGCGATACTGAAGGGCGCGAACCAGGGGCAGCGTTATGGCCTTTATGGACGATGGCTTTTGAACGTAGTCCCAGGCCCCGCTTCGTACCGCGAGTTCGGCCCCATCGGGATCGCCCCGGGAGGTGATAATGATGACCTCAGGTCTGGATGCGGTTTCCCGGATCTTTGGCAGTATGTCCAGCCCGTTTCCGTCAGGCAGCATCACGTCCAGGAATACCACATCAAAGGAGCCTGAGGAGGCCTCTCGTAACCCCTCTCTTAACGTGTGGCAACAGGTTGCCTTATGCCCCAAGGACTGTACTGCGTTCGTCAGTACGTAACAGAACCCTTGATCGTCATCAATAATAAGAATGTCAGCCATTTCTTATTCACCTGGATGAGAAATTTGTTTTGCCTTATTCATAGATTCTTTATCGTTTAGAGACATTTTCGTCATTCACATCTTTAATCGTTTATCTTAACTTCTTTCTTATCCAATGCCTCCCGGACCTTTTTTGCCAGGTCTTGCATCATCAGTGGTTTCAGTACGAACTCTCGAATACCCAGTGCCTTAGCCTTGTCTTTCGTGATTCGTTCACTGAAGCCGGTGCAAAGGATGACCGGGATGTCGGGCCGGATCTTCATGATCTCTATGGCCAGCGTATCACCTGTCATGTATGGCATGGTCATATCGGTGATGACCAGGTCGAATCGATCCGGCTGATCCCGAAAGAGTCTCAGTGCATCGATACTGCTTGTAATGGCAACCACCTCATATCCCAGGTGCTTGAGCATTAATTCGCTTATATTCACAATGACCGCCTCGTCATCTACGAAAAGAATCCTTTCATGTCCCAAAGGCAAATCTTCAGGGATAGGGCCGGTATCCTCCAGGACTGAGGGATGATCCATCCGGGGCAGAAGTATTTGGAAGGTGGTACCCTGGCCCGGCTCACTGTGGACGCGGATGGATCCTTTATAGTCCTGAATAATTCCGTGAACAACGGCCAGTCCCAATCCCGTTCCCTCTCCCGGGTTTTTGGTCGTAAAATAGGGGTCAAAGATACGTTCCAGTACCTCGCGTTTCATGCCATGTCCCGTATCGCTCACGGTCAGACGCAAGTAGGCGCCTGGGCTGAGGTCAGGATAGTTGTCCCCATTCCCGGAAGGGATATCCAGGTTGGAGAGGCTTACATCCAGAAGCCCTCCCTGCTCACGCATGGCATAAGCGGCGTTGGTGCACAGATTCATCAGGATCTGATGGATCTGTGTGGGATCGGCCAAGGCCATGCCTGAATCGGGTGAGACATACTGTTTAATTTGAATGGTCGAGGGTAAAGAGGATCTCAGCATCTTGAGGACTTCCTTGACAATAAGGCTCAACTGGAGTGGCTTTTTATCGACCGTTCTCTGGCGGCTGAAAGTAAGGATCTGCTGGACGAGATTCGTTGCCCGATTCGCGGCATCTAGAATCTGAATCAAGTGGCGCTCAGATTTTAGATCCTCGCGGTGAATGAGAAGGAGCAGGTCCGTACATCCAACAATAACCGCCAGGATGTTATTGAAGTCATGGGCAACCCCTCCAGCCAATGTCCCCAAGGCTTCCATTTTCTGGGCCTGTTGCAATTGCGCTTCAAGCTGCTTCCTCTGGGTAACGTCCCTGTGGAAAGTCAGGGATACGGCTCTGCCCTTATAGAACGTCCGAGTAGCGGAGATTTCTATATGGACATCCTTACCGTCCTTGCGAAGGGCTTTGAATTCGTACCGGGAGGGTGTAAGTGTTCCTCCTTGCCTGAGCCGGTTGATCCTCGCCACTCGTTCGCGATCTTCCGGATGGATCAGATTGGAGATGGGTTTACCTAAGACCTCTTCAGGCCGTTCATAGCCCAGGATCTCCACATATCTCTGATTGACAAAGATGGGCAGATCTTCCTCGACGATGGCTACCCCGTCGTTGCAGGCCTCAATAGCCGTGCGATACCGCTCCTCGCTCTCCTGCAGTGAGGCTTCCGCCTGTCGGCGCTTAAGCTCCTGCCGGTCTCTTTGCAGCCTCGCCGCCAAGATGGGCGAGATATAGCCGGTGATGCGCTCCAGCAAAATCATGTCCTCATGGGTGTATCCGCCTTCTTTGTTGGCAACGGAAATCAGCCCGATGGTCTTTTGTCCAAAGACCATCGGCGCCGCGAGAAAATGATCGACGTGAACATGTCCCTCGGGTGTACGAAAGGGGCCATCGGAAGAGAAGGACTTTTTCTCTTTGATTGCTCTGCCCCAGAGGCTTTCTCCCCAGGAATCGGAGGGAAAGACGATGGCCTTATCGGGAACCTGGCACTCTCTCCAGATATCTCTGGTCAAACTGGGGATGACAAGATCCCCATTTCCCCCTATATATCCAAAAATGCCGAAACTGCTGTTCATCAACCTAAGAACAATGTTCAGAATTTCCCCATACATCTCTTCATCAGGGATGGTAAGAAAGACGTTCGCAATCTGGTTCCGGATTGTCTTCTCTTGTTCCGAATGCCGCAGCGTTTCCTCCGCCCGCTTGCGGTCGGTGATATCTCGATTTGAGCCTCGTCGGCCCAAATACTCGTTGGTGTGACTGAATACCTCCTGGCACGCGTGACTGATCCAGCGCTCTTTCCCGTCACGGGTGATGATACGATATTCCAGTTCGCAAGCATCAGATTTACCCCGCAACACGTCGTGAAAGTGGACGGCTAACCGTTGCTTGTCATCGGGATGGGTGATCTTCTCCAGCAGTTCAGGGTCTTTCTGATATTCCTCGGCCTGATACCCAGAGATGCGCTCACAGGCAGGGGAGACATAAATATATTTTCCATCGGGAGCGAGCCAGTATTCCCAGTCATAGGTGAAGTCAGCCACTTTGCGATATTTTTCTTCACTTTCATGCAGCGCCTCCTCCGCCAGGTCCCGCTTGGCGCGCGTGCGTAGTGCGGTGATGCCAAAGGCCAGATCGTCCGCCAGCTCTTTCAGAATTTTAACTTCCTTGACATTGAATACATCCGCCTCAACGGAATAGATGCCCATCGCTCCAAACGTTTGGCCTTCAATAGTCAGCGGCAAGGCAATAATAGATTTATAGCCGCGCCGAGTGGCTTCCTCCCGCCAGGGAGCAAAGGAAGGGTTCTCTGGAATGTTGCGCACCATGCACGGCTGCCCCGTGCGGATTGCGGTGCCGCCCGGACCGAGGCCGCGTTCGTTATCCGCCCAGGTGACCTTGGCAGATTCAATGTATCCCGAATCGAAGCCTGCATGGGCTACCGGGCGCAAGGTTTTTGCTTCATCATGTTCAACAAACCCGACCCAAACCAGGCGATAACCGCCCACATCGACAGCGATCCGGCAGACCTCGTTCAACAGCGTCGCTTCATCCGTGATGTGCATCAGCGCCTGATTGGTGTTGCTCAGCAACTGGAGAGCGCGGTTCACCCGACTAAGCTCCTCCTCCGTCCGTTTGCGCTCGGTGATATCCCATGAAAGATCACCAAGTTGTGATACGATCTCTATGTCGCTTTCGTCATAGTTGGTAGATTTGTTACCAACGCCAATGATCGCCTTTATCAGGTTGCCTCTGAAAATCGGAACAACGACTACTCGGACGACCGGTGCATGACCCTCAGGCATCCCTTTTCGATGTGGCAAAGAAACATAATCGTTGTGAATAACGGAACGACGTTCATGTACGCAATCCACCCATACACCCGCCTTGGCAATATCATAATGGCCGCCTTTCCCTTCGGCTGTGCACATGTTCTTCAGTGTATTTGTAGACCAATTCTTCAAGGAGAGTGTTTTTTGATCTGATTCGAGAAAATGATAAAAACCAATTGTGCTTCCCGTCAGTGCTTCAATTTCATCCAAGGTTGCAGTAAGGAATTCATCCATCGAGTGTGAAATGGCAAATTCCAACAGACGAAGGCGGGCCTGCATAATACTCTCAACCCGCTTGCGGTCGGAAATGTCAAGAAATGCCCCGACCAAACCTGCCACTTCCCCGTCTTTGTCCAAAAAAACATCCTTGGCATAGATGACGGGGTGCATTTGGCCGTCCTTGGCCTTCACCTGGAACTCATATACTTGGTGCCCTCGATTACGTATGAGCTCTAAGTCCATGTGGTGATACTTCTCCGCGAGTTCGCTTGGCCAAAGCTCATGTACGGTCTTACCTTTGATCTGCTCGGAGGTCACGCCCATAATATTGGTAAATGTATCGTTGCACCCGAGATACCTGCCCTCCTTGTCCTTGTAAAAAACCGCCACGGGCATGGCACGCATAAGAGAAGCAATGAATTGGCTTTTCTCGCTCAGGTCCTCTTCCGCTCGCTTGCGCTCGGTGATGTCGCGTGCAACAGATATCAATCCTACGATTTTGCCGTCTTCCACTAAGGGTGAACCGCTTACCTCGCCTATTACCCTCGTACCGTCCTTCCGGATAAAGACATATTCAGTCGCAGGTACGATATCCCCGGCGAGAGCCTGAAGGGCATCTTTAAACGCAGCCTCAAGGGACTCCGGTGCTAACACGTTAAGGTCATTAAAATGCCTTCCAACGAGTTCCTTGGTGCGATAGCCAAGATGCCGTTCTACAGAGGTTGATACGCTGGTCACTCTTAAATCACAATCCAGGATGTATATAACATCCGATGAATGCTCAAAAATCAAGCGTTGCAGTCTCTCGGCCTCGTGCAGCGTTTTCTCCGCCCGCTTATGCCCTAATTCCGATTGCTCCAGCTCAGCAATTCTCTGCCTTAGAGAAGCTAATTCCTGAATCAATTCCTGCTTTGATTTGGATCGATCGGTCATCGGGTTATCCCCTGTGTGTTAAGATAATCTATGAAGTTTGAAAGGTAACGGGTGACGGACTTTGCCTGATCGATAATTCTCGGAAAACTGTATAAATCTTATATGTATAGATAAGATAACACTTAGTCTTTTTTAATGTCAAATGGAATTGTTGAATTGTTGCCACGTAATCTTTGAGGATTGGTTCAGATCTAACAAGAAGCCACGAAATATTTCAGATCCAGGTCATTGATTTCTGTTTCAAATCTTCTGCCTTTCTCGAGATGAAGGCACTATTTAGTTCGCATCAACCGGATGAACCCCTATTTATTGGCTTTTTTCCGGTTCTGACAGATAAGGGTATATGGCAAGAATCGTTGCTCCGGGTTATCCGCATCATATAACCCAGAGAAGGAATCGTCGCCAGCCAATCTTTTTGTATCCCGTCATTTTTTGAACATCTTGAGGTTTTCCTGGATCATCCGCTTAAGCCAAAGAAACCCGGCAGAAGGCCGATAAAGAATAAATAGATATAATGTCCTCCGAATTACCGGAAACTATGAACCAGGAACCATAGAATATAATTACAGATTTTCTGCTGTTGAAAGAACATTATTATTTAAAGCAATATGATATTTCTCGTTGATAAGATCATGAGGCCCGGTTCTGAAAGGGACGTAAACAAGGTAATAACTTTCAGGAATTATAACGGCATCGATTAGTGATGGAAATAGATTCTTTTTCGATTCTATAAAGCCGGACATGACTATTTTGAGGCTTTCAATTGCTTCGGTGACAGGCAATGTTACAGAATGCATTGTTCCTTCAGGCACCTTTTCAGTAATCTCGTCAAGTGGCTGAACAAATGTCATCTGTTTTGCAATACGAAGAAAATGGTGGGCGCGAATCTTGAGTGCAGGAATCCAGAATATGAATTTTACTTCATTACGGAATTCCTGAACCGCTGCTGGAAGACCGGCTGATTTTACCAGATCCGCGTATGCTCCGGGATCGATCCCGGAAATCCCGGCTCTTATCATCCAGAAGGGGAGGAACAGGTGATTATCATTTCCGCCCGGAATATATCCCATGCCGATTTTTTCCAGGCGCTTATTCCGGTGATGCCATGCCGAGTCGCAGTTTCTGCATAACAGCGCCAGGGAATCCCTTTCCCCGGCCAAGTCCCATCCGCATGCGGGACAAAGTGCCGGGATGAAATCTATTGGCCAGTCGGGATTTTCGGCTGTATAATCACTTATATCGAAATCACCAGGAAGCTGGGAGAATACAGGGATGCCAAGTATGGAATCATACAGCTTGTTGTTTATAACATGAAACGGGGCATAAATAATGCTTGTCGTTTCACCGATGAATGACTGAATCTGTGTATTGCCTTCCCTTTGTGATGAAAAAAGTTTTTTGGTGCTGTGAATGATATCTGCCGGCAATATAACCGGCCTGATAAAGGTTCCTTTGGTTTCAGGGAGTGCAAATCTGAGCTTTAAGGCCTGGCTTCGTAACCCGAGTGATGCCGGAAAATATTCCGATTCGAGGGCCTGACGGCTTAAGTCTATGAATTTGTGTTCAGTACCGGCCGGACCGCATGAATAGAGAAATCCTTTAAATCGCCAGTACGGAAAACATATCGGAGGGCCTTTGGAATTATCCGGGCACGGGAGAATGTACCGGAAATAATCATACTCCAGAAGAAATGACCTTACACGGCAAAAAGGGCATGTGAAAAGGCGGTCCGTCTCTTCAAGTATCGCAGGCGCGCCGCACCGGGGGCATTTATGCTCTATGTGAAAATTAAAGTTTTTCACCGCACATGTTACAGAATACGGATTCCGATAGATTGTTGCCGCCGCATTTTTTACAAATATTCGGCTTTTCCTTTTCTTCTGCAGGATGACCGCAGCGCGGGCAGAAATTCGCATTCGGGGTAAGGTTTTTTCCGCATTTTCTGCATTGGCTGAAAACAAGCTGCTGGTGTCCGCAATATGGGCAGAATTTTGAATCGGTCGGAATGGAATTGCCGCATTCCGGGCAGTTGGTTACTTCTTTTGCGCCATCCTGCCGGGTCTGTTTTTCATCAGTGCTGAAATATTTAGCGAACATTGCCGGAAGCATAACTCCCAGCCCAGCGCCCATCCCGGTTGAAGCACCGTCCGATTCCGAAGCTTTTTCCATTGCCATGGCAGCTTTCATCTGCATGAGCTTGTTCATGTTGTCGAAAATGCCCAGGCGGCTCTTGTCATCTATAGCCTGCTGCACCTCAGGAGGCGGTGTAATTGAGTTGATATACAGGTTTGTGAGTCCGAGTCCGAAATGACTGAAATCGGTTTTGAGGCGCTTTGCCAGGCCTTCAGCTATTTCTTCATATTTTGCAGGCAGGTTCAGTATTGAATCGAGGGCTTCTCCCATGTAGTCATTGAATCTGGATACTATCACTTTATTAAGGTACTCTTCAATTTCTGATGTAGTGAATATTCCCTGTGTGCCGACAATCCTGTTTATGAAAAGAACCGGCTGCACCACCTGCATATTGAACATTCCAAAAGCCCTGAGCCTTATGAGACCAAGCTGAGAGTCCCTGAATGCGACAGGGTCCCTGGTGCCCCATTTTAGATTTATAAAAATCTTAAGGTTGACAAAATAGACTTCTGCCCTGAGCGGGCTGGTCATGCCCCATGGAATGCTTGCTAATTTCGTAAGGACCGGGATATTGGCTGTTTTAAGAGTATGCCGCCCGGGACCGAAGGCATCTATCGCTTTTCCCTTGTAGAAAAAGACTCCGGCCTGGCTTTGCCGTACAGTCATTTGTGCGCCGTATTTAATCTCTCCGGAGCCTTTTTCAGGAATGCGGTGAACAAGTTCCCTTCCTGTTTCATCGAACCATTCGAGATTTTCCAGAAAAAATATGTTATCAGTTCCCATCTTTTCGATCTTCCTTTTCCAGGTATTTTTCGTACAGTCTGCTTTCAACGAAAAGGTCGTAAATGTCGGGATCGATGTGATTATCTTTTTTCATCATATCCATGATCTTGAGCACTTGAGAAATATGCATCGGTTTTTTGTAGGGCCTGTCCTTTGCAGTCAGGGCTTCAAAAATATCGGCAACCGCTATAATTCGCGACTGCAATGGAAGATCCTTTGCGGTAAGCCCCCTGGGATACCCTGACCCGTCGAGCTTTTCATGATGCTCTGAAGCATAATCCGGGACTTTGAGAAGCTTCCTCGGGAAGGGAAGCTGGCTTAACATTTTATGTGTTACAGCAGCGTGGTTTTCAATGATTTTGCGTTCCTTCCCGGTAACGGAACCTTTTCTTACAAACAGATTCTCCAGTTCTTCGTCTGTAATATATGGGAGCTCTCCACCGGAAAGAAGATAGGTTTTGGCAGCTATCTCTTTGAGCCTGCTGATTTTATCATCCGACAGAAATTCTCCCGGAAGATTTGAGGATTTTATTAATTCAAAGTCGCTTACAAGATTTCCGAGCTCTGTTTCGAGCTCTGTATCGAGACTGTCAATCTCTTTTTTGTTTGCGCCTTTTTGCAGCAGCTCTAATTTTCTATTAAGATATTTATTTTCAATCAATTTCGTTATGAGATTAAATCTTGTTTCAACAAGATTTATGCGGTCGAAGATCGTCTGAAGCTTGGTACTCTTGTCAACTACATATTCCGGGGTTGTGATTTTGCCTACATCATGCATCCATGCAGCAAGACGGATTTCCTCCATCTCATTATCATCAAATTTTTTCCTGCCGAAAGGCTTTTTCTTTGATTTGTTTATAGCTTCTGCAATCATTACTGATAAATCCACAACGCGTTTGATATGCCCCGATGTGTACGGAGATTTTTCGTCGATTGCCGAAGCTATTGTTTTAATAAAGGAATAAAACAGGTTTTTTAAATCCTGTATTAACTGAGTGTTCGTGAGAGCAACTGCTGCCTGAGATGCAAGGGCGGCTATCTCGTCAACATATTCATTCGGGAATGGCATAACGTATCCGGTTTCCGGATCCTTTGCGTTCAAAAGCTGGAGAACTCCTATAATATCATTTTCGTGGTTTCTTAAGGGAATTACTATCATTGACTTTGAATGATAGCCGGTTGAAGTGTCGTATTTCTTGGGTCCGGTGAAATCAAACCCTTCAGCTTCATATACATCAGGTATGTTTATAATTTCTCCGGTAATGGCAACATGAGATGATACATTGGAATGATTTGGTTTTCCATCCAGATAAAGCGGGACGCTGGGAAGGTTTATCTCGGTTCCGCTTGTTCCGCCCATCCTGAGGTTCATGGTGTCATTTTGCATTATCTTGAAGTTAAGATGCAAACTTTCATCGTCTAAAATATACAGAGTCCCGGCATCGGCGTTTGACATGGCCCTTGCTTCAAGGACTATCATCTCAAGCAGTTTGTCGATGTTCTTTTCGCTCGAAAGAGCAAGTCCGATATTTGTACTTTGTTTTATGTGCTTTAATTGATCTTCGGCGTAATTTTTTACTACTTTCAGAACAGACTTTAAAAGCCTGTTGAGTTTTTTATCCCTGGAGAGACTTTCCGGATCGGGATCAAATGCAAGACCGATTTTTTCATTTTCAGATGAAAAGCCCATGTCATATACTCCGTCCCTGATGTCTTATCATAAATTTCATGCAGTTCGTCTGCGCTCCCATAGCCCGACATGGCTAATGTGAGTTATTTAAAGCTCTCGAATAACTAATTCAATTATTTGATAAATATCTCGATATAACTGCAATAGTCAAGAATATTCGGCAATATTCGGCTGAAAAGAAAACGATTGATTTGAAAAAATATATTTCAGATGATAAGTGTTATATCGTTTGCAGTGAAATGTCTCTTTTCTTCTGACTTCCGGATTCTTGATACCCCGCTGCTTGCGGTGGGGAAGCTGTTTCTGCCGGAGTATCAGTAAGGTTAAGCAGGCTTTTAAAGATAATTATGTTGATTTGAAGGCAGGAAAAGAAATAATAACCTAAAGATTCAAACATCGTCTAATTAATACTGTAATGTTTATGCGGTTGCCGTCTGAAGTTTTGATTTTTTACGAGTTTATCATTTATGAATATTAAAGAAATATATGAAACTGTAAAGTTCAATTTTATTAAACTTCCGTTTATTTACCTGTTGATTCTGATAGGATTCGTTTTGGAATTTGCCGTGGAGCTTCCCTGCATGGTTATGTGTAAAATTGACACCATTTTCGGGAAAAGATCGTAATGAATAGTGCCCTGTTTATTTGACCGGCCTGCTTCTAGCAAGCCCGGCAGTTTCACTTTATGATCCATATAAGGATCGGCAGGAAGAATGTGGCTGCAATGATAATAATCCCGGGCAATGATAAGTAGGGTTTGAACCAGGGTTCTTTCCTGATATAACTTTTTTTGACTTCATCAAGAAACATGTTACCAAGCAATGTTGCGGCTGCAAATACAGCAATAATTTTTAAGATTGTTACTATGCCTGACACAAACTCTCCTTTCAAATACTATTAATATTGAACCGAAACAGCGAGTGCATTTCCCGCGGCTTGCTGCGGGGTGAGCGAGCGAATCAAAAAAAGATAAAAAGTCCTTACTGTCGAAGATTCTCCGTAGCTTGCTGCAGGGAGCTTCAATTAATTCGGATTGAAATATTTTGATATTATGATAGAATACATAAAATAAGGTAAACAGATGGCGCGCCTGGCACGATTCGAACGTGCGACCTACGGATTAGAAGTCCGTTGCTCTATCCAGCTGAGCTACAGGCGCGGGATTTCCCTGATATCATACCGCTTCTTGCATGTCCATAAAAAATTGGGGGCATGAAAGAATGATGGACTCTTAAAAAGTCCATCAACAGGCTGAGGGCGATTAAGCCCCGGCCTGGGGTGAGGGTGGAACCGCTTGAATTTACTTCAAGCGGCGGGAGAGGGGAAGCCCTTTCCCGTCAAGTAAAAAGTCGGGTTTTGACTTTTTATGAAGGTATTAAAAATGGATGAGATGTCTTTCGGGATGCGAATTAATAACTGACCAGATTGAAGCTTTCCGCATCAGGCGGACCGCTGCTTGTGGCGGCAAGCTTCAATAATAAGGTGTTGTTTTCATGGTAAATAAAAATAATAAATTGAATCAGGCTTCTGAGAAGTCTCTCGTAAAGTATGATCCTTTTCAGCGTTATCTGATGGATGTTACTAAATACAAACTGCTGTCAAGAGAAAGGGAGCACGAGATTGCCGTAAGAGTCTTTGAACATGATGACAGGGACGCGGCATATGAAATGGTTACTTCAAATCTCAGGCTTGTCGTAAAAATAGCCCTCGAATTCCAGAGGATGTGGATGCAAAACCTTCTGGATCTTATTCAGGAGGGGAACATAGGGTTGATGCAGGCGGTTCGTAAATTTGATCCATATAAAAATGTAAAGTTTTCATATTATGCGTCCTTCTGGATCAAGGCTTATATATTGAAATTTATTATGGATAATTGGCGTCTTGTAAAGATAGGGACTACACAGGGCCAGAGAAAGCTGTTTTTCAAGTTGAAAAAGGAAAAACAACATTTAATTGACCAGGGCTTTGACCCGAAACCCAAGCTTTTATCTGAAAGACTGGGAGTGACTGAAAAGGAAGTCGTTGATATGGATCAAAGGCTTGACGGATGGGATGTTTCGCTTGATGCTCCTTTGACGGATGATTCAGATTCAGAAAAAATTGAATTTATCAGTTACGATTCTGAATCTGCTGAAGAGAAGATGGCTAAAAAGGAGATGGACACCCTCATTCACAGCAAGATTGAGATATTCAGAAAACGCATGTCGAAAAGAGAGAATGAAATATTCGACCTCCGCATATTTTCCGACAATCCTGCAACTTTACAGGAAATTGGCGATCGCTACGGTATATCAAGGGAGCGTGTGCGCCAGGTAGAAAAAAGCATAATTACCAAGATGAGGGAGTTTGTCAAAGAAGAAATGCCTGATTTTGTATCGTATATAGACAATGTGGTGATGAAATAATGAAATTTAAACCAGCCAAATTAATCACGATCACTTTTTTTATATTGTTTCTGGGAGGATGCGCTTCTTTTGTGAAACATCTTCCCACCGACAGGAGCAAAACTGAGAACTCTTTTCCTGAAAACAGATATTTCTATTTCACCGAATCTCAGATTTTAAGAAAGAGAGGAAATACCGGGCTGGCGATAGAATACATGAAGCGCGCTGTTGATCTTGATCCTGAATCCCTCTTTCTTAAGGGAGAACTTGTCAACCTGTACCTGCAGCAGAAAGAGAATGAAAAAGCTTTGGCGATTGTCGAAGAGATAATCAAAAAAGATCCTGAAAACATAGGGGCGCTGATTATGTTCGGGAGGATAAAGCACTCCTTAAGACAGACTGATGACGCTAAGATGGCCTATGAAAAGATTATTGCAGAGAGCCCTAAACAACAAAATATATACCTGCTGCTTGGCAGCCTTTACATAGAAGAGGGTAATCCGGATAAGGCGATTGCTGTTTTTGAGAAGCTCGCAGCTAATTTCCCCGATTTTTATCTTGGTTATTTTTATCTTGGGAAGATTCAGGGGCAAAAGAGGAATTATGCAGAGGCTGAAAAATATTTCGATAAATCGATAGAATTAAAACCGGATTTGGATGAGTCACGGTATGAACTTATAAATCTGTATAAAATCCAGGGTAAAAAGGAAAAAGCAATCCAGATATTAAATGAGATACTCGAAAAAAATCCGGATAACATAAGAGCGGCTCTTGAGCTTGGTTATTATTACAAAATGAATGGAATTCATCAGGAGGCCGGGAGGATTTTTCATAATCTCGGCCGGAAGAGTCTCTCCAACTTTGACATTATTATCAATATAATTCAGTCATTCCTTGATAAACGGGATTATTACAGCACGATAACGATCGTAGAAGAGATGTTAAAAGGTGCTCCTGAAAGCTCTGATTTGCACCATATAGCAGGGCTTTCCTTTTTTTCTGTAAAAAAAGAAGAGAAAGCACTCGAACATTTCCTGAAGGTAAAGAGTGATTCAAGGTTTTATCCTGATGCTGCGGTGCATGTTTCTCTCATATACCAAAGCAAAGGAATGCTGAATGATGCGGTTGCCCACATAAAGAATGTGATTGAAAAAGACCCCGATAACCCGGAATATCAGTTCTATCTCGGCTTATTCTATGAAGAGCTGGAAGAATTTGATAATGCCGAGGAGGTGCTCTTAAAGGCAATAGAAATGAAACCTGATGATTCCAGGTTTTATTTCCGGCTGGGAGTTGTCTATGACAAGGGTGGAAATAAAGAAAAGACTATTGAACAGATGAAAACGGTTATCAGGATTGATCCCCAAAACTCGAATGCACTTAATTTTCTTGGTTATACCTATGCTGATAGAGGAGAAAATCTTGATGAGGCAGAGCGGCTGATTACTGAAGCACTGAAATATAAGCCGGGCGACGGGTATATTACGGATAGCCTGGGATGGGTATACTTCAAAAAAGGACTTTATGCAAAAGCCGTTGAGTTTTTGAAAAAAGCGACTTCCATCGTTGCTGATGACCCGGTAATACTTGAGCATCTCGGGGATGCATATCTGAAATTGAATGACCGGGAAAACGCCCTGGAATCATATAAACGTTCGCTTAAGTTTAAAAAAGAGGACAGGGTGATTCTGATAAATAAAATCAAGGAAATTATCAACTAACAGCCATGCCCGGAGAGGGCACAACGAAACATGAGAATACAGGAGCCAGGAGTCAGGAGCCAGAATAACCATGTTATTGTTTTTCTTCTGTATTCTGTATTCTTACTCCTGTATT
>JAGVOC010000473.1 GCA_020052975.1 Desulfobacterales bacterium | reverse complement strand
TTTCGTTTAGAGTTGATGGTCCCGAAACCTATTGATTCTAATACGAAAGGAGAATTTCTTTGGGATATTATTTTAGGTCAACTGCACTTTTCGGGTTAATTTCATTGTATGGCAAAAACAGTCAGGTTACAGGGCAAGGTACGATCCGAATGACGTCTTGGTTTATCTGCAGACCAATAGGTGGCAGGTATAGAAACTGTTATTGTTTTCCGACACAAATGCGCATGGCCAATGTCCTTTTCCGACTTTTGTATAGTGTGCTATTTGTGTTACACTATAGAAAAGAAAAGGGAGGTGTTTATGCCAACTAAGAACCCTCGCATAAATGTCGTTTTAACTCCGAGTATTTATGCTGATGTGCAGACCCTTTCAGAAGCAAGAGGTCTTTCGATGTCTTCTGTTGTCGAGGAACTCATCGAGGATGCACTGGAGATTCAGGAGGACATAGCTTTGGCTGCACTTGCGGATGAGAGGAAGAAATCTCTCAAGAAGTCTGAGCTTGTTTCTCATAAGAAGGCCTGGGGTTGAAGTGTTGTTTACTATCAGCTATCACAAGGAAGTAGTGAAAAATGATATCCCGGCGTTGCCGACTGCTATGAAAGTGCGGATAAGGAGTGCGATTGAAACAAAACTCACCATGTATCCTGAACAGTATGCCTTGCCTTTGAGGAGGACGCTGAAGGGATACTGGAAACTCCGCGTCGGCGACTACCGCGTTATTTTTGAATTCGATCGCTCGATGATCATAGTTCTTGGTATCGGCCACCGGAAGGATATCTACCATCGAATGAAGGACTGCATTGGTGCCTAAATATTGATTTCCTCTAAGTTGTGGGTATATAAAGCATAGGCGAGGGAGGTGATGATTTTCGTCAGTAGCCAATCAGTTTGCTCATTGCATGGAAGACGCAGGATTGTCAGAGGCAGAAGAGAGAGGCATTGTAAAGAATATAGAGAAAACGGTCAGGGAAGAAGGAGAAAAAGGAAGCGCTCAGGAAGGGTCTTTCTACCGCTAATCTTTGTTCCTGCCCCATGCCGTATGCTTCTCAGTGCTCTTTACGATGAGACAGTAAAGAAGTATAAAGAATTTGGCAGCCGGACCATGCAGAATCTTGATGTATTATAATGCGTTATTTAAGCACGTTAGTGTTCTAAGTCTGTTTGGATGTTTAAGTTTTCTCAGTGCTTTTACCTCTATTTGTCTTACCCTTTCACGTGTAATAGAAAAGTGTCTCCCTACTTCTTCGAGGGTGTGGTCTCTATCTTCCCCTATGCCAAATCTCATTCTTATAACCTCCGCTTCCCGCTGAGTGAGAGTATTAAGAACCATTAGTATCTGCTCGGTGACATTATTTCTTTCTGTGTCGCAGTATGGGGAGGGACTATCAATATCACTAACAAAATCCTCAATTGTTGTCCCCTTGTCACCAATGGGAGTTTGAAGAGCTATCGGTTCCTGTATTACCCTGAAGACATCTTCGACTTTCTTTATGGGAGCACCTAATTTTTGGGCAATTTCTTTTTTACTGGGTTCTCTTCCACTCTGAGATATAAGTTCTCTGGAAGCCTTAGAAACCTTGTTATAAAATTCAATCATATGGACGGGCACTCTGATGGTCTTTGTCTGATCAATTAATGCCCTTGTTACTGCCTGCCTTATCCACCATGTTGCATAAGTGCTGAACTTGAATCCCTTTGTATAGTCGTACTTATCTATAGCTCTCATGAGACCGATATTCCCTTCCTGAATGAGATCGAGCAGGGGAAGACTTCTCCCGATATAATGCTTGGCAATATTCACTACTAATCTCAGATTCCGGGTTATTAATTCATTCTTTGCTTCGCACACAAGGAGCCTTGCCCTAGTTATTCTGTCCCACATCGCTTTTAATTCGCGAATCTTTACCCCTGCTTCATATTCAACCCGCTTATACTCATTCTGCACTTCTTTTGCAATGGTGTTGAGTTGAACAGGATTGACATTTTGTTTCTTTTTTTCAGTTATTATTTCTTTTAATTTCCTTAAAGTCCCGTATCCTGCAAGCTTTCTCTCTGCCAGTTCTATTTTTATCATAAGGTTGTCAAGGACTTTCAGGCTCATTTCAATAGCTGCATCTGTTGTGTCTTCTTCTGAATTGATCAATAGCTCTCCGATTTTTCTCTCCAAACTCGATTTGAGGCTCTCATAGAAAGGCAGAGCTATAACAATTTCCTTAATAATTTTATTTCCTTCTTCCAGGTTCTTCGCAAGCGCTACTTCCTCATCCCTTTTCAGTATTGAAATATTCCCCATCGAGTGGAAATATGTCTGAACAATGTCTTCTGTCTTTTCATGCTTTTCTTCCTCTTCCTCTAAACCTTCTTCATCGTAAGAGCAGAGTTCCTCATCATCTATAACTTTAATCCCAATATCTTGTAGTAGATCCATAAAGTCTGATAGTTCTCCAGGCGAAACAAACTCTGAAGGAAAAGCATCGTTTATTTCATTGTAAGTAAGTTTCCCACGCTTCTTGCCTGTATCTATAATTTCTTCAAAAATATCTTTTTTCCTCAAAGAAATCTCCTTTAAAAAACCTGTTACAGTTTTCTATATTCTTATTTTCAATCTGAAGAGATTTTATCTTCTTTGCAACGTCTGTAGTATGGCCTTTAATGTGAATAATCTCTCCTGCCGCCAGTTCATCTTCAAGGACTCCTGCTCCTGCTCCTATTTTGCTGAAATAATTGCTCACAATCCCTTTGCTTCTTTCAAGTTTCCTCCCTTATAAAAAGAGAGCTACTCTGTAAACATCTTCAGCACTTATGAGGCATAGGTATTGGATAATTAAGCGAACAGTTAATATTTCTTGGCTCTACTATGAGAGAAAACACTTACTTTGTCAAATTTTGAGGCAGTAAAAAACAAGGGGACTCAATTTTGTTACTGTTTATAATAGAGGTGGCCAGGTTTGTTTGGACAACCTGAAGCAGTTTTTAAGTGATAAGCTGCTCGGGTTCACAGAAAGAACTACCTCAGGGTCAAATCTTCATTATTCATAAATGATTCCCGGAGAAATGCGCAGACTTATTAGGCTATGCAGAAACGTTTGTTACCGTGAGAAGAACTGAAGTGTGTCTTTGCCCTTTCAAAATCCTTCTTTCATTTTGCTTCAAGGAATAATATTTCGCTATAATTCCGTGGTGTGCCGTAGAAAATTATGAGAATCTGCAGCAGCTTGAATGGTGAATTTTCCAGATGTCCTTGGCGAAAAAAATTGAATGCATTCTGAGGCTGGCTGTCTTACTTCTCCAGAATGCCTGTTTTTATCGCGTACCTCACAAGGTCGGCGGTTGTATGGACGTCGAGTTTTTGCATGATATTCGTCCGGTGGGTTTCCACGGTTTTGACGCTGATGAAGAGCTGTACGGCGATCTGTTTGTTGGTGAACCCGGATGCGATGAGCTTTAATACTTCGCGTTCGCGGATGGTGAGAATATGAACCTCTTTCCCCTCTTCAGAAGAAGCTTTCATCAGCCTCTCGGAGACTGAAGGGCTGATAAAGGTCCCGCCTGCGGAGACGGCTTTCACCGCATAGAGCAGATCCTCAAAGGCGTTGTCCTTGAGAACGTAACCGGATGCCTTCAGTTGCAGCGCCCTCCTGGCGGTGAGGGTCTCGTTATGCATGGTGAGGAAAATAACCTTTGTGGCGATTCCCATGCTCTGAATCTTCTGGAGGATCTCGAAGCCGTCAAGCCCCGGCATCGATATATCGAGAATGGCGATATCGGGTCTCTCTCTGAGAATGAGCTCAAGGGTTTCCGCCCCTCCACCCGCTTCTCCGATGACCGACAGGTCCGGCGCGGATTTCAGCAGATTCAGGAGCCCCTGTCTGAATATGACATGATCGTCTGCGATAATAACCCTGGTCATTTGAGCGGCACCTCGA
>JAGVOC010000220.1 GCA_020052975.1 Desulfobacterales bacterium | reverse complement strand
GCTTCATCTTTCGTCATTGCAGCGTACCAATAAGTACGCTTCATTCCTCAAGATTCGCGCGCCTTGCATAATGAGCTTTTTACTTTGCCGTCTGAATTTGTACTTTTTAAGAAGGTATCAAGGAATGACAATTCCGTAAAAAGTCTTCATTCCGGTCTGCTTAAGGAGGATTGCGCTGTTTCAGGATATAAAAAGGTAAGATATGTTTAAGTTCACAGGAATAAATCATCTTGCGATGGCAACAAAAGATATGGATATGACAATCCGCTTCTGGCGTGATTTGCTCCATATGCGTCTGGTGGCAGGTTTGGGGCGCCGCGGCTACAGGCATTATTTTTTTGAGATTTCTGAAAAAGATATGATTGCATTTTTTGAATGGAATGAAGTCGAAAAGATACCGGAGAAGGATCATGGTGTTCCTGTGAAAGGCCCATTTGCTTTTGATCATATCTCCTTTGGTGTTGAAACCGATGAAGATCTGTGGAAAATAAAAGAGAGGCTGGAAGCTGCAGGCATCTGGGTATCTGAATTGATGGATCATGGATTTATCCATTCCATATATGCATTTGATCCAAATAATATTCCTATTGAATTCAGCGCGCCTGTTCCACGGATCGACATCAGGAAAAATCCTAAAATGAAAGATGTTAATCCTTCTTCTCTGGCCCTTGAAGGGTCTGAGCCTCAAACAGGACGATGGCCCGAAAATTATCACCAGACCCCAATTGATCAGCGTGTGATTTACCCGGGCGAAGGAAAGATATTGGAAGAAAACTGAAAAAGTGCTTGACATGCAATAATTGACAATATAAAAATCAGGAAAATTAACAGGTTTTTGGAGGGGGAAAAATAAATCGATGAATAAATTCACAGGTAGATTTTCCGGTTTTTATTGTTACTACTTTAGCACCGGTCTGCCTGTGGTGCGTTGAGGTAATTACATACTGAGCGCAAAAAGCCATGGGTGGAGCTTGAACCCACGGCTTTTTTAGTTTTAAGGCCGTGGAGATAAAATGCTTCACGGCCTTTTGCATTTAAAAGGGAGGGGTTGTTGATGACTATCACAGGCAAGCAGATCAGGATTGAACGGATTATTAACCGGAATACGGGAAAAACTGTAATTGTTCCAATGGATCATGGTATATCATTAGGTCCCATCGAAGGTCTCGGGGATATGAAAAGCGCAGTACAAATGGTAGCTGACGGCGGTGCAAATGCAATTGTTGAACATAAGGGGCTTGTTGGGGCAGGGCACAGGCGGAGAGGAAAGGATATAGGTCTTATTATTCATCTGTCCGCTTCAACAAACCTTTCTCCGCATCCGAATGCAAAAACACTTGTTTGCTCAGTTGAGGAAGCTATCAAGCTTGGAGCAGACGCGGTTTCAATCCATGTTAATCTTGGAAATGGTGGTGAAAAGGAAATGCTCCAGGATTTCGGGAGGGTGAGCTATGAGGCAAGGACATGGGGCATGCCGCTTCTTGCAATGATATATCCAAGGGGAGAGAAAATTAAAAACGAGTTCGATGTAAATGTTATAAAACACGCGGCCAGGGTAGGAAATGAAATGGGAGCTGATATTGTAAAGGTGTCTTACACCGGGTCTGTTGAAACATTTAAAGAAGTTGTGGCCGGATGTTCAATTCCTGTTGTCATAGCCGGAGGCCCCAAGATGGATTCAGACAGGGAGATACTTGAAATGGTAAAAGGCTCGATAGAAGCCGGAGGTGCGGGCGCTTCAATTGGCCGTAATGTTTTCCAGCATAAAAATCCGACAAAGATGGTCCAGGCTATATCGGCAATAGTTCATGATGGCGTAAGCGTAGAATATGCGCTTAAGCTCCTTGAGTAGGCTTGTTTGTGAGGCAGGTTTCGCTCCTGCGGAAACTTTTTACGAGGTTGTAATTAATGATAGTTTCGTAAAAAGTCGGCTTTTTACTCTTTTCCGTCATTCCAGCGAAAGTGGGAATCCAGTTTTTTCAAATAGTTCTGGACTCCCGTTTTCACGGGAGTGACAGGATTTTTGACTTTTTACGAAGCCGTCATGATTTGCTGTTTCGATATATATGAAGGATAAGAAAATGCGAAAAATATGGGTGAAAGCTGATCCGTGGAATAAGGATATTGTCACTACCGCTCTTGAGGGCGGCGCTGACGGAATCGTTGTTCCTGAAGGATATTCGGAAAGAGTTAGAGAACTCGGTAAAATTCAGACAATATCAGAGGACGGAGATTTAATAATCGGTAAAGATGTCATCTTCTATACTATAAAGAGCGGTGAAGACGAAGATGAAATAATAAAACTTTGCCGGAGCAGGAAAGTAATTCTTGAGTGCAGCGACTGGACCGTGATTCCACTTGAGAATCTTATAGCAAAGGGCGCCGATGTCATTGCTATGGTTCAAAGCTTTAAAGAAGCACAGACAGTATGGGGCATACTTGAAAAAGGCGTAAAGCACATACTTTATTATTCTGACGATGTTTCAGAACTAAGAAAGATATTGTCCATTATGAATTCAGCGGCTGATAAGGTGCTTCTTGAAGAAGCCGAGATAACTGAAATCATTCCTGTCGGGATGGGAGACAGGGTATGTGTTGATACATGCACATCCATGGTTCCGGGGCAGGGCATGCTTGTCGGTAACAGCAGCAGCGCGTTGTTTCTTGTTCATGCCGAAACAGTTGAAAATCCGTATGTGTTACCGAGGCCTTTCAGAGTTAATGCCGGGGCGGTGCATGCCTATACAAGGATTCCGGACGGAAAGACCAAATACCTTTCCGAGCTTTGCGCAGGCGATCAGGTCCTTATAACAGATTACACCGGGAATATGACTCCGGCAGTCATAGGGAGATTAAAAATTGAAAAACGTCCTCTTATGCTTGTAAAAGCCGGTGTTTCAGGCAGACAGATTTCAACTATTCTTCAGAATGCCGAAACGATAAGACTGACAGGACGGGATGGAAAACCGGTTTCTGTTGTAAGCTTAAAAAAGGGAGATAAGGTTTTAGTCTCTTATGAAGAAATGGGGAGACATTTTGGCTATAAGATAGAAGAGACAATAATGGAAAAATAAAAATCAGGGGGCAGGGATCAGGAGGCAGGGATCGGGAACATCGCATAACGAATATCGTACATCGAATATCGAAGAACGAACTTCGATCTACCCCCATGTCTGGAGCAGACACAACAAAGCATGAAAATCCCCTCATCCCCCCTTTCCCAAAGGGGGGTAAGGGGGGATTTTCATATAAACTAAAGGCAACAGGCAAAACAACAGTTATGAAAAAAAACAATAAAACGAAAAGCAACACTCCTGAAACCGGAATCGTTGATTTGCGGAATTCTATCGATGAAATCGATTGTAATATACTGAATCTTATAAATAAACGGCTTCTTCTTGCCAGGGAGATAGGCAGGATGAAAGCGGAAAAAGGAAGCAGGGTGCTCGATATTGCACGTGAAAGCACTCTGATTCAAAGGCTAAACAGCCTCAATGAAGGGCCGCTGAGCAAAAGCGCCCTTCATCATGTATTTGCGGAGATAATTGCAGCGTCACGTGAAATCCAGAAGAATCATTCGGTTGCCTATCTTGGTCCTGAGGCTACTTTTACACATATAGCTGCCATTAATTACTTTGGTCAGTCTGTTAACTTTATTCCGCAAACGACAATACGGGATATATTTTGCGAGGTTGAAAAAGGGGCTTGCCATTATGGAGTGGTTCCGGTGGAAAATTCCATTGAAGGTTCGGTTAACTATACTCTTGACCTTTTTTTTGAATCGGATTTAAAAATATGCGCTGAATTATATCACCCTATATCCCACGATCTTCTGTCAAAGAGTGATACACCGGGTGAAATAGAAATAATTTATTCACATCCTCAGGCCTTTGCCCAGTGCAGGAAATGGATACAGAAGAAGCTTCCCGGAGCTGTTCTTGTGGAATGTGACAGCACTGCTCGTGCCGCACGAAAAGCTTCAGATGATCCGAAATCAGCCGCTATTGCAAGCAGCAAGGCAGCGCACATCTATAATCTTCAGGTAGCGGCATCAAAAATTGAAGATATATCACGGAACACAACGCGGTTTCTTGTTATCGGAAAGGATGATATAAAAAGAACGGGTTCCGACAAAACTTCCATCATGTTTGTAACATCTCATGTTCCGGGAGCATTGTACAAAGCATTAAAACCGGTTGCCGAAGCAGGGATAAACATGGTTAAACTTGAGTCAAGGCCCACAAAGCATGAAAATTGGAGCTATTTTTTCTTCGTTGATCTTGAAGGGCATGTTGAAGATAAAATTGTTGCCGGGACAATAAAGAAAATGAAAAAACTTTGTCTTTTCCTGAAATGCCTTGGATCATACCCGCTGGCAAGCGAAGGCATATACGGATCGTTTAAGAAATCAGGCCGGTAAAGGGATAAAATGATATTCGACGCAAATACTTCGGTTTATGCCGTCTTTGGTGATCCGGTGTCCCATACCTTGAGCCCTGTTATGCATAACAGGGCATTTGAATTTACCGGTTACAAAGGCATCTATCTTGCCTTTGGCGTGAAAAATATAAAAAATGCGCTTATCTCGGTAAGAACTCTCGGCATAAAAGGAGCCAGCATTACGATTCCGCACAAAATAGAGGTAATGAAGTACCTGGATGAAGCGGACGATATTGCTTTAAAAATCGGTGCGGTAAATACGATAATAAATAATGGCGGGTGTCTCAAGGGGTATAATTCCGACGGACTTGGCGCGGTAAAAGCTTTGTCTGAAAAGACGGTGATCAAAGGAAAAAACATTGCAGTCATCGGGGCAGGCGGAGCTGCCCGCGCTGTCGGATTCTGTATAAAGAAAGAAGGCGGAAGAATAACTGTCATAAACCGGAGCACGGTTAAAGGGGAACGGCTTGCGGGAGATCTTTCCGCGGATTATCGTCCGTTAAACGATATCGGTAAAATGAATTGTGATATTTTGATCAATACGACTCCTGTCGGAATGACGCCTCATACGGATGTAATGCCGATAGAAAGAAGGTATCTTGAAAAGGGTATGGTTGTGATGGATATCGTCTATAATCCGTTGAAAACCCGTTTGTTGACAGAAGCTGAAAAGGCAGGCTGCATTACGATTGATGGTGTTTCCATGTTCGTTCACCAGGGGGCCTTCCAGTTTGAATTATGGACCGGAATAAAAGCTCCGGTCGATGTTATGAAAAAGGCTGTTTTGAATGCTCTTTAATCTGCAATAATTTAATTGTACAGGAATTTCCTTTTTGGACGCAGATGAACGCAGAAGTTTAGTCTGAAGACTGTAGCTTGTTAGGCTGTCCGCCGTACTGTTTGGCGGATTGGCTAACAGCCTACAGCCTAACAGCCTGTCCATCTGCGGATATCGGCGAAAATCGGCGTCCTAATTTAATGAGAAAAAATAGTATATATGATAGAAATATTGCCAAGAAATATTAGTTCATGCGAAGTAAATGTTCCGGGGTCAAAGAGCTACTCTCACCGGTTCCTGATTGCTTCAGCCTTATCGGACGGAATCTGCACAATTAAGAACTGCCTTAAAAGTGAAGATACGGCTTTTACCATAGAAGCATTGAGACAGATGGGAGTACAAATACTCGAAGATGTAAATGATGAAATTGTTGTTCACGGCACAAATGGTCTTCTTAAGGCTTGTAAGAAGCCTATATATTTAGGAAATTCCGGAACATCAATGCGTCTATTAACCGGCGTAGCGGCTCTTGGTGAAGGTGAATACACTCTTACCGGGACAAAGCGGATGTTTGAACGCCCGATTAAAGATTTGCTTGACGGTTTAAACAGCATTGGAATTTGGACCAGTTCGGTAAACAATAATGGCTGTCCTCCTGTTATCGTTAAAGGAGGGAAAGTCAGGGGCGGCAGGATGGATTTAAGGTGCAATGTCAGCAGTCAGTACCTCTCTTCGGTCCTGTTGATTGCTCCATATACCGAGAATGGGATTGAAATATATATCGCTGAAGGGCCTGTATCAAAACCATACATTGACATGACTATTGATATAATGGCCGGGTTTGGGGTACGTGTTGAACGTGATGGATTTGCCAGATTTTTTGTTGACGGAGGCCAGGTTTACAAAGCCGGTTCTTTTTATGTTGAACCGGATTGTTCACAGGCAGGGTATTTCTGGGCAGCTGCTGCTGTTACAGGAGGCACGGTAAAAGTTGCGGGGATTACAAAAGAATCTTCCCAGGGTGACCTTAAGTTTGTCCGGCTGCTTGAAAAGATGGGTTGTAAAATATTGTTTGAAAATGATGGTGTTTCTGTAACCGGTGGACGGCTTTCCGGAATTGAGACTGATATGGCAGATATGCCCGATATGGTTCCGACACTTGCCGTTGTTGCATCTTTTGCCGAAGGCACCACACTAATAAAAAATGTGGGTCATCTCAGGGAAAAAGAGAGTGACAGGTTGTCTGCCGTTATAAATGAACTATCAAAAACAGGCGTAGAGGCAAGGTGCCTTGGAACAGATCTTGTCGTAAAGGGAGGATCACCAAAAGGCGCTGAAATTGATACATACAATGATCACAGGATTGCAATGAGTTTCGCGATCGCAGGGCTTAAGATTCCAGGAATATTCATAAAAGATGAAAAATGTGTCGAAAAGTCTTTTCCGGATTTCTGGAAAGTTCTTGAGTCTCTTGGCCGGGAGATAGACTGAAGCTGGTATGAACATATATCTTATAGGATACCGCTGCACCGGGAAGAGTTCGGTGGGAAGGCTTCTTGCCGCAAATCTTGGCATGAAATTCACAGACACCGATGCCGAACTTGTTAAGCGCACCCAAAGATCAATTTCTGAAATTGTTGAAACGTCAGGATGGGACGAATTCCGGAGAATTGAGAAAAATATCATCAGGGAACTTTCTGCGCTCGAAAAACATGTTGTTGCAACAGGCGGAGGAGCGGTTCTTGATAGTGGTAATGTAGAGTGTATGAAAAAAACGGGCATTGTTGTGTGGCTCAGGGCAGCACCTTTGACGATAAGAGAAAGAATAAAAAAGGATCATGGAACAAAAGACTTCAGACCGGCCCTAACCGTAAAAGGAACGTCCGGAGAGATTGACGAAATATTATTGGCCCGTAATCGATTTTATGAAGAGGGGATGGATTTTTATATTGATACGGATTATATTGATATAAGCGGTGTATGCCGGGACATTATAAAACTGATAGAAACTGTTAAGGAAAAACGATAATGCCGGGAAACTCATTCGGAACATTGTTCAGAATAACAACTTGGGGAGAATCCCATGGGGAGGCCGTGGGCGTCGTCATAGACGGATGCCCTCCGAAAATTCCGATAGATGAATCGGCTGTTCAGGATATGCTGGACAGGAGGAAGCCCGGAGGGTCGCCGGCGAGTACCTCGAGAAAGGAACCGGACAAGGCAATCATCATGTCGGGCGTTTTCAACGGGATGACAACCGGGACTCCCATTATGATAATGGTAAGGAACAGCGATGCTGATTCAGAATCGTACAAAAAATATGCGGATATTTTCAGGCCTGGGCAAGGAGATATAACGTACCAGGCCAAATATGGAATAAGAGACTGGAGGGGTGGAGGAAGGGCTTCGGCAAGGGAGACGGTTGCGAGGGTGGCTGCCGGTGCGGTTGCAAAAGCACTGCTAGGGCGTGAGAAGATAACCGTATGCGCGTATACAATTGAGCTTGGAGGAATCAAAGCAGGAGCGCGTGACCATGACGCCGTATCCGGAAACATGTTTTTCTGCCCCGATATGAAGGCTGCTCTTAAAATGGAAAAACGTGTAAATGACGTTAAAAAAAAAGGCGACTCCATCGGAGGCATTGTGGAAATAACGGCTAGAGGAGTTCCTGCCGGCCTTGGTGAACCTGTTTTTGACAAGCTTGATGCCGATATAGCGAAAGGCTTGATGAGCATAGGCGCCGTCAAGGGGGTTGAGATCGGATCCGGTTTTAAAGCCGCATCAATGACAGGTTCCGAAAATAACGACCCTATAACTCCGGAAGGTTTTTCGACCAATAATTCCGGCGGGATTCTTGCCGGAATATCCAACGGAGATGATATTGTGATACGGATTGCCGTAAAACCTATTCCGTCTATTGCTATTGAACAGAAGACTGTTGATCTGTCAGGGCACGAAAGATCCATATCCGTAAAAGGACGGCATGATGTTTCAGCAATACCGAGGATTAATGTGGTCTGTGAATCGATGGTAAGCCTTGTTCTGGCCGATCATCTGTTGAGACAGAGAGCCATCGGCAGATGAGAAAAGGGATATCAATAGGTATAATCGGCGGAACGGGAAGCATGGGAAGGTGGTTCAGGGATTTCTTTTCCGATGCCGGGTACATGGTTCTGGTTTCAGGCCGAAAAACCGAAATTACTTACACAGACATAATAAAAGAATGCGATGTAGTTATCCTGAGTGTTCCTCTTGATGCTGTAACTGCAATTTCAGGACAAATAGGTCCTCTCCTGCGCAAAGATCAGCTTTTGATGGATCTTTGTTCGTTGAAGGAAGCGGCAGTAAAAAATATGCTTGATAATACTGAAGCCGATGTAATAGGCACACATCCGTTATTCGGACCCTTTACAGATTCCATAAAAGGTCAGAACGTTATATTATGTCCTGGCAGAGGGGAGCGACGGCTGAAATGGCTTGAAGATGAATATACTTCAAAAGGTGCTGTTGTCAGCCTCATGGATCCTTCGTCGCATGACCGGCATATGGCCATAGTTCAGGGACTTACCCATTTTCTTGCAATTTGCATGGGGCGGACGCTTCAGAAAATGAATATGAGTCATAATATCGCACTTTCCTGCTCCACCCCTGTTTTTAAAATTAATTATGACCTTATCGGACGTCTTTTCGCCCAGGACCTTGGCCTCTATCAAAGCCTTATCAGCAAGAACATACATTTTAGTGATGTACTTGATCTATTTTTATCAATTGTTGATGAAGGAAGAGACTCCCTTTTATCTGGTCAGGATGAAAAAGGATTGCTTTTTCTCGAAAGTGTCTGGGATTTTTTCAAAGACTCCTGCCGGGATTCTCTCAAAGAAAGCAATAAGCTTATAAACGCCCTTTATGGTGAACAGTGAACACATGAAATTCCGGAGTCTGATCAATATTTTCATGATTTTCATCTGGCTCTGTTTTGGAGAACTCCCTGCCACAGCCGGTATTGTTACTGATAAGCTGGGACGAAAAGTGCTTATCCCGGAAAACCCGCAACGGGTTATATCGCTGGCGCCAAATATTACCGAAATCATTTTTGCCCTGAATAGCGAAAATCGCTTAAAAGGGGTGACACTCCATTGCGATTTTCCAATTGAAGCAAAGCTGCTTCCCAAAGTTGGCTCATACGTCGGGCTGGATCTCGAAAAAATCGTATCCTTAAAACCTGACCTGTGTATTGCAATAAAAGACGGAAACCCGAAAAACGTAATAGATCGGCTGGAATCTTTCGGGATACCGGTTTATGCCGTGGATCCGAGAAATCTGGAATCAGTCATGGAAACAATCCTTGCGATCGGCAACATTCTTGGTGCAGGTGAGAGGGCCGATATTCTGGTTCAAAAGATGCGATCCAGGATCATGCATGTCAGGGCTCTTGTTGAGAGAACGTCACACAGGCCCCGGGTTTTTTTCCAGATTGGTGCAGCGCCTATTGTATCTGTAGGCACCCGGACATATATCCATGAACTTATTATGCTGTCCGGCGGTATCAACGTGACTGCCGGAGACACACCCTACCCGCGTTTCAGCCGGGAACAACTAATCGCCCTTTCCCCGGAGGTTGTCATTATCACCTCAATGGAAAGAAGCGATGTATTTGAACAGGTCCTGGCCGAATGGAATAAATGGCCGCAGATTCCGGCGGTTCACAATAAGCGTATCTATAATGCAAATTCCGATCTCTTTGACCGTCCGTCACCCCGCCTTATTGATGGACTGGAGATGCTGGTTAAATTGATTCATCCCGGGCTGTCCGGAGATAAGAAATAGCTATGAAATTCCATTTTCTGAAACGGCTTCTGCTTGTTGCCCTTGTCCTGTCGATTCTGCTTGCCGGAGTCATGTTTCTGGGAATTTCCATCGGATCAACCGGGAGTAACTTCAGCGATGTATGGCGGACACTGCTGATGAACAAAAGCGCGGATTCTGTTCTGGAAGCAATCATCTGGAGGATCCGCTTACCCCGTGTGATACTGGCGGCACTGGTCGGAGCAACCCTTTCTTTAGGGGGGCTTGTTTTTCAGGCGCTTCTGCGAAATCCTTTAGCGGAACCTTACATACTCGGTATTTCCGGTGGGTCCGCAATTGGAGCCATTCTTGGGATTATTATTGGGTTATCATATTTTCCGGGTGTCAGTATCATGGCTTTCACCGGAAGTATTGGCACTCTGGTCATGCTCCTTATAATGTCACCGGGGCAGGCCGTTTTAAAAAAGGACTCACTTCTTCTATCCGGCGTTATGGTCAATGCTTTTTGTTCGGCTGTAATTATGTTTCTGATCTCTATGACACGAGATGCCCGGCTGCATAATATAATGTTCTGGCTTATGGGAGACTTGTCAACAGCCGATATCGAACAGGTTTGTTTCCTTGCGGCGGCCCTCCTGCCCTGTTTTATTCTTATTTTCTGGCTTTCAAATATAATGAACCTGCTCCTTATGGGGAGAGATATGGCTCAAACCATGGGAGTAAATGTAAAGATCGTGACCCTTACTCTGCTCATCACCACTTCCTTCATGGTCAGCACAACTGTCAGTTATTGCGGCCTGATAGGATTTGTTGGGCTGGTCATACCTCATCTGTTCCGGCTTATTTTGGGTTCCGATCATCGCATTCTGGTGCCGGCATGTGTACTAGGCGGCGGCGCGTACATGGTTGTTTGCGATCTTCTGGCTAAAATTCTTCCCTCACAGGGGGAAATTCCGGCCGGTGTTATTACAGCTCTTATCGGTGCCCCCTTGTTTATATTTTTACTTAAAAGGTCCCGGCAATGAACCCGGCAATTAGCGTCAACAATCTGAATTATTCATACGGAAACACCTCAATACTCAAAAACCTTTCTTTTCATATTCAAAGAGGTGATTTTTTCATTATTATAGGTCCAAACGGCTCCGGCAAAACTACATTGCTCCGTTTATTTGCAGGTATTATAAGCGCCAGTGATGGTCAGATTGAACTGTTCGGAAACCCCATAAAAAATTATACCCGTAAAGCGTTGGCCAGAAAAATTGCTTATGTGCCTCAGACTGTTCCGATCGATTTTCCGTTTACTGTATCTGAAGTGGTGCTGATGGGGCGTTCGCCCCATTTGGGGATGCTTGGCCTGGAGAAAGAAAAAGATCTGGTGATAGCAAAACAGGCTATGGAATTTACCGGATTGGAACATTTGGCTCATCGTAAAACACATCAGTTAAGCGGTGGTGAATGTCAGCGTGTTTTCATTGCAAGGGCGATTTGCCAAGAGACTCAAATTATTCTTCTTGACGAGCCGACCGCATCTCTTGATCTTGCACACCAGACCCGGATCATGGATCTTATGGAAAAATTACAAAAGGAAAAAGATATTACAGTTGTTATGGTGTCACACGATGTGAATCTTGCCGCCATGTACGGCAGAACCCTGCTCCTTTTAAAGGAAGGTCAAATTGTAAGCCGGGGGAAACCTGGTGAAGTGCTGACGTTTCAAACCCTTGAAGCGGCTTACGGATGCACGCTATTGGTAGATGAGAGTCCTCTCGGCAGATTCCCGCGCGTAACACCGGTACCGGAAAGACTCATGAAAATAAAAGATTAGGTTTCTGGTTTATGTTTCGTAGTTCATACTTCAAAGTTCGATGTTCGTGACCCCTGATCCCCTATCCCTGCTCCCTGTTATTTTATGTATTGACTTTGAAAATATAAATATATAACAAACATAATTGTTCAGGCGCTTGTACGTCGATACCGTTGAAGAACATCCAATTTTGGCCAAGTACAAGGAAGGCGAAAATATCAACCACAGGAATACATTGAGTATTTCGAGGATTGAAATTTGAACCTGACGCGGTAATCGGGCAAAAGGGGGTGTTATGCAAGGGTATCGTTTAAGCATAACAGGGAACCTCGTTAAAATCGGGGACGGGCCCGCCGCTGTAATCGGGGACGAAAACCGCATTAAACCACTGGCTGTTTTAAGGTTCGGGAAGGTGCGGCAAGTAGGATGATCCGTAAGTCAGAAAACCTGCCTGAATTTGTGAATGCCCTCCGAGGACCGGGGTATTCTGTCTGATCAGAGGATAAAAATGGGAAATCCCCGGATCGATTCATTTCGGTCCGGGTTTTTTTATGCCCGGACCCAGATTAACTTTTTTAATTTGGGAAAGGAGAAAGCATCATGTTTAAGCGTTTGAAAGTATTAGTATTTTTTGCGCTTCTGCTTTTGCCGGGGATCTGTCTTGCAGAAACAGATAAAAAGGAAGATGTCCGGATGGCCACACTGCCGGAGGTTGTGGTGACCGCAACAAAGACCCCGGAGAAGCGGAAGGACATCCCCAATGCGGTTATCATCATGGACGAAACTGATATAGAGACGTCTGCGGCTAAAACTATTGGGGAACTTCTGGCAAATGAACTGGGCACAGACTTGAGAACGTATGGAAATTACGGCGGAGCTTCTCAAGAAATTCACTTTCGAGGTATGGGTGGTGACGCAACACAGGTATTCGTGAATGGGGTGAATGTTAACTCTCCGTCGCTAGGTGTAGCGGATGTGGCACGAATTCCCCTGAACAGTATCGAACGCATTGAAGTGGTGAAAGGGTCAGGGTCTCTTCTCTATGGTTCGGGAGCTATGGGAGGAACCGTAAACATTATAACCAAACGACCGAAACGTGACAAGATGGATCTCAAAGCAACCGCCGGATATGGTACTCAGGATACTTATCAGTTATCGGCCGAACAAGGAATGTTTCTTACAGAGAATTTTGGGTACTATTTAACAGCGGGTCGAAAGGAAACCGATGGTTTTCGAGACAACAGCAACCTTACCCATAATGATGCTTCTCTCAAGTTGATTTACGATAAAGGAGACATTCTGGATGTGAGCCTCTATGGTGATTACATTGACCGGGAATACGGCAGACCTGGCGTCGAACCGCCTCCCGGAACAAAAAATTTTTATGCTAAGGGAGTGCAGGTTTATAGCAGTGACGCAGCGAGTACGCTTGATGAAGGCGGTGATAAAGATGGTCACGTCGTTTTCCAGGTAAAAAGCGATCCTTTGAAATGGCTTGGTTTGAACTTCAAGGGCGACTATACACATACGGAGAATTATAACTTTATGCGTTACTATGATTCCTGGACGGGAGGTGTGCCGGGTCAGGAAACGTGGACGACCAATGAAGTAACGGGCGTTGAAGGGAATCTGGATCTGAGACCTTTTGATGGTGCAAATCTCCTGATAGGCGCGGAATACAAGGGTTACGACTGGAAAAATAAAAGTGTTACGCTGAACGACAACGGCAACCGGCAATCTGATACACGCTCCACGACTAAGGCTCACCTTTACACCAAGGGCGCGTATGCAGAAGCCCAGTATCGTCCCAGCAAGTATTTAAAAGCACTGGCCGGCTTAAGACACGAAGACCATTCTACTTTCGGATATGAAGATATTCCCCGTTTTGGTCTGATTGTCAACCCATTTAAAGATACAGCCCTGAAATTTAGTCGAGGAAAGCATTTTAAGGCGCCGACACCTAACGACCTTTTCTGGCCTCATGAAGACTGGGGTTGGGGAATGGGAACTGAAGGCAATCCCAATCTAAAGCCTGAAACAGGATGGCATACAGACGCAACGGCTGAACAAACGTTCTTCAATAAAAAAATATTCATCACCTTTTCGTATTTTAAATGGGATATTGACAATAAGATTCGCTGGGTTCCTGACAGCAGTTTCTTCTATAGACCGCAAAACCTTGATAGCTATGAGGCTGATGGTTGGGAACTTGGAACAAAAATAGGACCGTTTTATAATTTGACTTTGGCCATTAGCTACACAAACACTGACGCGATAGAAAACAAAAAAGATGGTGCTAAACGTCAGGCGCTGTATACTCCTGATGACCAGTTCAAAGGGAGTCTGACCTATTGGACTGAATTCGGTCTCAATGCAACTGCCACGGCTAATTATGTGGGTAAGCGACCCGGAAAATATGATAAAGACACCGATATCAATCCTTCCCGGACCCTGGATTCCTATTGGACGGTGGATCTTAAGATTGAGCAGCGTTTATATGACCACTGGATAGCTACCCTTACGGGCAATAACCTGTTTGATAAGGGATACGAAACCTATGTAAATACTTTCTATGATTATACCGGTACAGGAACACTCTGTTCTTATCCAGGTGCCGGGCTGTCCGTCTTTTTCAGTGTGGGTTATGAGTTTTGATTGTGAACGATATTATTCACGAATTAAAAAAAAGATTTACCGAAGCGGTTAGCAGAAATCGAGCCGAGGGGATTCTCCTTTCCGGAGGTCTGGATTCTTCCCTTGCAGCTGCCTATGCAAAAGACGGGAAAGCAGTCTCCATCGGGCTCGAATCGTATGGGGAGGATAGGCACTATGCTGCCCAGGTAGCTGAGTTTCTCAATATCGAGTATCACCATAAGACGATAGGGGAGGAAGAGGCCATCAACACAATTCCCGAAGTCATAAGGATACTCAGAAGTTTTGATCCTGCTGTTCCCAACGATGTCACTGTTTATCTGGGACTCAGATATGCAAAGGGTCTGGGGATCGGCAGCATGATGACAGGTGACGGAGGCGATGAGATCTTTGCAGGTTATGATTTCATGTTAAAGATGAAAGACCTCGAACGGTACATGCGCCGGATGCATTCAACTATGCAATTCAGTTCGAATAAAATTGGGGAAGCCTTTGGGATCCATATCAAACAACCTTTTCTGGATAAAGAATTTGTGAGGTTCTCTCAGAAGATTCCCCTTAATCTCAAGGTTAGGGAAGAAAATGGACAAACGTGGGGAAAGTGGATCCTCAGGAAGGCCTTTGAAGGCGTGCTGCCGGAAAAAATACTCTGGCAGAGTAAAAGGCCTCTGGAATACGGCTCCGGCATGACGGAGATGAGAAAGATTGTCGCAGCAAAGGTGTCGGACGAAGAGTTCGAAGAGGAAAGGAGAAAATCCCCGATAAAATTCTGGAATAAAGAACATTTTTACTACTATCGTATATACTCGCAGGTGGTAGGCGAAATCCCTGCCCCCGAAAGGGGGCAGAAAACCTGTGAGTGTTGCAGTGCAGGGATGGATCAGAGGGCATTTCACTGTCGTGTGTGTGGAGGTGTAACAGAATGGAGAAGGACGTAAAATTAAAGGCTTTTGTTTCCTGGAGCGGCGGTAAGGATGGGGCTCTGTCTTATTACAGGGCAATGAAGAGTTTCCAGATAACCCACCTCTTGAGTATGATAGCTGAAGATGGAGAGGTTTCCCGATCTCACGGCATCAGGACAAGAATTTTGCAGCTCCAGGGGGAGGCAATAGGTCTTCCTGTTGTTCAGGTGAGGAGTTCATGGGAAAGTTATGAAACAGAATTTAAGAAGGCTGTCTCCTCTTTGAAAGAGAAAGGAGTTGAGGTGGGTATTTTTGGAGACATTGACGTCGAAGCGCATAGAGAATGGGTAGAAAGGGTCAGTAAGGAATCAGGAATAAGCGCTGTCTTACCTCTGTGGGGTGAAAAGAAAAGGGAGAATCTGATACAGGAATTGATAGAAGCCGGTTTTGGAGCCGTTATTGTGGCTACCAGGAAGGATTTGCTGGGCCCGGAATGGCTGGGACGCTGGATTGATAAAGATTTTGTCAGAGAAATCTCGAAGGTCAGGGGTATTGATATCTCTGGTGAGAATGGAGAATATCATACCTTCGTGGTATCGAGCCCTATATTCAAAAAAAGAATAAACATCATCAGAGCGGAAAAGATCACCCGTGATCAGCACCACTTTCTCGATATATCGGAATGTGAATTGGCAGAAACGGTTACCGGTGAGGAAAAGATTTTTGACAGGACGCAAGAAAAAAAGGAGTAAGGATATGAAAAGGGATGTCTATGTATATACAGGGGATGGGAAAGGAAAAACAAGGGCCGAGACAGCCGACGTACGCGCTGGTTTTTGGAGAAGGTAGAGTGATCGGAAACCAAATCATCGATAAATTCCGAAAATTGGTGGTCGATTTCGCCGGAAGAGCCGGTCTTTACCTAAAATGATGACAGTAGAGGTCTTTATTGGTGCTTACATCATTGACATCATCGTCGGCGATCCTCGCTGGTTCCCTCATCCTGTGGCCATTATCGGAAGGTGGACGAGGTTCGTCGAGGGGAAGATACGTGCCCACACCACCCATGCCTCGGAGAAAAAAGGAGGGATAGTTCTGTGGTTTTCGGTCATTATCCCCGCTTTCTTCATAACCTACGGGATAACGGAGATTTCTTTCTTTATCGGCGCATTATTCGGTATGATCACCACGGCCCTGCTTGCCTCCCTTACCCTCGCTGCCAGATCTCTCTATAAGGAAAGCAGGGTTGTAATAGACGCCCTGACACGCGGGGATATGGAAGCGGCAAGAAAGGGCCTTTCCATGATCGTGGGAAGGGATACCGCCAATCTCGATGAGGCTGAGATCCTGCGAGCCGTTATTGAGACGGTATCAGAAAACCTGTCGGACGGTATTGTGGCTCCAATGTTCTATTTGGCCGTTGGCGGTCTCCCTCTCGCCATGACCTATAAGGCAGTCAATACCCTCGACTCCATGGTAGGATATAAAGACGCTAAGTACATGGACATCGGCTGTTTTTCCGCAAAGATGGACGATGTCCTTAATTGGATACCGGCAAGGATTACCGGATTTATTATCACAATAGCCTCTTTCATCTTGAGGTTTAACTGGCGGGATTCCTGGAGGATTATGCGGAGGGACGGTAGAAACCACACAAGCCCCAACAGCGGGATACCGGAAGCGGCAGTGGCCGGGGCTCTTGGCATCCGGATCGGCGGTGAAAACATATATTCTGGAGAGATCATCCGCAAGCCCACTATTGGTGACAGACTGAAGGAAACGGATAAAAAAGATGTAAAGAAAGTATGGGCCATCATGTTTACCTCGTCCCTCTTGATGGCCATTATTTGCACAATTACTCTATGGATAATAAAACAATGAAGAACGAACATGGCGGCAATGTCAGTGAGATTTCCAGAAGATGCGGGATCGATGAGGACAGGATTATTGATTTCAGCGCCAACATAAATCCACTGGGCTATCCGCCTGCAGTGCTGGAAACAATAGTAAAGGAAGCAGATTCCGTCTTGAACTATCCCGATATTGATTCCTTTGATCTCATCTCAGGGTTGTCGGAATACCACGGTATCGATCGTGACAACATCCTCGTGGGGAACGGTTCGACGGAGTTTATCTACCGGATACCCATGGTATTCAAACCCGGAAAAGCATTAATCATTACTCCTGCCTTCAGTGAGTATGAAAAGGCCCTCAAGATGGTCGGTGCGGAGGTGTCGTACTTCCCAACAGAGGCGAGAAAGGGTTTTCCCTTGGCGATTGCCGACCTTTGCTCCCGGCTGAGAGATGGTTTTGACATAGTCTATTTCTGCAATCCGGCAAACCCCTCCGGTCTCCTCACCTATAAGGATGAACTCTGTCGTGTTTTAGCAAGAGCGAGCGATGTTGGGACGTTGCTCTTAGTTGATGAGGCCTTCATGGATTTTGTAGAGGGGGAATCCGTCAAGAAAGAGATCTTCAGGTTTCCCAACCTGATGGTCATGAGGTCAATGACCAAGTTTTTTGGCATTCCGGGGCTTCGGATCGGTTATATGGTAGCCGGAACATCCTGTATTGCAAAGATCAGGGAGAATAAACCACCATGGACGGTCAGCTCTCTGGGACAGAGGGCAGCGGCAAAGGCCCTTCTTGATGGGGATTACATAAAGGATACAAGAAAATATGTAACAACTGAAAGAGAGTTTTTGAGAAATGCATTGGATGAAATCCCCGGCTTGAAGACCTATGAGAGTGCAGCCAACTTTATCCTCGTCCACATGGCCAACCGGATCTGCTTAAACTCAACGGAGCTTAGAGACCGACTGGTTCAAGAAGGCATACTGATAAGGGATTGTGGTACTTTCCATGGCCTTGGAACCCGTTACTTCCGGGTAGCTGTAAAAAAACACAAAGAGAATATCGTCTTGATCAAAAAGTTAAGAGGGATTATTGGATGATAGTTTTGGTGACAGGCGGGGCCAGGAGCGGTAAAAGCAATTTTGCCCTAAAACTGGCGGAAAAATTAGAGGGGAAGAAACTGTTTTTAGCCACTGCCGAGGCTCTTGACGAGGAAATGGGACAGAGGATTCAGAGGCATCGGAAGCAGAGGGGCAACCGGTGGAATACCATCGAAGAGCCGATCTACCTCGGAAAGGCGCTGAGGCCGATACTGGGTTTGTATAATACGATCGTTGTTGATTGCCTGACCCTCTGGATGTCCAATCTCCTCGGCAAATACCCGGATCATGAAGAGAAAATAACGGAAGTAACAGACGATTTCCTTTCGTGTATGGTTGAATTTAAGGGCACGATAATCGTGGTTTCCAATGAGGTAGGTATGGGAATCGTACCGAGCAACAGATCGACGAGAATTTTCAGGGATATGGCCGGACAACTTAATCAAAAGGTCGCTCAAATTGCCGATGAAGTTTATCTTATAGTCAGCGGATTGCCGCTTCAGTTGAAAAGATAGAATTATGTTTTAAAAGGAGCTGTTTATGAACATGAAGGCGTTGATAGGAAATATTCGACCCGTAAGAACCGGGTTATATAAGATTGCACAGCAACGGCTTGACAACCTGACGAAACCGCCCGGTAGCCTCGGTCGGCTGGAAGAGTTTGCCCGCAGACTGGTTGCGATTTACAACACTGAAATGCCTGAGATACCAAAAAAGGTTGTATTCACATTTGCAGGCGACCACGGCGTGGCAGAAGAAGGCGTTAGTGCGTTCCCTCAGGCGGTGACCGCCCAGATGGTTTTTAATTTCATTAAAGGTGGAGCAGGAATTAACGTGCTCGCACGGCACGCCGGAGCAGATGTGGTTGTCATCGACATTGGGGTGAAATATAACTTTGACGACCTGAAGGGACTCGTTGCAAGGAAAGTAGTCTATGGGACGAAGAATATTGCCTTGGGGCCGGCCATGACGCACGACGAGGCCGTCCGATGTATTGAAGTCGGCAGGGTACTGGCGCAGGAATATGCTGACATGGGTTACCGGCTCTTTGGAACAGGTGATATGGGCATTGCCAATACGACCCCTTCATCGGCAATTGCCGCGGTCATAACCGGAAAATCTGTATCGGATGTTACCGGCAAGGGAACCGGTATCGACGAAATTGCTCTCAGTAATAAGATCCGGGTCATCACCAAAGCAATTTCTGTAAATCGCCCCGATCCTCTGGACGGGTTAGATGTGCTGGCAAAAATCGGCGGTGCTGAAATTGGCGGCATTGCCGGTCTATGCCTGGGCGCCGCCGAGAAAGGAATTCCGGTTGTTATCGACGGGTTCATTTCAACAGCGGGCGCACTGGTCGCGTATTCCCTGAATCCGGATGTTGCCGATTATTTGTTTGCCGCCCACAATTCGGTGGAGAAGGGACATCAGGCCATGCTTGCCCATATGAAATTACAGCCGATCCTGAACCTCGACCTTCGCTTGGGTGAAGGCACTGGGGCCGCCCTTGCCATGACCATTATCGACGCAGGACTTAAAATTTACCGGGAAATGGCGACCTTCAGCGAGGCCGGAATTTCTGATCAGAATAAATAACAAGGGTTAAAGGATGTTGAAGAAACTACTTGGCGCAGTTCAATTTCTTACGATTTTACCGGTGCCGCCCGGGTCTGTTCATGCAAACATGGACGATATGGGCAAGAGCAGCGCCTATTTCCCTCTGGTTGGCCTGATACAGGGATTTTTGCTTGCCCTGGTATTTGCGATCTTTGGCCGGATATTTCCATATGATATCGTTGCCGCACTGCAGGTCGTGGTACTTGTCTTAAGTAACGGCGGGTTTCATCTCGACGGGCTTTCCGATACTGTTGATGCCCTGGCATCACGGAAAAGCAAAGAAAAAATGATAGCCATCATGAAGGATAGCGCCGCCGGCCCGATCGGAGTTGTTTCTATTGTTTTGATCATTTTATTAAAATATCTTCTGTTCAAGAACGTTGATTTCCTGCCGGGTTCAACTGCTTACGTCGCGCTGGTCCTGACCCCGGCGCTCGCCCGCTGGAGCATGGTTCCAGCCCTCTTTCATGCCAAAAGCGCCCGGAGCGATGGTTTAGGGAAAATCTTCATCGAACAGACGGGCGCCTGGGAGTTGTTCATAGCGACATGTTTTATATTGGGCATAACCGCCGCAATTCTTCTGCTTGTATCTCAATTAATAATGCTTCTGAAAATGATTGCCATCTTAATATCGGTGTATATCTTATCTTTTTTGATGTCGCGCTTCTTTGCAAAAAAGTTCGGCGGACTCACCGGTGACAATTTGGGCGCAATTACGGAAATGAGTGAGGTTATATTCCTATTAATGTTTTTAGGGTTTTATTCAAAATAAATTATTATTATGATAACAACTTGTTATATCATTCGTCATGGCTTGACGATCAATGCTGAACAAAAGAGATACATAGGCCATCTGGATGTACCGCTTTCACAGGAAGGCGAGAAACAGATGGAACGGCAGGCCAGTTATCTTATTCATGAAACAAACGAAATTCGCTTGTCGACGGGCGCAGACAATTTACTCGATTCCGTTTATTGTTCAGACTTGCTAAGGGCCACGAAGAGTGCTGAAATTATTGGCCGGCCTTTTGGGTTAAAGCCGGTCATTGTTCCCGATTTCAGAGAGCGCGGTTTTGGACATTGGGAGGGCATGACTTTTGATGAAATTATGCAAACGTATCCGGGAGAGTTAGGCGCCTGGGCAAAGGACCCTCTTAAATTTTTCCCGGTTGGCGGTGAAAGCACAATGGATGTAAGGTCTCGAGTCATGCCTGTCTTCTATGATATCATTGCAAAAATAAAGGGAAAAAAAATTGCCATCGTTGCCCACGGCGGTGTCAACCGTATTATTATATGTGAGTTGCTGGGAATTCCCCTGCAGAATATATTCAGGATTGAACAGGATTTCAGCGCTCTTAATGAGTGTGTCTTCTATGACGAGGTCCCCGTCCTGAAACGAATGAATTATGTGGTCAACAGCAGTCAGACATAAATTCTTAATAAAATAAATTATTGTTTGAACTATTTTTGAAGGAGAACGACAGACTATGCTGGATTTATTTCTAAAAGGCGGGCCGGTCATGTATCCGCTCCTGGCCTGTTCAATCATAGCAATGACCTTTGTCATTGAGCGGGCCATATTCTGGATTCAGTCGGACCGGTACAGGAATCAGGCGCTTGTGGATGAAGTTCTTGAACTTTGCCGTGTTGGTAACTGGGATATTGTGAGGGTTAAGGTGACCGGTTCGAAGGACTACCTTATCCGTATCCTGATCAGCGGCATACTGCACCGTGAGTTTTCCATGACTAAGGCTATGGAATCAGCCGCGGCTGATGAAATCAGAAATATGCGTCGCCATATGGGTATTCTGGATACCATGATTACTGTCTCTACTCTCCTGGGCTTCCTGGGCACCGTTACCGGCATTATCTACTCCTTTGAATCGCTGGGT
>JAGVOC010000487.1 GCA_020052975.1 Desulfobacterales bacterium | reverse complement strand
TTTCCATTGACAACGATAAATTCCTGATAGCATAATAGACCGTCGGCGATGGGGTTCGCCTTAAACCGTTCCGTTCACCCGGAAATGATGACCCCTACTGAAATCCAACAAGTTTCGGTAGGGGTTTTGATTTTTGACCTTGTCTGACAAAAGAGGGAGGCACGCTGGAAATGGAAAACCAGTGGTTTCAGGCAGCATTATGGATGGGGCTTGCGCTCGTCGCAACCCTTCTTTCCGTAAGGATTGCAATTTCGATTGCATTGCTCGAAATAATGGTCGGTGTGATAGGTGGGAATTTCCTCCCTCTTGAGAGAACTGAATGGGTGAATTTTCTGGCTGGTTTTGGAAGTATTCTTCTCACTTTCCTTGCAGGCGCTGAAGTTGAACCTCAGATATTGCGGAAGAAATTCAAGGAGAGCGTCGGCATAGGATTTTTAAGTTTTTTTATGCCTTTTCTGGGAGCCATGGCGTATGCATATTATATCGGAGGATGGACTTTCCAGCAGGCAGCGATTGCAGGAATTTCACTTTCAACCACCTCTGTTGCTGTTGTGTATGCCGTCATGATAGAGACAGGCTACAATGAAACAGAACTCGGAAAACTTATCCTTGCTGCATGTTTTATTACCGACCTTGGAACGGTTTTGGCGCTGGGCGCTTTTTTTGCGAATTATGACAGAGCTATGGTCTTCTTTCTTGTCATAATGGCGATAGTTCTTTTCCTTCTCCCTAAATTTACCCCGTGGTTTTTTAAGAAAGTTGGAAGCCGAATTAGTGAGCCGGAAACTAAATTCATTTTTTTCCTGCTCTTTGGTCTCGGCGGGCTTGCCCTGTCAGCAAAAAGCGAGGCAGTGTTGCCGGCCTATCTTGTCGGAATGGTGCTTGCCCCCTTTTTTCTTGCAAACAGGACGCTCAGCCACAGAATGCGGGTCACTGCCTTTACCATGCTGACGCCGTTTTATTTTTTAAAGGCCGGCTCCCTGGTAAAACTATCTGCAATGTGGAACAGCATCCTTTTAATCCTTATCTTCCTGCTGGTGAAGATGGCGGCTAAATTTATCGGGGTTTGGCCTGCTGCAAAGGCATTTAAGCTTGGGAAAAAAGAGAGCATGTACACTACCCTCCTTATGTCAACAGGGCTCACTTTTGGAACAATATCGGCTCTCTTTGGGTACACGAATAAAATCATAAATCAGGAGCAATATACAATATTGGTCACTGCTGTTATACTTTCAGCAGTAGTGCCGACAATTATTGCTCAGAAATGGTTTCAGCCTGAGATGAAAAAAGAATAAAAAATCCTCCCCTTTCCAAGGGGAGGTATGGTGGGGTATTGTTAGAATCCCCGTTCCCCTCCTTGGTAAGGAGGGGAATGATTAAGTAGCTGCAGGCTTCAGCCGGCGAAGGAGATTCTATATGTTTAAGAAAATTTTAGTAGCCAATGACGGTTCCGAAGGAGCAAGGAAGGCACTGAAAACCGCTATTGATCTCGCAAATAAATATAACGCTGAACTTCACAGTATATCGGTAGAAGAGGGGGTGCCGCACTATGCGGCAACGATCGGTGAGGTGGAAGAGTATCGGAAGGAAGCGAACGGCTTTTTCCGTACCATTAATGACGAGGCGGCAGAAGAGGCGAAAAAAGCCGGGATCAGACTCCATGTAAAGGTGCAGGCCGGCCATGAAGTCGAGACGATCGTAAATTATGCAAAGGAAGGGAATTTTGATCTTCTGGTTATCGGTTTCATGGGGCATTCGAAGATATTCGGAAGAGTATGGGGGTCAACCTCACAGAATATTACAAAGCTCTCTCCGTGTACAGTGATAGTCGTGAAATAATTGAGATTTCTCAGTCGATATGCAACACCACGGCAAAGCTGGTAAATGTTGCCCATACCTTATCATTCTTCTGAAACTCCATCTGGGATGTGTTGTCGGTTGTAATTATTGAGCACAACTCTGTTCCATCAGAAATGCGCACGATGTATTCTGTGGTTAATTCCCCTTTGCTGATACGGGTAATGGTTCCCGAAAAACGGTTCTCGGCCGTAGATTTTGGTTCCGTATCGCTTCTCTGTAAAATGACCCAGGGGGCCTTTACCTCTGCGGTAATCAAAGATCCCGTTTTGAGCCCAAGCCTTGACAGACTGTCCCTGGTGATTATTGTTGTTATTTTATCTCCGCTCAGAGTAATCATCTCCACTTTTGCCTGAATGTCTCCCTTTTTGATAGAACTGATTTTCCCGAAAAAGCTGTTCCGGGCGCTTGTTTTACGACGCGATTCCTTTTCAATGCAATGTTTTGCCACTTGCCGCATATCGGCATCGGAAAATTCAACATAGGAAGCAGTCACGTTGGGCGTGGAATGGCCCATCATCCTTTGCACAACCGGTAACGGCATATTGTTCTGCATGAGTTCTATAGCCCGTGATCTCCGTATGTTTTCCGGAGCGCCCATTGCAGGGGGAAAGCCGGAGTCTAATGCCCGTTCGTAAAATTTGCGGCGAACATGGCCGGGGTCCACTTTGAAGAAATTGCCCAGATATTTTTTAAAGGCAGGGTCATTCAGTGAAGACTTGATCTCTTCAGAGAGTACTTCCGGTATCTGCACTTCCCGCGGTGGCCGGATATTTTTCTTTTCCGTTCTCCCCAAAAACACCATGTGATGTTTGAAATCAACATCCTGAAAGGGATTAAGGGCTATCACTTCGTTAAGTTTACCTCCGGTATAACGGATCAAAAGGAATATCAGCAGGATGCGCCTGCGGGACAAACGAACGTCATCCCGTGGCGTGTTGTCTGCCCAGCTTCGAAATGATTGTTCCAGACGATTCATCTGGACCGTATCAAGACAGCTGGATTCATGCGGCATTGAGACAATGCGTGCATGGCTTGAACGCTCGGTCATGGACGACTGCGGCACTTGTTTTTTATCCCGAAAC
The DNA here is from genome assembly GCA_020052975.1 of Desulfobacterales bacterium. Next base: position 5,455 of record JAGVOC010000487.1, on the reverse strand, counting down.
ATTACTTATTATAACCTGCAGGTTGCAAAACTTTTCCTCACATTTTGTGCAACGTTAAAGTGTATTCACGGCGATTTTCGGTGAAATTGTAAACCCTTGAGATTGCTTCGCTCCGCTCGCAATGACAAAACGAGTTTTCGTAATCTGTCATTGCGAAGGGCTTTATCCTGAAGCAATCTCGTTGTTCCACCGAGTATTTTGTTTATTCACGATGCTATTGACATCTGATATGTTATATGATAACGTTATTAACACGATAAATCATTTATTCGTGTTAATAGATTAACATATTTAAGGAGGTTTTTATGTATTTCGAGACTTCCGGAGTCGAGGTTGCTCCCTGGATACCTCCCCTTGTTGCGCTGGTCGTATCTTTCTTCACATCCATGGGCGGAGTTTCAGGTGCTTTTCTTTTATTGCCATTCCAGATGAGTTACCTCAATTTTACAAGCCCATCTGTGAGCGCTACTAATTTTGTCTTTAATATTGTTGCGATTCCGAGCGGAGTATACCGTTACCTCAAGGAAGGGAGAATGGCATGGCCATTGACGTGGGTTGTCATTATAGGAACCCTCCCCGGCGTCTTCATAGGATACTATCTCAGAGTTCTGTATCTTCCCGATCCGAGGGCTTTCAAGCTCTTCGTAGGATGTGTCCTGCTCTATATAGGCGTGCGCCTTATCTATGAACTGACGGGAAAAGCCTCGGCAGGGAAGTCAAAGATGAAGGCCCTCGAAGATAAATTCAGGGAAAGAACTAAACAGATTAAAGAACAACAAAAGAGCAGAGTGGCATCGGGTCTCCCTCCGGAGGCTGTCGTCAAAACCATCTCGGCAAGTTTTACAAGGATAGAATACGAGTTCTGGGGAGAAAGGTTCTCATACAGCACAATAGCCATGTTTTTCCTTGCTTTTTTTGTAGGGGTTATTGGCGGCACTTATGGGATAGGCGGCGGAGCCATTATTGCGCCATTCTGCGTTGCGGTATTCCATCTTCCCGTTTATACAATTGCAGGCGCTGCCCTAATGGGGACATTAATAACTTCAGTGGCAGGGGTAGTTTTCTATAGCATCATTCCCGCAAAGGCCGGGATGGCTACTTCACCTGACTGGCTGCTTGGGTTTCTTTTTGGAGCGGGCGGATTCGTCGGCATATATCTCGGAGCACGGTTTCAGAAATTCGTGCCCCAAAAGGCCATTAAGCTCATGCTGGGTGTAATTATTGTTTTTCTTGCCGTAAGGTATATTTCACAGTATTTTCTGAAATAGAAGTCGTTCTGTGAACGAATTGATATCTGCCCGGTTCCAAAGATGGAAACATTTCCTGGTGCTTCGCATAGGTCTGAATTCAACGCAGGTATTGTGGTAAGATAGATTCTAATAAAGCGATGGAGTTCGCTCAACCGTCCCGATTGATCGGGACTGATAACTCCTACCAAAGAAACTTTTGGTGGGAGTTTTTTAGTTTTTGGGAAAACAAAATCACTCCTACAGGTAAAATGGCATAGGAGGTTTAAATGGTTCTTGATAAATATTCATACCTCAAAGAAGAAATCGTAAAGTGCATAGACTCGATTGTGACAATCGAAAGCATTACTGTTGACATATGTGAAGAAATCAGAGAAAAAATCGAACATAATGTATTTAACCTCGTTGTCCTCGGTCAATTTAAAAGGGGCAAGACCACTCTTATCAACGCCCTCTTAGGAGCGGAAATATTGCCCACCGCTGTTGTACCTCTTACATCTATAGCAACAATCCTCATATACGGCGATACGTTGAATATCAAAGTGTATTTCAACGATGGCAGGGTGAATGAAATCGACCTGGCAAGCCTTCCCCGGTATGTAACAGAAAAAGGAAATCCCCGGAACGAGAAGGATGTGCAGGAAGTCATTATTACCTATCCCTCGTCCTACCTAAAAGACGGGGTGAGACTGATAGATACTCCCGGCGTAGGGTCGGTTTACGAGCATAACACCGATGTTGCCTACCAGTATTTGCCGAAGTCGGATGCCGCACTGTTTCTCCTTTCAGTTGACCAGCCGCTCAGCAAGGCTGAACTGGATTTTCTTAAGGATGTGAGGGAGTATTCAAAAAGAATATTCTTTCTCCTCAGTAAGGCGGACTATTTCTCCGAGCCTGACCTCCTTGAGTCGATGGAATTCTCCACGGATGTGCTCACAAAGGCGATGGAGAGCGAAGTGCGGATTTTCCCGGTTTCTGCAAAGCTTGCCCTTGAGGGAAAGATTTCAGGTAACGAAGCTCTTCTCAATAAGAGCCTTCTCCCGCAATTTTCCGAAGTGCTCAACAACTTTCTTATGGAGGAAAAGGGAAAGATACTGATTATATCGATTGCGAACAATCTTCTCCGGCTGACCTCTCAGGCGAGGTTCGCACTTGAACTTGAGATGAAATCTCTCTTTACACCCCTTGAAGAGCTGAAAGAGAAGATAAAGATTTTCGAGAAGAAAGAGAAAGAGGTCAAGGAGGAAAAGGGCGATTTTGATTTACTGCTGGATGCAGAAGTTAAAAAGATAATCAAGAACGTTCTTGAAGAAGAGATGAGGGTCTTCAGGCAGGAGTTGCTTCTTAAAGTATCCGCAATCCTTGAAAGCCGCTACAAAGAGTATTCCGGCATGTCACTGAAGCAGCTTCGGGATCTCCTTGAGAAGGAGATTATTACGGAAGTAAAACAGGCGTTTGCGTCCTGGCGCGTCATCGAAGATGAGAAGCTGGCAAAGACCTTTGAGACGGCATGCAGGAGGTTTGTTACAAAGATCGATGAGACGGTGGATTCCCTTCATAAGTTTTCTTCCGAGCTTTTTGCGGTCCCATTCGATGCGGTAAAGGCAGAGGCGCTTTGGTCAACAAAGTCGGAGTTTTACTACAGATTCCAGGAACAACCGGTGGGTATTGAGATAGTGACATCGTCGGTGACTTTGCTGCTGCCGAAGTTCATTGGCGAGAAGATAATACTGAAGAAGATGAAGGAGTACTTGAATCGGGTAACCGACCTGCACACCGCCAAGGTCGGTTACGACTTTGAAAAGAGGCTGGACAAGGGCAAACTCGATTTCAGATGGGAGATGCGCCGCAGGATAGAGGCTACGATAGAAGGGATAAGAAATGCCATAGACAAAGGAATGACTCAAAGATCAGGAGGTGAGAAGGAGGCGACTGAAAGGAAGACACACGTCTCACAGGTTCTCAACCGGCTTAATAGTGTTAAGGACAAACTAATCCGGATACAACAACAGGTTTCTTCTTAATTCCCAAAAAGAGAAGTTAAAGAACGATGGAGTTCGTTCTTTTAAATGTCCAGTTTTATCAAGACTGATGAATTCTACGGATAAACCTTAGAAAGGGTTTGCTATAAATAAGCTAATCGAGAAAGGGGAAAATCCTATGTCAAAGATCAAGAATGTAAAAGCAAGGGAGATTCTGGATTCGAGGGGGAATCCAACAGTGGAAGTTGATGTGGTTCTTGATAATGGTATATTGGGCCGTGCGGCTGTTCCATCAGGCGCATCAACAGGAAGCAAGGAGGCAGTTGAACTAAGGGACGGTGATACAACCCGGTATTTGGGGAAGGGCGTTTTAAAAGCGGTAAACAACGTCAACGAAATTATTGCCCCTCAAGTGACGGGCAAAGATCCGAAGGAACAGAAAACCATAGATTCTCTTATGATTGAGCTTGACGGGACAGAAAACAAGGCAAAATTAGGGACTAATGCAATTTTGGGGGTTTCTCTCGCAACGGCAAAAGCCGGGGCACAGGATGCGGGGATGCCGATATTTCTGTATCTCGGTGGTGAAGATGCGCGACGCCTACCCGTTCCTTTCTTCAATATCCTCAACGGCGGCAAACATGCCGACAACAATGTTGACATTCAGGAGTTCATGATCGCTCCAATTGGAGCAAAGTCTTTTAAAGAGGCCCTCAGAATGGGGGCTGAAACATACCACAATCTGAAAGCGGTTCTGAAATCGAAAGGATTAAAAACATCCGTGGGGGATGAAGGCGGCTTTGCACCGAACCTTTCATCCAACGAAGATGCGGTAAAGATTATCATTACCGCAATAGAAAAAGCAGGATATAAACCCGGACAAGACATATCCATAGTTTTAGATCCTGCCTCAAGCGAGTTTTACGATGACGGTAAGCATATCTTGAAAGCGGACAAGAGCAGATTATCCTCCGAAGAAATGGTCAAATATTATGCGAACTTAATTTTGGGATATCCTATCATCTGCATTGAAGACGGGCTCGCAGAGGACGACTGGAACGGCTGGCAGGTCCTCACCAAGGAATTGGGGGAGAAGATTCAATTGACCGGTGATGATATTTTTGTTACCAATCCAAGAATATTGGCGCAGGGCATCCAAAAACAAGTCGCCAATTCTATTCTTATTAAGCTTAATCAGATTGGAACCCTCACGGAAACTTTGGAAACCGTGGGAATGGCAAAGAGAGCAGGATATACCTGTGTGTTTTCACATCGTTCGGGAGAAACCGAAGATTCGTTTCTTGCCGACATTACCGTTGCCACAAATGCTGGGCAGCTCAAGACAGGCGCACCTGCCCGATCAGAAAGACTGTCGAAGTATAACCAGTTGCTGAGGATCGAAGAGGAGTTGGGAGACAAGGCAGTTTTCAAGGGAGATTTACAGTGGTAAAAAGGGAGGGCGCTATGTTTGAGATCGAAATACCAGGATTCGGGGCAGTAAAACTTGAACATTTAGTATCCGACTTCACAGGGACACTCTCTGTTGATGGTGTGCTTTTGCCGGGAGTCAGAGGACAGCTCAATGAGATAGCGAAGTTTCTGAAGGTGCATATTCTGACCGCCGATACATTCGGCAAGGCAAAGGAGGAACTTGAAGGCATTAATTGCGGAATAAACATCCTTGAAGGTGAAGATCATGATGTACAGAAAGAGAAGTATATCATGAATCTCGGCGCTGAAAAGGTTGTTGCTTTTGGGAATGGGAATAACGACAGGAAAATGCTCAAGGCGGCTCGGCTCGGTATAGCCGTCTCACAAGGAGAAGGCTGTGCAGTTGAGGCGATTATAGCTGCGAATATACATGTTACTAATGCTAATATAGGGCTTGACCTGTTGCTGCATCCGAAAAGGTGCAAGGCAACGTTGAGATTTTAGGATCATATGCTTTATCCAGATTAGATGAGAAACAATAGAATATTTTTTGGATTTGGGAGGAATGTTTTTGTTGCCGGGCTTGTGAGTTTTTTCATGGACGTCAGTTCTGAAATGATCTACCCCCTAGTCCCTCTTTTCTTAGCAAATGTCCTCGGAGTGAATAAATCTGTAATCGGCCTCATAGAAGGCATCGCGGAATCAACTGCAAGCTTACTGAAGGTCTTTTCCGGCTGGCTTTCTGACAGGATAGGAAACCGCAAATGGCTTATGGCAGCAGGATATGGGATATCC
>JAGVOC010000195.1 GCA_020052975.1 Desulfobacterales bacterium | reverse complement strand
GTCCTTTTGCCATTTATGTATTGATTGGTCCCATTGAAGGGCCAACCATCCAAGTATCATGCAAAGTATGAGCCCCGGAATGTATTTCACAATGCCACCGTTTGTATCAGTCATTTATTTACCCCTCCATTAGAAAAACAATGACGGAAATGTTTTCGGTGTAATGATTCCTGCAAGCCCGAGGATTACAGTTATTGCGGCAAGAACGAGCACCCAGATATCTTCTTTTCTCTCAGCGGAAAATACTTTTTTTGCTTTTTCTTCAAATTCTTTGGATTCTGCCATTTAACCCCTCCGTTGATGATTAAAATAACAGTTATTGATAAACAATAAACAATGCTTACGGTAACTTACTTCATCACAAGAACCGGCACAGGTGAATGTTCAATAAGTCTTGCGGTAATGCTTCCCAGTGCAAATTTCCGTGCGCCATGCTTCCCATGGGATGCTGCGATTATCATATCTGCGCCTTCCCTCTTTGCAATCGCAATAATTGTTTCCGCAGGACTGCCTGTTTCCATGACCACACTTGCTTTCACGCTTTCCTTGGTAAATTTCTCCTGAGCGTTTGCATTGATAGTTTTTGCTTCTTTTGTCTGGAGTTCCCGTACAACATTGCAGTCAATCTCTGTCAGCCCTATCGGACAAAAATCTTCGATCACAGTTACACAGATGATCTCAGTTTCCTCTTTCTTCGCAAGCTCGATGGCCTTGTCTATTGCTTTTTTGGCAAAAATGGACCCATCATCTGCAACAATTATCTTTTGCACCGTTCACCCTCCCCCCTTTCCTTTTTGATTTTTGCGTCATATGCCCCATGTCACTCATTTTATAAACTACACCTTTAAAACAATATTATCAAGAAACACCCTTCACTTATTACCTCATTAATTGCAGGGCGATTGCGACTGCAATCAGGGCTGCAAGACCAATGCCTTCCGCAATGATGATTATCATAGCTATCCTTCTCTGAGACGGCGACATTCTTAGCCAGAACCTGTCAAGAAGCCATTTTATGAATCTGCTCTGTCTTTGCTCCAGCCCGATATAATTCTGTAGACCTTTAAGCCAGTAAGGAAGGTCTTCCTCTCTGAAAAAATTTCCCCGAATAGATAATCTTGTAAGGGCCGGCTTCCTTTCCTCTGTTGAAAATTCTATCTCGGCTGAGTTCATTCCGTAATTGACTGACTTTTCGAAGACTTCAACAAACAGAATAACCTGGCAGGAATCTTCTGTTCTGTCATCATAGAGGGTGAGAGCATATAAATTATTTCCAGTGGCTTTTATTTCCTTTACCTGCCAGGATGGATTGAGCCTTAATGCAATATCAGGATTAAGAAAGAATTTTCTTACCATTGCTGCCGGTGCTTGAATGTCGATTGTATTCATTGCACAAAAAGCGTAGGGATCTTTAAATTATTGAATATTTTTCTGGGAAGTTGAAAGGACCTTATCTTTGCATTAAAAGTATCGGCCTGCTTTGCTCCGAGGATGAGTAAATCATATGAATTCTCCGATATTTCGTTTACTATCTCTTCTTCAGGCGGACCGTATCTCACAACCACATTATATGACAACCCAAGCGGATCCGCCATTGCCTTGAACCCATGTATTATTTCCTCTGATTCCTTTATGAGTTCCCTGTCTATGTGGTCCCTGTATTCATTTCTTCCTACCGCATATATTTCATCTGCAAATTTTTTCAGATAAGGATTGATTACATGAAGAGCAGTAAGTTCCCCCTTGAACGCCATTGTCATCCCCAATGAATACTGTATGGCTTTTTCAGTAGACTTCTCTCCATCAATACAAACAATGATTTTTTTTATTATTTCCTGCGCATTCATTTCCATATTTGTCATAAAAAGTTTAGTCAAGTGGTGATTGCAAGTCAACAGAAGACAGAAAAAAGTTCAATTACCTTGACTACTGTAGTTGTTTCAGCAGCCGCTGAAATTCCTTTGACTCTGAAAGCAGCCTGTGCGCTGCATCGCGGAGTTTATCCACATCATCGGGGGACAGTCTGAAGGAAGTCGGAAGTTTCTTGAAATATGAGCGCTCCTGCGCATCTTTCAGTGCATCGAACTTGACCTCTATCACATAAAACTGAATATCTCCACAGGAACCCGGCAGTTCGGATATTTTTCCCTCAGGGCATCTATTCGTGCGCACCTGCCCGGCCCATCCCTTTATACTCTCCTTTAAAAGCGCCAGCGTTTCCACATTATACCGTTCGATTGCTATCGATGCATAGGAATCCACCATTGCAGCAAATACCGGCGGGCTCTCTACCCTGTCCCAGAAAGAATCCGGCTGAGTCTCGGCATTTACTACAAGGAATACAACATTATGCACATTTCTATGATGTGTATCCTCGATCGATTTCCAGTAATCTCCCCTGAAGACTATCCTGTCAAGTATGGCCCTCAGCCCGAGATTATCGGATATCCCGCCATCGAGGAGATGGAGATAAGGTTTCTTTTCAGAATCCAGATAGGGTTCTATATTATTTGCCAGATAAAACTGCCTCCTGACACGCTCGATATCACATCCACCTCATCCAGAAGTTGCCGCTTCTTTCCCTCTATAACAACCTCTGTTTTTGCCAGTTCTTCGAGCACGCCGTATGATAATGCAGCAGCCCTCGTACCCCCTCCGGAGAAAGTGACAAACATGAGAATGCTATCGGATTTTCCGGGCACTCTCATAAGCTTACCCCTGTAACCGGTATTGGGATCATAACTTCAAATATTTTTACATCCATTTTATAATGAAAGCATATTTCACAGGAGGAATAGACATGGTACCGGATGATCTGGCAGGACTGAGAAAGCTTTATCTCGGATTCGTCTCAGCAAGAGTTATCTTGACGGCAAATAACCTCGGTATATTCGAGAACCTGAAGAAACCGTCATCTGCAACAGATATTGCAAAAAATCTGAAGATTGACCCCCGGGCAACAGAGATACTGCTTGATGCCCTTACTGGCATAGGGCTCGTCAGAAAAGGCAAAGATGATCGTTACAGGAATGCCCCCGTCAGCAACCGCTATCTGGTAAAGAGCGCAAGGCTTTACCAGGGAGATATCATCAGACATGCTTCTACCATGTGGCAGAACTTTTCTTTTCTGGATGAAGTGGTAATGACAGGCCGTCCTGCGCGGCGCGGCTTCGACCATGAGTCATTTATCATGGGAATGCTTAACCTGACGAAACTGCGCACGAAAAGTCTCATCAACGCAGTAGGACTAAAAGGGGTAAAAACAATGCTTGACCTGGGAGGAGGACCGGGGACGAATGCTATCGCTATAGCGAAGAGAGGGGTGAAAGCCACTGTCTTCGATCTGCCTGAAACAATTAAAATCGCCAGAATAGTTTCCCTTCGTGAAAGGGCAAAAGGCATCAGATTCATTGCCGGTGATTTCCATGTTGACAGCATTGGTTCCGGGTATGATCTCATTCTGTTGAGTCAGATATTCCATGCCTTTTCTGCAGATGACAACATCGTCCTCCTCCGTAAATGCAAAGAAGCCATTAACCCTGGCGGCAGGGTTGTGGTCCAGGAATTCCCCATTAACGACATGCGAACCGAACCGCCCCATAGCGCACTCTTCTCGGTAAATATGCTTGTCGGTACGGAAAAAGGAAGGTGCTATAGCCCCGGAGAGATGAAACGCTGGTTGGCAGAAACAGGGTTTAAAAACATTAAGATTAAGATTCTTCCTGAGACAGTTATTCTGATAGGAGAGCAATAAATTGGAATAAGCACAGGTGATTGTCTGAAGCAATAATTCGCTTTCTTACTCCTATACTTATAATTTAAACCTGATATAATTGTGTTGAGTATAAGAAATGATAAATTGATACCATAATTTCTTCTATGGTGTCCTGTGGCCAGAGAATGTATTGGAGAAGAGAAATATTGTGAACTTATTAACAGCATAAAGAAGTTGACCTGTCTTTATGCACAAGAAAGGAGGATTTTCAATGAAGATAATCATTAGCATCACGTCTTTTTTTCTTCTTTTTATCTCTTTCGGATTTGCTGATTCAGCTACAGCAAAGATAGAGTCCTGCGTCGCATGTCATCGTGGTGTCACGCCAGGATTGGTAAAAGATTGGGAAGCCAGCAAACATAGCAAGATGGAGATAACATGTTCTACATGCCATGGGGATAAACACACCGGACCGCATAATGTGAAACTCGCCCAACTTCCAGACGAACACCTTTGTGCTCAGTGTCACAAAAAACAGTTTGATGAATTTACAAAAGGAAAGCACAATTTTGGCTGGACGTCGATGAATGCCATGCCCATCACTCATGTCGAACCCGATGAGCTTATGGAAGGTGGGAGAGGTTGCGGTGGCTGTCACAACATGGGAATCAAGACCGAGGATCAGAAAAAGGAACAATTAGCAAAAGGATATCGGTATCAGAATAACTCCTGTGATGAGTGTCATACCAGACATAGTTTTTCGAAAAAAGAGGCGTTAGATCCAAAGGCATGCCAGCAATGCCATATGGGGTATGATCATCCTCAGTGGGAAATGTGGGAAAGCTCTAAACACGGAACACGATGGTTTGTCAAAAACTCCGGCAATTTGCCTGAGAATGCTCAAGCTCCATCGTGCCAGAACTGTCACCTCCCGGATGGTACTCATGAAAACCGCACTGCATGGGGATTTCTTGGAGTAAGACTGCCACTGCCTGAAGATCCTCAGTGGAAAGCTGACAGGATCACTATTTTAAAAGCACTTGGAGTACTCAATCCTGAAACTGGAGAACCTACTGCTCGTCTTGAAGTTGTCAAGGCAGTCGATTTAGCTCGTTTGACTGAAGAGGCATGGCAAACCGAACGTGATAAAATGATAAAAAGGTGTGGCAACTGTCATTCTTCCCAATATGCCCGTCAGCAGCTTGAAATGGGAGATTCCATGATTCAGAAAGCCGATCGTCTCCTTGCTGAGGCTATACAGATTGTTGCCGATCTGTATAAAGACGGCATCATCAAAAAGCCCGACAATTATTCGTTTGCGTATCCGGACTTTTTATATTTTATGCAAACAGGCAGTGGGGACACGAATAAGCTTTCATACATAGACCAGGTATTGTTTCAGATGTATATGAAACATCGGATGAGGACATACCAAGCTTTCTTCCATCTTAACCCCGATTATGCCTACTGGTATGGCTGGGCAATGATGGTGAAAGACCTCGGGAATATAAAGGAACTTGATCAAACCATGAGGGCAACACATAAAAAGTAGAAAAAAACAATAACGCTTGTTTGGAGCAAAAAAAGGGCGAGTAAAACCTCGCCCTTTTTTTGCTTTCACAGATATCTTTTGCTAAATCCAATTTATCGAAACTCACTGCTTGTGTCTTGAAGAAAAATGATATGCATCTTACGAGGCGAAAGACGCAAAGCGTTCCGGATAATCCTGAGTGGCAGACATCCTTCCTGTAATGGTAACTTTCAAAAAATGTAAAAATGATGTAGGTTATAACCAGTAATCTCCATTGAGGATATCGGAAATAGTAATGATAGATTATTTTCAAAACCTCCATCCCGTATTACAAGCTCTTGTTGCAACCTGTTTCACATGGGGCTTGACCGCCCTT
>JAGVOC010000463.1 GCA_020052975.1 Desulfobacterales bacterium | reverse complement strand
TGCGGAGCCGGAAATAAGCTTCTGGCCGCAGATGAACCGATAATGATCGACTTTTCAGCCGTAATGAACGGATACCATATGGACGAGACCAGAATGTTTGCCATCGACTCCATGCCTGATAAGGCTCTGAAGGCCTGTCGGGCTGCTATAGAAATTCACGACTCCGTTCTGAAAAAGGTAAAGCCGGGAGTAACAACGGGTGAGCTTTTCCTGCACGCCGAATTTATGGCCGAATCACTCGGTTATGCCGAATATTTTCTTGGGCCGCCGGGATACAAGGTTTCTTTTACCGGACACGGCGTTGGGCTGGAACTTGTTGAGCCTCCGTTTATTGCCAAAGGGAAGAAGGATTTACTGGAGACGGGAATGGTTTTTGCGCTGGAACCAAAGATGGTTTTTGAGGGCGAATTCTCCGCAGGCATCGAAAGCGTCTTTGTGGTAACAGAAAAGGGCGGGCGGCTGCTAAGCAAAGTGCCGGCGGAAATTTTCATCTGCTGATCAAGAAGAGAGTCTGTCTTTTTTCTATATTCCGTATCTCAGAAATGGAGAATGGCAAGCGCCCCATTGGCAAGGAGATGGCGAAGCGCCTGGGAAAATTTTTGAATATCAATTACAAAGTATTTCTGTAAACGGTCTCCTTCCACGAGCCCGCGCGGGGCGCTATGCACGCTCTGCACGAACGTTATCTCCATCTTCTCCTGCATTTTTCCATTGCCATTTTCACACAACGAACATCATGGTCATTATCGGAAGTGAACTCCGTGACGCCGAAATAAATCATTATTGCATAAATTATCTAAATTATCTAAAGGTATTCCGTGCCGGATAACTTGATTAGGCAGTAAAACATATATTGGATGTGAATGTGAAATCTTGATAACAGCAAATGACGTCTGGAGTGGCAACTGATGAAAATAATTAACGTTGAAGATGCTGTGGGAACAGTTCTGGCCCATGATATGACCCGGATCATTCCAGGGAAGTTCAAGGGTGTAGGGTTTAAAAAAGGTCATGTTGTACGCAAGGAAGATATTCCCGAACTGTTGAAAATCGGGAAGCGGTCCCTGTATGTCCTTAATCTTACAAAAAATCAGCTCCATGAAGATGATGCTGCACTGAGAATTGCGCGGGCAGTTTCCGGAAACAATTTGGAATGGACCGAACCTCGTGAAGGTAAAATAAATATTATCAGCAAAATCGACGGATTGTTTAAAGTGGACATTCAGAATCTTCTTAAAGTAAACAGGCTGGACAGTATTATTCTTGCCACCCTGAAAAATAATTTTCCCTGTAAAAAAGGTCAAATTATTGCCTCTACGAGAATCATACCATTGGTTATACCTGCTAAAATAATTGAGCGATTAGAAAAATTAACATATCAAAAAGAATCGATTCTACAAGTTAAACAGTATAAAAAAATGAAAGTCGGTGCAGTGATCACAGGATCGGAAATCTATAACGGCCTGATTACGGATGGTTTTGATCCTAGCATTGGCAGGAAGATTAAAGATTCCGGCTGTGACGTTGTAAAGAAAATCATTGTTTCGGATGACATCGAGTCTATTTCAAATGCTCTCTTGGAACTGAAGGACTTCGGGTGTGAACTTATCGTAACAACCGGAGGTCTGTCTGTTGATCCGGATGATGTGACCCTGCAGGGTGTTGCCAAGGCAGGGGCTGATATTTCTTTCTATGGCAGTCCTGTTCTACCGGGAGCCATGTTCATGTATGCGCTCCTGGACGACATACAAATTCTTGGACTCCCGGCTTGTGTTTTTCATTCAAAACATACGGTATTTGATCTTCTTTTGCCCCGGATCCTTGCAGGTGAAAAAATTGTTGAAGAAGATATCGTCCAGATGGGCCACGGCGGATTATGCATGAACTGTGAAGTTTGTCATTTCCCCGTATGTTCTTTCGGCAGATAGCAGGGGCAAAAGAAATCTTTATAAGAACTGCGGAGTATTTTAATGGACAGCGTGTCTATGAGCCATCTTAAAGTAGGGATTAAGGGAGCAGGAGAATTGGCCACCGGCATTGCTTGGCGTCTTTATCAATCAAACATCCGTAAAATTTTCATGATGGAGATTGACTCCCCCCTGGCCGTGAGAAGGGAAGTCTGTTTTTGTGATGCCGTTTATGCCCAAAAAAAGATTGTTGAAGGGATTGAAGCTGTCAGAACAGAAGATGAAAACCGCATTTACCAGGCTTGGGAAAGGCATCAAATAGCAGTGATTGCCGATCCCTGTTGGAAAACAACCGGCAAAATCAAACCGGATGTTATGATTGATGCCACCATTGCAAAAAAGAATCTCGGGACCACCATGGATGAAGCTCCTCTTGTAATCGGTCTCGGCCCAGGGTTTGAAGCAGGACGGGATGTCCACATGGTGATTGAAACAAACCGGGGGCATAACTTGGGCAGGGTTATTGTATCGGGTCCGGCTGAAAAGAACACCGGTGTACCCGGAAGCATTAATGGCTTTACCCGGGAGCGGGTATTGCGTGCTCCGGCAGAAGGTCTTTTTAACTCGAACCTTCACATCGGTGTGACTGTCAGAGCCGGTGACGTCATAGGCAGTGTTTATAAAAAAAATGTGACTGCTGAAATTTCCGGTGTATTAAGGGGTCTTATCAAACCGGGCACCATGGTAAAGCAAGGACTGAAAATAGGCGACATTGATCCCAGGGGCGACAGGGAGTACTGCTATACCATTTCCGATAAAGCCCGGGCTGTTGGAGGCGGAGTGCTTGAGGCGGTATTACGAAGATTTAACAACCCATGTTCCAGCGATAAAAAGTGATTTTAACTGCCAGGTGTGATTAAATGGAGAAAAATTTATATTCACAGGTTTATGACACCTTGCAAAAAGGCAAGGCCCTTGTTCTGGCAAGAATAATAAAAAGTTCAGGGTCTACTCCCCGCGGTATCGGCAGCATCTGTTTCATTGATGAAGATGGTGTAATCACAGGAACCATCGGAGGAGGACTTCTGGAATACAAGGTCAGTGCCAAGGCAAAGGAATTATTTCACACAAAAGTTCCCTGGATTTATCATTTTCAACTATCTCAGGATGAATCAGCCCGAGAAGGAATGATCTGTGGAGGAGAGGTTACCTGTTATCTTGAGCCTCTGTTTCCAGAAAACAAGGCTCTTCTTGAAATATTTCATTCCATAAACAATCTGCTGGAAAAAGGTCAAAGTGGAATTCTTTTGACTCTGATCAGCCATGGTATTGACCCCATGGATGGAAATTGCAGAAACTTAGTATCTATTGACCATCCGCCTATCTCTAACATTGTTGCACTGGGAAAGGGAAAAATAAAACTTGGAGAGATAAAAAGACCGGTGCTTTTGAAGTGTGATGATAGCGATGAGTATGCATTTATAGAACCCATTGCACCTGCCCCTATTGTCATTCTTTGTGGTGCTGGACATATTTCCGCCTGTGTCGCACCGTTGGCAAAAATGG
>JAGVOC010000184.1 GCA_020052975.1 Desulfobacterales bacterium | reverse complement strand
ATGAACATACCCGTTCTCAATTACAGGCGTCTTTGATTTAACATGCCAGTACTCCGGTATCGTGAGGCCGAACTCATCTTCCTTCCCTTTCTTGAAATACTCCCATATCATGTTCATATCTCTGACAACCGTGAATATCACTTTCTCCACATTATAACGGTTTTTAAAATACTTGAGTTCGTCTCCCCACCAGTCGTTTTTGCGCCTGAAAACAATATGCTTTCCTTTGACAAATTCACTCATCTGGTGAGGCCCGGTGTTGGGCACAATCTCCCAGTTATATTTTCTCACAAAATTTTCATCCGGCTTTCCGTAATAGTGGGCGGGAGTCGGGCTTATTCCAAGCTTGAGATAAAGGTCCGGTTCCGCCTTGGTGGCGACTACCGCAAGCGTATAATCATCAAAAACGATAACCTTCTCTATCTCCTTCGTGTAATAATCATTGTACCAGGGCGCCACGATATGCTTTGAGCGCATGAACTCAAGTGTGTATGCAAAATCTCTTGCTGTAACAGGCATTCCATCCGACCAGCGGGCCTTTTTATTGAGCCTGAAGTACATTGTCTTTTTATCCCTGCCAAAAGCCCAGTGGGTTGCAAGCTCAGGTATAATATTAAGGGTGTTCGGATGGATTCCGATTAGAGACAACTGATTATCAAGTATGGCGCTTCTGAAACTTCCGTTTGAATCAGGCCCCACAACCCGAAAAGTCATCGGAAAACTCATGATGGCAGCATGAAGAGTTCCCCCTCTTTTTGCTTCCGGTGAAGCAAACACGGGATCCGAATCATTTGTAAGCCATTTTATATCCTTCGGAAGCTCCGGAGCGGCGGCATATGACGGCACATTCAAAAATAATATTCCGGCAACCAGGGCAAGCTTAACAAACGTTTTTACCATTATTCTCAACATGTTTACTCTAAACTCCTTGTTCCCGGTTTCCGGTTTCTGATCCGGACATCGTACTTCAAAATTCGATATACCCGTGTAACGGGCCCTATGTTCGATATTCGTCTCACGCGCTTGCCCCTTGCCCCTAAACCCTATCCCCTTGCAACTTGCATCTTGAAACTTACTATTCACTCGTCACTATTTACTCGTCACTATTCACTGTTCATTTCATTCATATGTCGTATACATTTTAGGATCAAACGCCTCCCTTACTGCCTCTCCGATGAATGTGACGGCAATGAGCGTTATTGTCATGGCTCCTATAACGGATGCTCCTATCCACCAGGAATCCATGTGCGTCCAGGCCTGCTGCAGAAGTTCGCCCCAACTCGGCGTGGGCGGAGCAAGACCGAACCCGAGGTAATCAAGGGATGTAAGGGCCACAATCCCGCCCGAAACGGCAAAAGGTGCGTAAGTTACTATCACGGATATCGTATTCGGAATTATGTGCCTGAAAATAATCCGGATGTCCGAAGCGCCAAGGGCCTTTGCCGCAAGAACATATTCCCTTGCCTTCTCCTTGTATGTCACGGTTCTTATAATCCAGGTCATTCCGATCCACCCGAAAAAAGCCATGATAATTACCAGGGTTATAAAACCGGGCACAACAATTGAAGATATGATTATGATCACATATAGAAACGGAACATTCGACCAGATTTCAATTATCCGCTGGAAAAAAAGATCGAATTTCCCCCCGAAATAGCCCATTGCGCTTCCGATGCTTATACCTATGCCGAAGTCAAAGAAAAGCAGGAGAAGAGAAAAAACTATGGCAATCCTGAAACCGTAAGCAAGGCGGGCAAGAATATCCCTGCCGACATTGTCGGTGCCCATGTAATGCTTTTCTGCGAATGAAGGCGGAAACGGAGGGAACCTGTCTTCCTTGAGGTCATTCTCGTAAGCATTATACGGAACCGGAGGCATGAGAACCCAGCTTCCTTTTCCTTCTTCCTTAAAACGCTTCTGAAGTTGCCGGTAGTTTGTTTCATAATCATAATCAAGACCGAATACTTTACCGGGATTCATGCTTCCATAGACCGGAAAATAGTATCTTCCTTCATGGCAGACAACAAGAGCCCTGCTGTTTACAAGCGCTTCGGCAAAAAGAGAGGCGAGAATCATCAGGGTCAGAATTATAAAGGAGTAGTATCCCCGCCTTATCGATCTGAAGCGCTTGATTTTTTTTATGGTAAGAGGATTCAGACGCATATTTTTCACTCGAACTTAACCCGTGGATCGACAATGGCAACACATATGTCGGAAAGAATGTTTCCCATAAGGAGCAGAAGAGACGAAATGACAAGTATTCCGAGAACAACGGGATAATCGCGCTCGATAATCGCTTCATATCCCAAAAGCCCCATTCCGTTTATATTGAAAACCTTCTCGATCAAAAAAGAGCCCATGAGAATAATCGAAATGTTATTCCCGAAATGGGTCGCAATCGGGATAAGGCTGTTTCTTAAAGCATGCCGGAAAACAGCCTTTTTAAATGGAAGGCCTTTTGCGATTGCGGTGCGGACATAATCCGAAGAGAGATTGTCGAGAAGCGTGTTTTTCATCAAAAAGGTCATGACTGAAAATGAGCCGGCCATGTAGGCTGCAAGAGGAAGAGCCGTATGCCACAGGATATCTGCTGTTTTATGAAAGAGATTGAAATTTTCAAAGTCCTCGCTTACCATTCCGCCCAGCGGGAATATGTCCCAATGCGAAGAAAAAAGGATTAAGAGCAGAACTCCTATCACCCATCCGGGAACAGCATAGCCGGTAAAGACTATGAAAGATGTTGTATTGTCGAAAGAGCTTTTATGTTTTATGGCTTTTACGATCCCAAGCGGTATGCATATTCCGTAAACGAGTGTCATTGTTATTATGCCGAAATAGAGGGATATGGGAATCCGTTCTTTTATCATGCCCCATACAGGATCATAATAGCGGGTCGATACCCCCAGATCGCCTTTAAGCACCTTTCCCATCCACAGAAAATAGCTGGTTAAAACCGGTTTGTCGAAACCGTAATATTTTTTCAGCTCTTCGATCTGCTCTTCAGAGAGGGGCTGGTTCTGCTCCCGTGAAGACGGTCTTGCCCCGCTTTTTCCATCCATGCTCTGCATCTGCTGGGCCTGGGCTATCATGCGCTCAATAGGTCCTCCCGGCACGAACCTCGTAATCACAAAAACCATTACGGTGATTCCCAGAAAGGTGGGCAGGATTAATAAAAGACGCCTTAGAATATATGCCGTCATTTTCGGTTTTATTCCCCTGAGCTTATTACATTCTTTCGTTTTTTCTCTTATTATCTGAAAAGCTTTTATATCTCAAGCCAAAAAGGACAGGGACAAGGGGATAGGGTTCAGGGGATAGTAACAGGCAATCCGTACTAAACCCTTGACCCTCGACCCTAAACCCTGTTCCCTGAACCCTTGACCCTTAAAGTTTACCAACTAATTACCATTGACACGATTTAAAAATTATTGTTAACAGTCATGTTTATATTTCAGCACCGGTTTCAATCAACCAGAAACTCCGCCGGAGGGACCTTCGGCAACCAGAGATTAGGAGTTTTTATCCATGTTCAACTCTGAAAATAACACTCCGGCATCAGAACTTGACCGGAGAATAGAAAGTTTCAAGGCATATCTTCAGGCAAATAAAATAGACGGTGCACTCATTATTCAGAATACCGACCTTTTTTACTTTGCGGGAACAATTCAGCAGGCGCATCTTTACATTCCGGCAGATGGTGAACCTCTCCTTATGGTCCGCAAAAGTTATGAGCGGGCACTGGCAGAATCTGGCATTAAACGGATAATATCATTCACAAGCCCGAAACAGATTCCTGGTCTTTTGCGGGAAAACGGATACAATATACCCTGGGTTCTTGGCCTTGAGGCTGATGTAATGCCTGCAAATTATTATTTTACCTTACGTGAATGTTTTGAGAATTCAAAACTCACGGACGCATCTCATTTGATACGCCTTGTACGGTCGGTCAAATCAGGTTACGAAATTGAAATCATCAAAAAGGCGGCTTTCTTTTCAGATATGGTTGCTGAGAAAGCAAAAGAGCATCTTGAGGAAGGCATCACTGAAATCGAATTTGCCGGGAAAGTCGAAGCGGAAGCCCGCAAACTGGGTCATCAGGGCATTATAAGGATGAGGCTCTGGGGAAGCGAACTGTTTTACGGTCACATCATGGCCGGCCCATCCGCAGCCATTCCGAGTTTCCTCTCATCTCCGACAGGAGGCCTCGGCGTCGGGCAGGCCATTGCCCAGGGACCGGGTTTTACGGCTATACAAAAGCATCAGCCCGTTCTTGTCGATTATGTCTTTGCCTGGATGGGATATCTTTCAGACAACACACGGATTTTTTCAATAGGAGATCTTCCGGATGAACTCATAAAAGCTCACCTGGCAATGCTCGATGTTCATGCCATGATTAAAAAGGAAGCAAGGCCGGGTGTAAAGGCGGGCGATCTTTATGAAATGGCAACAGAGATGGCAGAGCGCCTCGGATACGGTGAATATTTCATGGGAGTCGGCGACCAGAGGATACGTTTTGTGGGACATGGAATCGGGCTTGAACTGGATGAATACCCCTTCATTGCAAAAGGCCAGAAAATGGCCTTAGAGGAAGGTATGACAATAGCCGTCGAACCCAAGCTTGTTTTTCCGGGCAAGGGTGTGGTCGGGATAGAAAATACCCATGTTGTCGGAAAAGACGGACTCATTCAGCTCACCGTCGCAGATGAACAGATTATAATTGTTTAAAGATTTTGGTTTGTCGTCTCTGGCCTCTGGTTTCTGATCCGAATATCGTAATTCGTACTTCGAAGTTCTATATTCGATGTCCGATATTCGATGTCCGGTTCTACATTTTCCGGCATTTTTCATCATCCCAGCAACCGCGCTGTGAGCCTGCACGAAAGATTATACGCCTTCTGCGAAATCCGTTTTACGAACCACTGTATCCAGGCTTCAAGTCCAACCGGAACAACAGCCTTGTTTTTTCTGACCGCCATCAGCACGGCTCTTGCAACCTTTTCAGGAGATCGCCCGTAATCTTTGAAAAATTTTTCGACCGTGCACCGGTTGGCGGCGCCATTTTCAGAAAGACATGTCCTGCCGTCGCAGACAATGTTAGTATTTATAAGCCCGGGACATATCACTGATACGCCTATTCCGTAACCTCGTACCTCGGCCCGGAGCGCCTCGCTCAGACCCACGACTGCGAACTTGGTCGCACAGTACGCTCCGGCTCCGGGAACTCCGATAAGTCCGAAGAGACTCGCCGTATTTACAATATGCCCGTATTTTTGCGAAATCATGTAAGGCAGAAAAGATTTGATTCCGTAAACCACCCCCCAGAAGTTTATGCCGAAAATCCATTCCCAGTCTTCAATCGAGGTATTTTCAACCCGCGCGCCAACCGCAACACCCGCATTATTGTGAAGGATATCAACCCTCCCGCATTCTTTCATCACAAAAGAAGCAAGCTCTTCAACCTGCCTTTTGTCCGACACATCTGTTTTATATGTAAGAACGGCTGCTCCATTTAGCCCAACTTCTGCTGCAACCTCTTTAAGCCTCTCTTCCGAAATATCGGAAAGAACAAGTTTTGCTCCTTCAGATGCAAAAGCAAGAGCGGAAGCCCGCCCTATCCCTGATCCTGCTCCTGTCACAACGACAACTTTTCCCTTGAAATCTTTTATGCCAGGCATTTTTTTATAAATTCTCCTTCCATTTCAGCAATGCGGTCAAAGTGCTCGCCCGTATAAACTTCAAAGTGCCCGACATCAAGTCTGATGGCTTTAACATTTTTAATTTTTGCAATGGTCTTTTCAACCATGTCAGGCGGAATAAGAGTGTCCCTTCCGGCATAAATAAGCAGAACGGGGCATTTGATTTTATCTGCAAAACGAACCGGCCTGTATAATGGAATCCCTAAAAGTATCCGTGCAGGAGTCTTGTTTTCCCATAAAGAATCTTTTGGAATAAGAGCCATGTACCCTGTTTTCGAATCGGGAGTATTCATAAGGGCAAACGCCTCCAGCCCTGCGACAAACGGAACATAGTGAGGCTTCCTGAAAGAAAGCGCCCTTGCAAGATCATGCAGTCCATGACCTATACCTTTCATTCTCTGCACAAAATCCAGCTTGAAAGCTGTGGCAAGCCCGTCAACAAAAGGAACCTGGGCAACAACACACGATATGCCCTCTGTCTTTGCGGCAGTTACAAGGGCATGCCCTCCTCCGAATGATGTCCCCCAGAGGGCAATTTTTCCGGCATTGATGTTATCAAGACTTTTTACATGTGATATGGCAGCCTGCCAGTCGTTTAACTGCGCTCAGGGACTCACAAGGTTTCTCGGTTCACCTCCGCTTTCTCCGAAATACCTGTAATCAAAAGCAAAAGAGGCAATGCCTTTTGCGGCAAATTTATCGGCATAAAGAGAAAGGCCGAAACTCTTTTCAGCTCCCATCCCGTGCCCCATGACTACAACAGGCGGTTTCCCTGTTCCGTCTGGGAGAAACAGCCATCCGGAGCACTTAATTCCGCTGCTTATAAAATCCGAATCTATCCTTTTCATCATACATACTCCCTCACGTTTCACGCTCTATTTTTCACACGGAGTCAAAAAAAACAGAGATTTAATCTACCATCCTTCGACCTTTAACTTCTCTCGCCTCACTCCTCAGCCTTTCTTGCCCTCCGACTACTGACCACTGTTCCCCGATATTCTATATTCTATATTCTATATTCGATGTCCGATATTCGACCTTCGCCTCTCGCCTTTCGCCTCATTCCTGTTCATACGGCAGCGGCGGAGTTTTCCATTTTGCGACAGGTTCCCCACGGTTAAGCCTTGACCTGAACGAATCGGTTGCCATCACCATAAATGGTTTTATCCTGTCAAGTTCAAGATCGCATATATTCCGGACCATCCTGTGGTCTGAATTGCCCGCTACAAGCTCAAAATTTTTTGCGGATGAAACTCTGTATTTCGCATCTATATTGACGATTGTCTTTAAGATGGAATCATTCAGGTTTGAATATGTGGCAAGATCAAATCCGTTCACCCTTATTCCGGCTCCTGTTTTACATCTGACAGCAAGAATCGATTCATCCTTTTTTGGATCAAAAACACTAAACTCAAAAAGATCGGTGGCAAGCATAGAAGATATCTTCGTTACGAATTTCGGATATCCCCATATTTCCCTGCCGGCCGCCCTTGCTGCCGGTGTGGTAACCGGCATCTCGAGAACATAGGCCCCGATATTATTTTTTCCCATTCCCGTTTTTGATAGAAAGGCCGGAAGAAAAAACAAAGGTTTTTTAGAAGATTCCGGATGTACCATGATCGTAATTGTTGCTTCATCATAAGGATCAATGCTTACATGCCTGTACTGAAAATAAATAAGGCTTGTAAACGCCTTACCATTGAAAAACTTGCAGGGAAGAAGCCCTGTTCCGGCAAGTCTGGAAGCCGCCTTCTCAAAGTCCACCCAGAAGTTAAGGTACCGGACCCCGGTATCATAATACAATATGGGGAGATCTATTTCACCTTCAGATGTTTTTACGGTCGACTTTTTGACATCGAAAAATTCTTTTCCAGCCATGCCTCCCCCGCAAAGCTTAAATTGACTGAAACGATGGATATGGAAGTATTACAAGCTGCATAACCAACTGCACAGAGAGATAATCTGATCGGCGTCCGTCAGGTTGGCGGCATTACTTAATGTGCCGTCTTCCAACTGATGCCAAATCTCCCCGGCCATGCTGTTTTCTATGGCGGCACCGACAAAAAAAATATGAGGCGTAATCTTCCGGTCAGAAAATGCTTTTCGTATGCGGGCAAGAGATGTTCTCGCGGTTTTCCAGTGTTCGTCAGCCCCTGCCGGATCAATACCGCCCTTTAGCTCCCCCAG
This sequence comes from Desulfobacterales bacterium, assembly GCA_020052975.1. Next base: position 1,056 of record JAGVOC010000184.1, on the reverse strand, counting down.
TGCAATATAGAGCGCCGGATTATTAATGGCTGAGGATAGTTCTTGCGGACTGCAATTGAGAAGACAAAAGTCTACGTTCTTATTTATAAACGACACCTTGCGATTATATATCATTGTCCGAACTTTTCCCTTTCTGAACCAGCTGAGCCCGGTAAGATAGAGTTCCACATCAGCGTCTTCATCCTTGCCTTTCAACCACTCTTTACTGCCTGAATGAAGCCACTGATAGGGAATTTTAAAAAGGCTGAGATTGGCGATTGTGGCACGAGTCAATTTGCGCTCTGCCATTACGCCACCAATATTTCTCATTGACCCTCCCAGCGTATCACCCCTGGTCAACAGAAACCTGTAAACCAACTCCTCAATAAAAGCCGGACCGGACGGTTCAAGATATTTTGATATCAGCCCTTGTATTGCCTCAATTTTATCTTGCGGCAATAGATGCCCGATTGCTTTGTCGGATAAACCCGATGCTGTGAGTAATGCCGGTTGGATGATTTCAATTTTAAGCAAATCAGCTGGTGTCCTGGCCTGAGACGCAGCCGATTTTAATGATCTTGCTTGTTCAACAAATGGCGTAGCCCTCCGGTTTTTTTCAAGGGCCAGCGCGACAAAACCGGCTCGAATCTCTTCGTAGGTAGTTCTAAGGTCGGAACTGCCGGAAAGGTGCATGCAGTACGGTTTTTTCTTTCCCACTATATCTTTCTCCAAAGATAAACGCATTTTCTTAAAGGATCTCGCCCATGTCTTCCCATTTGCTGGCTGCTGTTACCTTTGCCGTTCGGCAGCACTAGGATGTTTTCAACACGGAATCCGAGCTTTTCAGCTATATTTGAAAGGATCATATCAACCGAGATGCTCGCTCCGGCATAGCGAACATTGTCATTTACCATGAATAAAAAAGCATTTGACTTCATGACACGGGCGCATTCTGCAATAACGCAGGCCATTTCGTAGAAATAGCCTCTTACCATTCTTGGAATACCGCTATTATTCAACCGGCCTTCCGCCTTTTCATCTTCCAGGTAACTCAGGATAGACTGCAGCAACTCCTGT
>JAGVOC010000047.1 GCA_020052975.1 Desulfobacterales bacterium | reverse complement strand
CATCGAGAAAAAACTCAAAGAAATCTTTGCATTATGCTACCCTAAAACCTTTAAAAAATAGAACCACCTTCGGTAACATTTACTTATGAGGCATTAGGCGGTTAGGCGTGTGGTAACTTAAGGACTACTTTTTAAATCTTTTGAAAAAGCCGCTCCTGTAAGGCGATCCAAAAGCGCGGTTAGTTCTGAAATCCTAAGCTGCTTGTCTAATTCCATTTTTTCGCTCATTTCCTTTTTAGATTGTATCTCGATCTGGAGCCTGCGTCTTTCAAAATACAACCGAGTAACTTCAGACAATATGTCATTGCGCAGCTCTACAAGAAGTTTTGAGCGTGTATCGATCGAGGTTTGCGCATCATCAAAAACTACTTCGCTTAGATCCCATTTTAAATTTATACCCCAATCTATAGCGTCGCGGCCTCGTCTCAATACATCATCGTCGGTCTTAGTTGTTGACCCGCCCTCCCAGTGCCAAAGATCACTGGAATTTCTATCTACACCTATACTCACCTCTGGCAACATTGCTCTTGCGGCTGCTTTTCTGCGCCAATCTTTTATTTTTTCGTTACTCACTTCGCCATAGTCAATAGCCATTCTCTGGACTTCCTGCACTGTAGGCTCTTCTTTGAACGAGTCATCTATATCTTCCTGCTCTGATGTAATTCTATTATCTCCAGCCGCAGCAATAGTGCATTCAAACGCATCCCTATCTGTTACCAAGAGCAGCATATCATCTTTTTTCGCAAGACACCTAGGCTCATGAGCGGCAAATAAAAGTTGCCATTCATTATTTTTATATCGATATACACCTGATTTTGCCGCTACAAAAATATCTTTTGTTTGCGGGTCAACCAGAATATATTCCAGAGTCACAGCGTCTAACCCAACCAAAGATAGCGAAACCCATGTCTGGCCGCTATCGTATGTAAAGAATACACCCTTATTAGTTGCGATATAAAGCATGCCCGGATTACCTTTGATTCCTGCCATATGCCTTAGAGCTGAATTCGAGCCTACTCCAGTTTCTGCACTTAAAGAACTTTCGGGCGATGAGCCGGATATATCAGTTGAGACATTATCCCTATATGAGTAAATATTGAAAACTTGCTCCCAGCTCTTGCCAAAATCCTGCGATCTGTAAACACCAGAGCCTGTCGCTGCATAAAGAGCATTACCAGCGTTAAAAAGCGAAATAATATTCTGGTTGCTAAAAGGAGAGGTAACTCTGGCCCATTCGCCTTTCTTTTTCTGCATAAACAACCCTGAATGAGTGCCCACGAAACAATAGCCATTATCGAAAACGCAGACAGAAGAGCAATTCTTCTCTGATCCATTAGACCTGGTGAACAATTTTGTGCTTTCACCGGAATCTAAGTTGAGAAAATAAAGCCCGTTATCTGCGGCAATATAGATCTCATTTTTACCCGGGTCAAATAAGATTTGATTTACTCTCTGCGCACCCAGGGACAAACCATTGACGCTCTTCCACAAGTTTGACTTTGAGTCTCTTCTATACAATCCCTTGTTCGTGCCGAGTAATATTTCGTCCTGCTTGCTAGGGTTAACCGCGACCGCAGTTAATTCTTCGCCTTTGAGCCCATCATTGCCGATCAACTTACAATTTTGCGCAACAGCATTTTGAGACGCAAAAAACAAAACCAAAAAAGTAATATTTACAATAGATCGGATCTTCATTATTTTAACCTGTCCTTATTTAATCTTTATATCGTGTATTTTCTTTCTCACATCGTCTAACTGGTCCACCACCGATTCAAACTCCATGTAGTTACGCTGACTTATTGGTTGGCTGAAATGATCTTTTAACTTCCCCCTCAACTGCTCTCGTCTTTTAACTAATTTTCTTAATTCCGAATCCTGCGCTACCTGCATCATCGCTTGAGTGATCACGTCCGATCCCCTTTCTCTAGCTTTAGACTTGCTCATGAAATAACTTCGTCACCCTGGTAAGCCGAAAGCACAACCGCAGCAAGCTGTTCTTTTACCTCCGGTGTAAGTGTCCTTACGGTTTCGTACCACTTGTTATCTTTGCTTTTTTCCCGAGGCATCCCGACGAATATCCCACTTTTGCCTTTTACCACCCGTATGCCTTTAACCAAGAATGACCCGTTGATCTCAATATCCGCAAATGCCTTAAGATTCTTCTCCTCATCGTTGATCCTGTGTATCCTATTAACTTTAATTTCAATAGACATAACACTCTCCTCAATTGAATTCTGTGTTTCGTTATTTATTATTCTTTATTCCACTTTTGGAACAAACCAGGCAAAAAAATATTCCCTCCTTCCTTAGGACCGTTTCCCTATATCCCCATGATTATCAATTAGTTGCAAATGAAGTGTCCCCATATTTATCCAGATTAATTTTATTAAATAGCACTTCGTTATCAAAACCGTTGTAGAAACAACAGCTACTCCAAGAATATTTTACAGCAGACGTTACGATATTAGCTCTTACAGGATTATTGTGCATATACTCAAGACACTCTTGGATATAAGCATCACCATCTATGGCATTGCTTTTAAATCTCCCCTCCCAAACATGACCGGAATAGTTATATCTTTTTCGGAATTTAAAACTAAAAGAAAGCAATACAGCCTGCATGATCTTTGAAATGCTATTCAGATGATTTGTGCCAATAAGCAGATGGGCATGATTATCCATGATAACAAAACCAAAAAGCTTAAAATTAAACCGTTCTTTGAATTTTGAAAGAGTTATAAGCAAAGCCTCTTTATCTTTATGTTCTTTCAAAATCATTTGCTTATTGTTGCCGCGGAAGACAACGTGATACACGGCATTATTGTAGTAGATTCTCTTTTGGCGCACCATAGGGACACTTCAGTCATAACTTATTCATCTATGAGTAGTTACTGGGAAACGGTCCTAGTATTCCTCTTTGCATAGAGTTTTAGTTAATTGGGACCGTTAATTGGGACCGGGTACCTCCAACCCTATTAATTTCTAAGGGTTGTTGCGGAAGTGGTCCCAAAGCGATCTACACTTACTAACTCCGCGATCCTATTATTTTCAAGGCCAGTATACAAAAAACAACTGCTCCAAAGATAATCTTGAGGCCGTTGGCATAAGCCGGCTTTAACAGGATTCTCATGAATATACTCAAGACATTCCAATACGTATCCTTCATTCTCCAAAAGGCGGCTCTGAAACCTATGCTGCCAAAGATGACCACAGTAACTGTTCATTTTTCGATATTTGTTACCAAAGGACAATAGAACCGCCTGCATGACCTTAGAAATATGATTTGCCTGGTTTGTTTCTAGAAGCATGTGAAAATGGTTATCCATTAAAACGATCCCGTATATTTTAAACTGGAATCTTTCCTTGTAATCTGCCAATGTTCTAAGAAACAAGGCTTTCTCATCCTCGCCTTGTAAGACAGCCACCCTATTATTCCCGCGATTATAGATATGATAAAATGCCTTAGTGTAATATCCTCGTTTAATTCTTCCCATCTAATACTTCCCTGTACCACTTCCAATGTATCTCTTTATATTGCATAGAGTTTTAGGTACCCGGTCCTATCTCCCCGGTCGACAGAATCCCAACAAAGCGCGCGTAATCTTCATCGTCATGACCTTCCCTCTTTTAGTGGACTAATTGTTGAGAGAAAATTTTCTGTTTTTCATATTCAAAAGGGCTTAAATATCCAAGCGTCGAATGCGCCCTTTT
>JAGVOC010000098.1 GCA_020052975.1 Desulfobacterales bacterium | reverse complement strand
CTCGCCAAGAAACATATCGATATTATTCCTCAGGGCTTCGAGTTTTCTGTACAGGTCATGCAGGACCTCCATATTTGACTGATGGTCGCTTTCGTCGTCGAGAGAATCAACGTAGAACCGGTATCCGAGGTCGGTGGGGACCCTTCCCGCCGAAGTATGGGGCTGTATGAGAAAGCCCATTTCTTCGAGATCAGCCATGATGTTCCGTATGGTTGCCGGAGAGAAGCCCAGTGAATAGCGCTTGGTTACAACCCTCGACCCTACGGGGTCGGGATTATTTATGTAGCTCTGGACGATTGCATAGAGGATTTTTTTATTGCGTTCGCTTAAATTCTGCATAGTTAGCACTCTCAATGGTCAAGTGCTAATAATTTAACAATTAACTCATCGGCGTGTCAAGCATGACTGATCATACGCTGAACTTCTGCAGCTCGGCAAGGAGAGTCCTCGCATCCTTGCTGAGTGAACTGATGCTTCTGTCCATCTCTGTGGCCGAATAAATAAGGTCTGAGGTCGTCTTCCGTATCTTTTCCATATTCATCACAATCTCGCTGCTCTTTTGCTTCTGGTTGTTTATGGAAGAATTGATCTGCCCGGTCTGCTCCGAAACATTTTCGTACACTGACAACATCTGTTTGTTGCTCTGGAACTGCTCCTCTGCAGATCTCTTGATCTGCTCAGAGCCTGATGCAACATTTTCTGCTGCCTCGACAATGAAATCGGCGCCTCTGCTCTGCTCCTTTGTGGCTCTTGATATCTGCCCTATCTGCTCAGATATCTGCCTGATGGAATCTGTAATCTGTATGATCACCTTCACTTCCTCAGTGGTTGCCTGCTGTATGGACCTCGACATATCGGTCGCGACATTCGCGCTTTTAAAAATACTGTGAAAGGCTTCTCTCACTTTACTGACAAGCTGAACGCCGGCGTCAACTGTTTTTATGCCCTTTGAAGCCATCTCGACGCTGGCCCTCGCTTCTTCCTGCACAGCGGAGATGAGCGCTGCGATCTCTCTGGTTGATGACGATGTCCTCTCCGCAAGCATCTTGTTCTCGTCAGCAATTACCGTAAACGCCCTCCCGTGTTCTCCGGCCTGAGCTGCGAGAATGGAAGCATTCAGTGCGAGCAGGTTTGTCTGCTGTGACAGATCGTCTATAACATTCACAATGCTTCCGATCTCCTCTGACCTTTTGCCGAGAAGGTTTATCTTTTCTGAAATGGCATTGACACTCCCTCTGATATCTTCCATCCCCGTGATTGCCATGTTCACTGTGGTCAACCCTTTCTCTGAAGCCTCATGTGATACCTTCTCCGCAAGCACGACAGATTTCTCCGCGCTTACCTGTATCTCCCTGACGGTAGCATTTACCTGATCAAGAGCGGAAGCGCTTTCTTCTGACGATGCGGACAAAAGCTCGACGCTTCTGGCTGTATTTTTGAGAGAAGATATCATTTCATCTATAGATGACGCAGTTTTATGCGATGCATCATTGAAAATTCTTGCGCTTTCAGAGACTGCTGATATTGACGCCGTCATTTCCTCAACGGCGCTTGCAGCTTTTTCCACAGATTCATAAAGACTTTCGGAACTCAGGGCAATGGAGGAAACAGATGCATTCAACTCTTCGATAGAAACGGCATTCTGCTCGATAGCGGTCTTCTGGAGTTCACCGACCCTGAGGACGCTTGCCGGAGACTCTGTAATGGTAGCGGTAACCGAGGAAACGTTTTCTGCGAGGTTTTTTATCTTGAAAAGCATATCTCTTAAATTCAATCCCATACTGTTGATCGCTTCAGCGAGAGAGGCAATCTCGTCTTTTCCCGTCTTCTTCACCGTCTGCGTCAAATCCCCGGCAGAGATCCTTGACGCAACTTTTTCCATATTCATGATAGGCCCTGTGATAAACTTCGACACGGAAAAATAAATGACTGCGGAAAACAGCAGGAAACTCAGCGCAGAGAGGATGGCAGCCCAGAAAATAAGCGTATAGAGTTCTTTCTGAATGACCCCCGATTTTACCCCGATCCTCAGGATACCGACACTTTTTCCCTCCGCGTCCTGCAGCGGGATTGCGATATCGTAGAAGTCTCCCCATTTCTGTACAAGATTCCCGCCTGCACTCAATGCATTCAGTGTCGCGGCATCCTTGAACACTTTCCCGATATCCCCTTCATCACTATGGAAAAGTATCCTCCCTTCCATATTGAGGATCATCGCATAACCGACCGTGCTGTCCAGTACGGCACGTTTCATTTTTTCATTCAGTCCCTCGATATTCTCAAGCGAAAGACCGAGAGATAGGACTTTGGCAATCTCTTCTTTCATGGCTTCGCCGGCAGAGCCGACCTTTGAAAGTATTGCCTGTTTATACCGGTTATGGGCTATATAGGTCAGGATAGCGGTGTTCAGGCTGATGGCAAGGAAAAGGATCCATGCGATCAGGAGCACTGATCTTGTCTGGAGATTCAGTTTCATTTAATAACCCTCGTTGCTGCACTCAGGATGTCAAAAGGTATCTTGAGTCCGAGTGAAGTCGCTTCCTTAAGGTTTACCGTCATCTGGATTTTTCTGGGGTTTGCAATTGCCATGGATGAGGGGTTTTCACCTTTCAGTATGCCCGCAACCCTGTCCGCAGCCTCTTTTCCCTGTTCTGCGTGGTCTGCAGCCAGCGTGAGTATTATCCCCCTTTCCTCGCCTCCTGCCATCAGCGCTGCAGTCGGGATATTATGCTTCCTCGCCACGCTGACGATATCGTCAATATACAGCATCGCTGCGCAGCTTGTCGTGACCAGGATCGCATCGACATTTTTCATGCGCGCGATGCTGTCTCGACTCCTGACATTCACCTTGACCGTCTTGAACGATAACTGTCCGCCCAGTCGTTCAACCTCATTCGCCTCACCGACTGTCTCTTTCTCGGCGCTGTTGTAAAGAACGCCCAGGGTTGAGACATTTTTTACCGCTTTCAGATTTTTCAGAAGTCCCGCAAGAGAGACCTTTGAATTAATCCCTGTCACTTTCTTGCCTTTCATGCCCAGTCCCTGAGAATCATACACACCGGCAAAAACAACCGGTATTCCAGAATTCTCATCGAGCACAGCCTGTGTAGCGGGACTCCCGTAGGTCACGATGAGGTCTGTTCCTATTGCGGTAAATTTTCTTGCGGCATTCATCCATGCTACCGTTTCGGGGGCAGGAGTCTGAACGATAATGTCAGCCTTGATGCCATTCGCGGAAAGCTCGGAGACAAATGTCTTGTGGATTGCCCTATAATACGGGGTATCAGTGCAGAGGATAACGCCGATCTGCGCGGCGAAGCCGGTCGAGACAAATCCGGCAATGATGATCACCACGACGACTGTTCTCAGGCTGTTCCTCCTGTTCATTATCTCCACCTCTTTGTCACACTCAGCAGCACGAGATGGGCGTCTCCATCCAGGGAAGGGTTCAGCGCACTTTCGGCGCGTTCGTCGTATTTGCTGTAGAAGTATCTCATGCCGACTTCCCATCCGTCTCTCAGTTCATAATTGCCTGAGAGGTTGTACTCAGTATGCCGGATCCTTGTTTCAGAAAAATCGGCAATCGACACGGGGTTGACTGCGTCATACGCAGAAGGAGAAAAACTCGCCCTGCTGTCGGTGAAAGAAACTCCGGCGCCAAGTTCAATATGGTTCTTCGTCCGGTAATTGAGGTTCGCTGCGATTGTATGCGCTTCTTCCTGATACCGGACATTCTCGTCGAGAATCACCCGGGGTTCGCTATCCTGCCCGTAAATCAGGGTATGCCTCGTCTTGTCCCTGAAATAGGCATAGCTAGTGCTGAGCGAGAGATTTTCGGCAAGGGTGAAGCCGAGCATCCCCATCAGCCTGTTTCCATGCACCGTCCTTCCGTCAACGGTGATCTGCTGGTCGTCGACCGTGTAAAAAAGATTATCGCGGCTTCCTGAAGAGATGTCATAACTGAGATAAGTGAACAGGACAGGCAGCGGGGTCCAGGAAACCGAGACAGTGCCTTTGTCTTTTGAATCCAGCTCACTGTTATATGCCGGCTCGTCTGTCTGTTCATGCACATACTTTGACCGTACTGTCAGGTTCCTGGCAATCCTTGCGCTCACGGAAACTGACACCGCATCTTTTACTGTTGTTTCCGGAAGCCCCCATTTCTCCGCATGCTGTCTTTCAGTGCTTTTATGGGTGATACCGGCATTTACCGTTATCCCCTTCGAAACCCTGAACCTTGCCGTTCCGGCAAGGCTGTCGGTATCAGAAGATATGGACTGCCTTACCCTGTACGTATAAGTATTGGAAGGATTCAGGATGTCTGAAATAGTCGCGGCATCCGGATTGTCCACATCGGTCTCTTTATGCCTGTACTTGAAAAAAAATGTGAGGCGAGGTATCGGCATCCACGTAATATCAGTGCTTCCGAAGAAATAGTCGGCGCTGCATCCTGAATATTCATTCTCCCTGCTGTATTGGGAGAGCGTCAGGGATGCCACAAGTTTTCCGGTATAGGAGGTATGGAGTTTCAGGGTATCGGAGGACCCTTGGAGGTCAGGAACGATATTGTGGGGATACATCCCCTCCACCCGGCTGCCCGCAGCGCCATACCTGTTATAAAATATACTGTCTCCGCCTGAGTCGAGTCTTTTTTCACCATGTGAAATGTCAATTTCGACAGGTCCCAGGTGAGCGTTAACCCCCACGTTGATGTTTTTTGTTTCCAGATCTACCTCTCTTTTCCTGGTAGCTCTCGCTAAATCATTAAAATACCCGGAACCCGCGAGAAACCTCTGCTGTCTTTTTCCTTCTTTATCGATAAACTGACCGTCTATGTAGACATGGAACGGAAAATCGGGCATCTTCAACCTGAGGAACAGGATATTCATCCCGGAGACGACTCCGTATTTCTCTGCAGGACTATTTTGCACGGTAAATCTTTCGTCCGGGCCAAGGTCTGCAAGTCTTATATTCTCGAGATTATGAAACATCGTTTTATTGATCCACCTCGAAAGCACAAGATCCTTATATGCGTAACTCGCATCCCAGAAATAGTCCTTTCTGTCAAAAAGGTCTATCTCAAGGTGGATTCTGTGCGGGAAGGGCAAAGTCCTGAATTCGCCAAAGAGCATCAGTGAATCAGAGGGATATTCATACTCAGCCGCCCTCTCAGAACCGCTTATATCTATGAGTCTGTAACCGCCTGTAAGCAAGATAACCGGCTTTATTTCAGGGAATGTGTATACAGGGTGTTCTTCTTCCCCAACAACATCTCCCATGTCCTCTTCGGAAGACAGTATCTCATCGGTTTCCGTTGTCTTCTGTTCTTCCGTCATGGCACTTGCCGCAGTCGTTCCATGACCTATGGCTATGAGAGATAAAAGACAGAATACAATTAAAATGTTCTTCATTATCCCTCCTATTGAATGAACCTTCCCCTCCCGGTTGGCGAGGGGATATCTGTTCCGTGAATATTCGAGTGGCAGTCCGTGCATCTCGTATAGAATGCTCCCTTTGATTCAGCTGAAGAGGTGATACCCGCCGTCCTGACCCTGTGCCCCTCATGGCATTGCAGGCAGAGGAACGGCTCGCCTATTTTGAGGAGGTTATTGTGTATGGTTCCGTGGCTGCCATGGCAGGATGTGCACTCTTCTGTCATGTCCGCGTGTTCAAAAATATAGGGGCCTTCTTTCTCGGCATGACATTGGGTACAGGTCTCTTTCACGGTGTTTTTCCTCAGGAGCTTCTCTGACGTGATCCCATGCGTATCGTGGCAGTCCGTACAGAATATTTTTCGTTCAGGAACGGGATGGTGGCTCGGCATGGCGAATTCGGCCTTCTTGTCTTCGTGGCATTTATAACATATATCAAACGTCTCTCTCAGCCTGACTATCAAGTCCGGACCTGCGTGGATTTTATGGCATTCCGAACAGGAAACATCATTGACCGCGTGAACGCTTGCGTTCCAGTTATGGAGGTTAAATGTTGCATTTGCGGTATGGCATTTGAGGCACATGAGTGATAACGCAGGTGCAGCCATAGTTTTCAGGTCGATGAGTGTTTCATGTCTGCATTTCGTCTCTTTTCCCTCCTTCATGTCCTGTTCGACCTGCTCAGGCGTAATGCCTTCAATCGCGAGACTGCCCGGGCCATGGCAGGATTCGCAGTCCACAATAGGCATGCCCGATTTTTTCGACAGTTGTGCTCCCATGGTGCTCGCCGTAAGGTCCTGCCGTTTCTTGTCGTGGGTGTGGCATGCCCTCAGGCAGTTCTCCGTGCCGACATAATTTGCGTCCAGGCGTCCGACAAGCATCTTCTCATACTCTTCCAGCGGCATGATGGGCTTCGAGGTCTTCAGCGTCTCACACCCCCACAATAGCAGCATGCACCCGAAGAGGAATACTATCAATTTTTTCAGTCGCATTATACGCTCCTCTCTGAATTTCTCTTTATGGAGATGAATACACTGTTGCGGGCCTGTCATCGCTTGACGAAGGCCTTACCCCATTCAGTGCCTTACCGGCAAGAGCTTCATAAGAATCCCGTAATATCTGAACGGCATATTTGAAATTATGGGCATACGCTCCCGGCTCTTTTTCCACAAAGTTCAGATTAAAGGCTGCTTCAAGCTGGCTCTCCCTCCATGAAGTTACCCTGTTAGGGTATATCTGAGGGGACGACACTTTGAAGAAGTAAGGATACGCGTTGGGGTTATAGTAAATATCTGCTTTCTGAAGTTCTCCAATTATCAGTTCTTTCAGTCCGTCTATCTCATCCTTTATATTCTCTGCGCTTCCGTCTCCGTCCATATCCCTTGCGTAGAGACGGAAGGATTCGAAATCAGTCAACCCAGGATGACAGGTCCGGCAGACCGCACTATTGATTTTGCCGTTGTGACTCATATGCATTGTATGTCCGCCGAGGTCTTCATCTGCCGAAGGCGCCATATGGCATCCGGTGCAGAGGGGAAGCTGATGGAACAAGAGGCCGTTTGAGTAAGTTTCCCCCCGGAATTCATAGCCTTTCTGACTGAAGAGCATTGAACCGGCTGCAGCATAGTGTGGATTCACAAAGGCTGTGCCGGTCATCATCTCATCTCTGCCGTCATAAGGATCGACCCCTTTCGATTTCATGGCTTTGAAAAGACTCCATCCGCTTTCCGCACCCTGATGACAGACAAGACATGAGGCTGAATCACCGGCATCGAGAACCGCATCCTGTACGAATGTTCCCGCGCTTCCGCTCGTCAGCGCAATATTGCCGGTTATTCTCAAACGCTTATTCTTCACTGTTGGATATCCGACCGCATCGTGACATGCATTGCAGGTGATAAAATGGGGGGAAATATCAGTGGAAGGAGGTATCCAGGACGGATATGCCGCATTCGTTGAATCAACATAAGCCGCAAATCCTATCCCGGAGTGGCAGCGCAAACAGGAGCCGTCAGAAAATTCATGGGTAAAAGACCCTGAGTGTATATCAGCATGCCCTGATTTCACCCATTCGTCATTTATCGGCATATCGCCGTTATGATACTCATGACAGGACGATGCGCACGCCCTTTCGCTAGCCCTGAGAATATAGCCCATTCCGTCGGGCGCCCAGGAGACAGCGGTCTCGAAAACATACCCTTCAAACGGTCCCGTTTCACTTGCCTCATAGTGGGTGTCGGCAATATCTTTTTCGTGACACGCAGAACATTCGGAAGAATCTGCGACAGGGGTTGGGTGACTTTTACTCCGGCCTTCTCCCCCTCCGCAGCCGGAAAGAAATACAGCAATAAACAGCACGACAAGAAGAACAGCCAAGCGACTATTCCAGCCTCTCATATCAGCCTCCTTCACGATCACAAAATTTATATACCCCTGCCCAGCAATATTCATGCTAGGCGTTTTTCAGTGAAAATGACGCGGAAACAGCCTGCAATTCGGAAAACACTGAAAATAATTTCTCATTTTTGAAAAACATTTTTCTCAAAAATGAGAATGACGAGCAAGGCACAGGGGAATATTCGTTCCCTGCTTTTTGGAATATTATAGCAATCGCTTAATTTTATGTCAATAATTCAGGTATTTGTACTATCGATTTCTCAAAACGGAACAATTCAACAACTTTTTAAAGAAACATCTATAAATACGCATATGTATTGACTTCTGCGGCAACATATGTCAAGATAAACGCCAGAGTTTCAGAAGTTTTTGTTGACTAAAGCCTCAAAGACTTTTAGCTTTGTGGCTTTTTTTTATGGGTATTCTGAGATTTGAATTTTCGAACAAGGAG
>JAGVOC010000063.1 GCA_020052975.1 Desulfobacterales bacterium | reverse complement strand
AGACCTTTGCATAACACCCCCTTTTGCCCGATTTATTTAAAGACTTGGTTTCTGGTCTCTGGTTTGTAGTTTCTGGTTTTTTTACTTTTAACCAGGAACCTAAGCCTTTATTATCGCCTTCCTTGTGCTTGGTCAAAATTGAATGTTCTGCAAAGGTCTCCCTGAAGCTTTCCGGGAGCAGAGCCGTGCTGAAAAACAGAAAAGCTATTATTGGCTGGGCTTTGTATGACTTTGCAAACTCAGCATTTGCCACAACAGTCATGGCCGGCTTTTTCCCTATATTTTTCAAACAGTACTGGAGCTTTGGAGCCGATGTAAACCTAAGTACGGCAAGGCTGGGATTCGGGAATTCTATTGCAGGCCTCTTTATTGCTTTAATTGCTCCTTTAATCGGCGCAATAGCAGACAGGGGATCAATAAAGAAGAAATTTCTCACTTTTTTTGCCTACCTTGGCATTGTTATGACCGCCTCGCTTTATCTTGTTCAAAAGGGTGATTGGATTCTTGCCGTCTTTTTGTATTCACTCGCAGTCATAGGTTTTTCCGGAGCAAACATTTTTTACGATTCTCTTCTGCCAGGAATAGCAGACAGAGATGAGGCGGATTATATCTCCGGCCTCGGATATGGTTTTGGGTATCTTGGCGGTGGTCTTTTGTTTTTGTTAAATGTTCTGATGACTCTGATGCCGGAAAAGTTCGGTTTTGCCGATTCCTCGTCTGCAGTGAGATTTTCTTTTATTTCCGTTGCGGTATGGTGGGGCTTTTTTACAATCTTTACCATTTTACTGGTTCCGGAACAAAAGGCCTTTGTGTCAAATGATATTAAACGGGATTTTATCAGGGAAGGTTTCAGGCAGTTTATTGAAACATTTAAGAAAATCCGTTCATTGAAAACCATTTATCTCTTTTTGCTTGCCTACTGGCTTTACATCGATGGAGTTGATACAATTATCCGTATGGCTGTTGATTACGGAATGTCACTGAGATTTGATTCAAAAGATCTGATATTATCTCTTCTTGTTGTCCAGTTTGTAGGGTTTCCTGCTGCTATTTGTTTCGGAAAACTTGGCCAGGCCTGGGGAGCCAGGCGGGCTATTTTTCTTTCTATCGGCATCTATATATTTATCACAATCTGGGGAAGCATGATGACGACAAAGACAGAATTTTATATTCTTGCCGTCATTATCGGCCTTTCTCAAGGCGGGATACAGGCGCTCAGCCGTTCATATTATTTGCGTCTTATTCCTGCAGATAAAGCCGCAGAGTATTTTGGGTTTTATAATATGATAGGTAAATTTGCTGTAATTATCGGTCCGGCCCTGATGGCAACGGCAGGCCTTTTTGCAAAAAGGTTGCTAATGCCTCCTTTCCCATCGGCCCATGAGGCAGAATATATCGGGCGGATTGCTTCGCGGATAAGCATCGCTTCTGTCCTGATTCTCTTTATAGCAGGCGGAATTCTTTTTTATTTTGTCGGGAATGAAGAAAGAGGGAAATAGATTTATGACAATTGCTTTAAAGAAGCATTGATAATTGTTTGAAGTTTTACGGCATTGTTTGAAAAAATCCATTCTGTTCCCCTGTTCAACTCCCTGAAGAGACAGTTTTCGGAATCAACAAAGCCTGTTCCGATCTTCTGGTTTTTATCCAGATGCTTTCTAATAACGAAATTTGTTACCAGCAGGTAATGGCCTGCAACCCCGCCATAGTTGTTTTGCAGCGCTAGCTGACTCATGCTTCCCAGGTTTAACCTTGCTATGGGGATAAAAGTGCTTTGGGGTACGAAATCAATTATGTTGAACATTCCGGGCAAAAGGGAAATAAAATGGTAGTCTTTTTCAGGCGCAAGATCTGAAAAAAGGTTTTTCAGTATTCCGGCTTGTTTGAGAGGCTCAGGATAAACCTCCTGTTTTATTTCGACCATAAGATGCAGTCTGCTCCCGTATCTTGAAATGACCTCTTCAAGAGAAGGGACCTCCGGAAAAGATGTTCTTAAGTCAGAAAAACAGGCTTCATTAACATCTATATCTTTGTTATATAATCTTTTTGTATTCTTGTCGTGAAGCACGACCGGTTTTAAGTCTTTTGTCCAGCGTATGTCAAATTCGATACCAAAAACACCCTTATCTAAAACCTTATCGAATGCTTTCAGCGTATTTTCGAAGATGCTCCGGTTATCATGTTCTCCCCTGTGTGAAATTATTTTGCAATTTATGAGATTGTATTTTTCAGGAAAAGGCTGCGGATGTTTTGAATATATAAAATCAACGGCCCTGCATAATATTCTTTCAGCGGAATCCATCAGGTTAAAACGGGACAAAAATTTAAGAATATTCATATTTCCGGAGATATATTATTTTCTGAAGGTTTTTTGTTTTTACATGATTCTTCAGACATGCACACTTGACAGCGGCTTTCACTGCAAATCTGGCATGAAAAGCAGTCGTGACATTTCTGTTTTTTCAGGGTTTGGGGCTTTGTCTCAGGGATATAAATTTTCCCCTTGATATTTGGTATGGTTATAAAGGCCATATATGTTGATTATATTATATCATTAACTTGACGGTTAATATCATTTTTGCTATTGGGGAGAAAAAGTTGAAATTATTGTCTCCCTGGTCTCTGTTCAGATTGACTTATCGGAATCAATTTACCATCCGGGTGGTTATGAGTAAAGATAAAATTCAATTATCAAAACTTGTAAACATGTATGATCCTCATTGTGTATTTGATGAGGTAAAAGCAATTGTTTGCATGGCATATCCAAATATCAGCTTAGAGCCTTTAAACCGGGTATTCAGGGATGTGGCAGATCTTTTTCATGGCAAATACCCTGGATACCGCCACTGTAACACTAAATATCATGATCTTCGGCATACTTCAGACGCATTCCTTGTAATGGCACGGCTTATCCATGGTGCAATTTTGGAAAAAGAGAAAATCAGCGGAGAAAATGCAATCCTTGCCCTGATTACAACACTTATGCATGATGTCGGATATATTCAAACAGAGGATGACTTATCCGGCACAGGCGCAAAATATACAAAAGTGCATGTTGATCGAAGCATAAAGTTTATGAAAAAATATTATGCAAAAAATGGTTTTTCCAAAGAGCAATTTAAAATGTGCTCTGCCCTGCTTCTTTGCACCGGCTTGTATACAAAAATAGATGAGATAAAGTTTCCAACACGCGAGGCCGAGTTACTTGGAAAAATGGTTGGAACAGCCGACCTTGTCGGCCAGATGTCAGACAGAACTTATCTTGAAAAACTGCCTTTTCTTTTTCATGAATTCAGAGAGGCGAATATAAGGATTTATAAAAACGAATTGGATCTTATCATGAAAACAGTAGATTTTTATCATACAATAAAAATCAGGCTGGCAAAGGAGTTCGGCAATGTAACAAGGTTTTTTCCTGCACATTTTAAAGCCCGCTATGATATTTCGGAAAATTTATATGAAGAGACTATAATACGGAACATGAAACATCTGAAAAAATTCATTAAAAGATCCGAGATTGATTATAACAAGGCATTTAGACGAACAAAAGCTGTTTTTAATTAACAACCATTACCGAAGTATCCTTTGCATACTGTAAGACTTTTTGCGAAACACTCCCGAGTATAAATTCCATTATCCCGGACAGCCCTCTC
This sequence comes from Desulfobacterales bacterium, assembly GCA_020052975.1. The sequence goes on along the minus strand of JAGVOC010000063.1, from coordinate 4,393 downwards.
CTTCCTATCACAATGAGATCGTAGCCGGAGTGAGCTTCATTAATGATATCCCTTGCTATGCCGCTTTTCTTTTTTTCTATCTTCAAAGACATATTTTTTTCCAGGAAACCACTGCGAACAAGCGTGCCTTTGGCTTTTTCCATGGCCTCGTTTACTATCTCTCTCTTTTTCCCCTCAAGTGCGCAAAAAGCGCTCTGCTGGGTCAGAAAGTATGGGGTTAATTCAGGGCTGTTCATGTCGCAAAGAGCTATACTATCCTGGAGAATGTTTAATAGAGTGATCCTGCTGTCGAGAGTAAAGGATTTAGCAACAAATTCCACGGCTCTCATAGCATTGTCTGAATCGTCGAATGCAACCAGTATATTGAGTCCCATATTTATTCCTCCTCTGTTATAAGATGAAATGTTGTAGCTGTATATTATTAGTCTTTACGAAATTTTTCAACAATCTTTAATAAAGAAAAAGCAATCCCGTTTCTCCTGAAAAGCTTGTTCCCGACTCCGAAAAAAGAATCTGTTTTGCAAGATCACAAATAAGCAGATACATGCTTGATATTTTTAATCAACTACTCTAACTAGTGTCCATCCGGAAACAAATTATGGACACTAGTGCGTTTCAATTCGGAAATAGACAATTTTGGGCAAGCTCAAGGAAATTAAGGGATTGCGCGGAGGCATACGCAATGTACGCCGCACAAAAAATCCCGCAGATTGACACCGAGATCGCACTAAAGGGCCATTTCCGGATGGAAACTAACTATGATATTTACGTTGTCATCCCTAAATAATATTTAATCTGTAAGGAGTGTTTTATCATGATTTTACTTAATCCAAAGAAGAGCACGTTCGATCATCTTGATGAAAATTCAAGAAAAATAATGTTAAAAACAATCGGTTTTTTTGAAAATAAAGGGAAAGTGAAGCTTAAAGAAGATGACCGAAACAGGGTCTGGTATGACGATTTTCTAGATTTTATAAAGAATGAAAAAATATTTTTAACGCTCCTTACTCCATCGGCATATGGTGATAAAGAGTGCCGGTGGGATACTTCCAGAATATGCGACTTTAATGAAATTCTGGGTTTTTATGGCCTCCATTACTGGTACACTTGGCAGGTTTCGATACTCGGGCTTGGTCCAATATGGATGGGGAAAAATGAAGATGTAAAAAAGAAAACCGCGCAGCTTTTGAAAGACGGCGGGATATTTGCTTTCGGCCTTTCGGAAAAAGCTCATGGTGCAGATTTATACTCCAGCGAAATGATGCTCACTCAAATGCCTGACGGTACGTACAGAGCCGACGGAGGGAAATATTACATAGGAAATGCCAACAAGGCGGCTCTTGTCTCAACTTTCGGGAAAGATTCTGATACCGGCGAATACGTGTTTTTTGCGGTTGATTCTCAGCACAAGAATTTTGAATGCATTAAAAATGTCGTAAACAGTCAGTCATATGTTGCAGAATATGCGCTTCATTCATATCCTGTTACAGAGTCAGATATTCTTACAAAGGGACAGGAGGCATGGGATTCTGCGCTGAACACGATTAATGTGGGCAAATTTAACCTTGGGTGGGCATCCATAGGTATCTGTACCCATGCATTCTATGAGGCCATAAATCATGCTTCAAACCGGAATCTTTATAACAAGTATGTTACCGACTTTCCTCATATAAAAATGCTTTTTACAGATGCCTACACCCGTCTTGTTGCGATGAAGCTTTTTGCGAACAGAGCATCAGATTATATGAGATCAGCCTCACCCGAAGACAGGCGCTATCTTTTGTATAATCCCATGGTGAAGATGAAAGTGACGACCCAGGGCGAGGAAGTCATAAACCTTCTATGGGATGTTATTGCCGCAAAAGGTTTTGAGAGGGATATGTATTTTGAAATGGCGGCAAGGGATATCCGGGCCCTCCCGAAACTGGAAGGAACCGTCCATGTTAACATGGCTCTGATAATTAAATTTATGGCCAACTACTTCTTTAATCCCGGCCAGTTTCCGGAAATACCGAAAAGAAATGACCCGGTAAATGATGATTTTCTCTTTAACCAGGGGGCGACAAGAGGGCTGGGGAAAATCCGTTTCCATGATTTCAATATTGCCTATAACAGCCTCGATCTTCCCAATATAAGAATTTTCAAGACCCAGATCGAAACTTTAAAGGAGTTTCTGGTTAAAGCCACTCCAAGTGAAGTTCAGAGCAAGGATATCGACTTTCTCCTGACACTCGGTGAATTATTCACCCTTGTTGCTTATGGCCAGCTTATTATTGAAAACTCACTTATTAATAAGATTGATAATGATATTGTTGACCAGATATTTGACTTTATGGTGAGAGACTTCTCTAAATTTGCCCTCCAGCTTCATTCAAAACAAAGCAGTTCGGATGCACAGATGGAGCTTTGTATGAAAATGATAGAAAAGCCTGTGGTAGACGAAGAGCGGTTTAAAAAGGTCTGGGACAAATATGTCTACTCGTTAAACGGTACTTACCAGATGAATGAATAGTTCAAGCTGTTCAAGCCGTTCCAGCGGTTTAAGCTGTTCCAGCCGGTCAAGCTGTTCAAGCCGTTCCAGCGTTTCAAACTTTTTTATATAAAAGGAGAAACAACCGTGGCCATCCCCTATTTCGAAGACTTGGAAATCTGGAAATCCGCCCGTGAATTGACCAATAAAATCTACTCCATAACCGGCAGCAGCGCCTTCTCCAAAGATTTCGGCCTTCGCGATCAAATCCGAAGAGCTTCGGTTTCAATCATGAGCAACATCGCCGAAGGTTACGAACGAAGCGGCAATCAGGAACTCATGCAGTTCTTATCCATAGCGAAAGGATCATGCGGTGAGGTGCGGTGTCAGTTGTACATTGCTATAGATCAAAATTATGTGGATAAAAAGGAAGGTGATCAGTTGATAGACTCCTGCAAAAAGATTTCCATCATGATTAACAACTTTATGGAATACCTCAAATGCAGTCCATACAAGGGTCCGAAGTATAAACAACCTCCGCGAAAAAGCATGAAGGAAGAAGTGGAACAGATAATGAAGGATTTGAATATAAAAAAGAGCAAGACATGAATAGTTCAAGCAGTTCAAGCGGTTTAAGCTGTTTAAGCTGTTCAAGCGGTTCAAGCCGTTCCAGCAGCTCAAGCTGTTCAAGCGGTTTAAGCAGTTCAAAAGGAGGGTAAGGTGGAAACAAATATAGCCGTATTCAGGGAAAAGGAAATACGTAAAACTATTCATATGAATGAATGGTGGTTTTCCGTTGTTGACGTATGTGCTGTACTGACTGGAAGTTCTGATCCAGGAGCATACTGGAGAAAATTGAAACAAAGACTCAAAAAAGAAGGAAGTGAGGTCGTGACATTTTGTCACGGACTGAAATTGGCAGCCGCTGACGGGAAAAAATATAAAACTGACTGCGCCAATACCGAAGGTATTTTCAGAATCATCCAATCCATCCCCTCGCCCAAGGCAGAGCCGTTCAAGCGGTGGCTCGCGAAAGTCGGCTACGAGCGGGTGCAGGAGATTGAAGATCCGGAACTGGCGACCAAACGTACCAAGGCTATTTATCGGGCAAAGGGCTATTCGGACGACTGGATTGAGAAGCGCATGCGCGGCATTGCCATCCGCGCCGAATTAACAGACGAGTGGAGAAACAGGCACATTAGGGAGGAACGTGAATACTCGATCCTTACCGCTGAAATCTCCAAGGCTGCTTTCGGGCTGACTCCGGCTGAATACAAAGAATTGAAAGGGCTGGAGCGTGAAAATCTGCGGGACCATATGACTGACCTCGAATTAATCTTTTCCATGCTGGGTGAAGCTGCCACAACTGAAATTACCAGAGTTCAAGACGCTCAGGGGTTTGACGAAAACCGCACCACTGCCCGAAAGGGCGGACGTATTGCCGGTGATGCCCGTGAAAAGCTTGAAAAAGAAACAAGGAAGAAAGTGGTAACACATGAAAACTATTTGAAATTATCGCAAAAAGAAAAAAAGCGACTGCCAAAACCTAAAAAGGTTTTAACGGAATAAAACAAATTTATCCAGAAGTATTCTCAAGCTTGAAATTCCATTTTGGAACATCAAGTTGGGGCGGAATATCACGATCCGAGAAGCGCGTGTCGGCAAACTATAATTTTCCGGAAGAGATTCATCGCCACCGTGCCCTTGACGACGCAAAACTGACGGATGGTTAGCCAACGGGAAATGCATGGGGACGCCCAAATGCATGGGGACATTCTATAATCCTCATGTCAAGTATTTTTTTAAGGCTGTAATATCAAAAGATTCTAATCTTCGTTAAAATTTGAGCATACTTCTCCCTTGGATCTGTCATATCTTTTCGGCGAGGTTCTCTCCTTTCGGCGAACTCACTGCCTGAGCGTT
>JAGVOC010000218.1 GCA_020052975.1 Desulfobacterales bacterium | reverse complement strand
TGCTGCAGAAATGCAGGGAAGCAGCATGAAAGGTGCGATTGTGAATACTGCTGCAGGCGGAGCTGTGACAAACGTTGCTATTGGAAAGGATAATAAGGCTAACCTGGCCGCTGTTGACATGAAGGGAAGTGATGTAAAGGGAAATATCGTAAATACCGCGGCGGGCGGAGCTGTAACAAACGTTGCAATAGGCAGTAACTCCAAGGCGAATCTATCTTCTGTTGACATGAAAAACAGCAGCATGAAAGGTAATATTGTTAACACTGCTGCAGGCGGGGCTGTGACAAACGTCGCAATAGGCAGTAATTCCAAGGCAAATTTGTCGTCAGTTAACATGGAAAACAGCAACATGAAAGGAAATATTTCAAATACAACAGCTGGGGGAGTTGTAACAAACGTTGCTGTAGGCAGTAATTCCAAGGCAAATTTGGGTTCTGTGGATATGAAAAACAGCAGCATGAAAGGAAATATCTCCAACAGAGCGGCCGGAGGAGTGATGACGAATGTCGCGGTGGGGAGCAATTCAAAGGCAAATCTGGGTTCTGTTGTACTTGAAAACAGCAATGTTAACGGAAATATCAGTAACAGAGTCAGTGGCGGTGCTATAACAAATGTTGCCGTTGGATCAGGCAGCGAAGCTAATTCCGGTTCTGTTATTATCAAAAACCGTGGTTCCGGCGGTGCGGGCACAAATTCGGGTACCGGGCTTGTTGTTAACGACGTCAGGGTTCCTTTTGGAGGAATGGGCGTGGCTAATACGAATGTGGCTTTGGGAGGCACATCCAATAAAAATTCAGTTGTTAAAAAATAAACAGAGTCCAGAATCTTTTCTGATTTGATGTGATTTGCGGGCTGTTTGTCTGATCAGGAAAGGGAATGTAAAAGCGGCGGGGATAATTTATAATAATATCAAAATCATGCGTCCGCATGGAAAGGAGTTCATAATCAAGCAAAAAGAGGGCCTTTGTAAGTGAGTGAATTGTTCACATAATAAATGTGAAATTATTCACTGACAAAAATATTCACGGTATGTTAGTATTAACACAAAATTGAGGTTGGTTCTATTCAATAAACAAGAAAGCAACTAAGGAGGCAACAAAATGAAGAAAGTATTTTTAGTTATGGGTATTCTTATGATTTGCGTTTCATTGGCTTATGCAGGATCTGAAGTCAAGGGAGCTATTATCAATCAGTCCGATGTTAAAAATGCAGCTAATGTAGCAATGGGCAAGGACGCAACAGCAAACATGGGTACAGTAGCACTGAAAGATTCCAAGGTACAGGGCGCTGTTATCAACAAATCCAATGTTAAAAATGCAGCCAACGTGGCAATGGGCCAGGGCGCAACAGCCAGCATGGGCACAGTGGACATGAAGAACTCCGAAGTAAAGGGCGCCATTATCAATCAGTCCAGTGCAGAGAATGCAGCTAACGTAGCAATGGGCAAAGGCGCAACAGCCCAGATGGGTACAGTAGCCATGAAGGATTCCAAGGTACAGGGCGCTGTTATCAACAAATCCAATGTTAAAAATGCAGCCAACGTGGCAATGGGCCAGGGCGCAAAAGCCAACATGGGTACAGTGGACATGAAGAACTCCGAAGTAAAGGGTGCTGTTATCAATCAGTCCAACGTAGAGAATGCAGCCAACGTAGCAATGGGCAAAGGCGCAACAGCCCAGATGGGTACAGTAGCCATGAAGGATTCAAAGGTACAGGGCGCTGTTATCAACAAATCCAATGTTAAAAATGCAGCCAACGTGGCAATGGGCCAGGGCGCATCAGCAAACATGGGTACAGTGGACATGAAGGGCTCAACTGTAAAGGGTGCCGTTATCAATCAGTCCAATGTAGAGAATGCAGCTAACGTAGCGATGGGCAAAGGCGCAACAGCCAATACGGGTTCAGTGGTAATCAAATAGTTGTATTTTATTGTTAAACAATTTAAATTAGATGATCAGGGTTGCGGTTGTTTGCCGCAGCCCTGATCGAAACGAAGCTGATTGAGTAACAGAAACGTGGATAATATTCCCAGATAAAGTGTTTGAGCGCCCTCCATAAATTTGTCTATGTGTTAATGTAACAGCTTGATTTGACATGGGATATGATATATTTTATTAAAAGAAGGAAATGTTTTCATAGGGTAAGATTTTAAAAGAACAGGGTATTTATCGCCGTCAGGTGTAAGGGGGGCATATGTATAAGAAATGGTTCATAATAGTATGTGTTATTATTATCCCGGCTATGATTACTGGCTATAGCTGGGGGGAAAGTGATCTTGAAGACGGTATTTCAACAGCTACTGATGATGGAATTCAGGTCGATGATGAGTTAGGCAAGAAGGATAACAATATCAACTTTATTGTTCTGGACGCAATGGCTGCGGCCAAAATGAAAGCTAAAAAAGGTGATCAGGCTGCTAAAAATAAAAAGAGTGGCGGTGACATAACGGGAGATAAGAATGAGAACAGTGTTGTAGTCGGACCTGGCTCTCAGACTGGAAATATATATAATATTCAGGTTATGAAATAATACGTGTTGGGTTAATATGCGCGATGAATTAACTGAAATCTGTAATTGTCTAAAAATGTTGTTTATAGAGGGGGAAAATGAAACATATATTTTGGAATAAACAGACCTGCCAGAAGATGCAAATTGTTTTGATAGTGATGTCATTTTCCTTGCTTCTGGTTTCCTGCGCATCGATTGATCCTGCAAAAATCGATGTTGAGCTTAAAACTACCCCACCAACTTCACAGATCACCACTTATACACAGGCGCTGGCAGATCTCGGATTAATGACAGAGATATATAATGTTGACGTTGTGAAAATTCAGAGCAATCCCATTGGGGATAATACCGGAACATCCGGAGCCTCAGGTGGGGAAATACCCAGGGACATAACAGAGATGATAAAGAGTTCCCTTAATTCAATAGGCGGTAATGTAATCTTCATTCCTTACGACCCATCCTTTATTCAAAACCAGATGGTGACCGGCTATTCGAGTTTTGATGAAAAACTTATTCCTGATGTCGTTATAAGCGGGGGCATTACTGAATTTGACAGAGGATTGGAAACAAGGGGCGATGGTACAGATATGAGTGCCGGAGCTGAATTTACGGGTCTGCCCAACTATCTTCCATCAAAAGAGATTAAGCTGAAATATGGCGATACGGGAAAAACCGGGCTGGCAAGCATTACTCTTGATTTTAACCTTCTTAATTTTAAAACAATGGCGGGTATCCCCAGGATGAATACCGTCAACGGTATGAAGGTATCAAAAGCAATGGGTGAAAAAGAACTTGGAATAAGTCTTTTCGGGCAGACATTTGGAAGAAAGGGCTCCATTAAAAAAGTCCAGGGAAGGCATGCTGCTGTCAGGCTGCTTGTTGAGTTAAGCATGATCCAGGTTGTCGGAAAATATAATGGCCTTCCCTACTGGAGGTTGCTTGGTGAAGATGCTGAACCCGATAGGGATGTCGAAAGCGCTATCAAGAAATTTTATTTCAGATTGTCTGACCCCGAAAGAATTTTTAAAGCACAGGAATGGTTATATTTGCACGGGCATGAACTTCAGCTGAATGGGGTTATGGATCAGGCAACAATGGCTGCATTACAGAAACTTGACGGCAGCTATAAACCCGGAAGTCAAATTGATGAAAACCTGTTCCTTAAGATATATGTATCCATTCCGATTAAAGAAAGCACTTTGGGGAGAAGACAGTATCTTACAAAGCTTATGGGGCAGGAACCTCCAGCAGCGGCAAAGACCAGTAGTACTGCACCTCCTCCTCAGGCATCGCAGCAAACACAAGCCCAGGCAGCTCCTGCTGCAGCAAAACAACAGCATGCAGCTTCTGCTCCTCCCGCCGCCGTGGCAAAACAGCAGGCAGCTCCTGCTCCAAAGGCAGCCGCTGTAAGCAGTGTAAAGAAAAAGAGTTCTATAGGCAAAATACTTACGGATGATGAATGGTAAGATAACGATTCATGAAGAATAAACAAAAGAGTTACTTAAGGTTAATTATAATAATCTGTCTGCTTCTGATTTTCCCTGTTTCATCATCAACAGCAGGAAACAAGGAAAAAGTGGAAAACAGGACTCAGGAGATGGATGACCTGAACAAACAGATGGTCGGCCAAATCCCAAACCTGCCAAAAGATGGAAAAGTTGATGCAAAAGCGAGAGTTACTAATGAGGGTGGTAGCATAATTTTTGATATTTATCAGGTAAAAACAGTCGTGAAGGAAGAAAGTTTGAATTTCGGGGAGGGGCGGCAGGAAACAGAAACCAGGGAAGTGTTACTGCCTGATACCGCTGAAAAAAAAAAGGAATCATCTGTATCTAAACCTAACTAGAACGTATAAAATAAACTGAAATACGATTCTGCCAATAATAATGAAAGCAAGAGGTGGTAAATGGCCAAGAAATACTCCAAAAAAGGAGGAGGCAGTTATATGATATCGAGACGCATTAAGGCTTTTCTTGTTTTAATTGTTTGTGTGAGTTTATTTGTGCCAAACGTATGGGCCGGCAATAAAAAAATGATGGCTATCATGGCGGCAAAAAATGATGCTATGAGGGGACTTACTGAGCAGGTATATGGACTGAAAGTCCGCTCTTCGGAAGAAGTAAAAAACATGACAGCGGACAGTTATGTCGGAAAGACCGATTCAAAGACATCTGCCACTTTGTCGGGAATTAAGATTACTGATGTAATTTATGATTCTCAGAAAGATATTGCCAAGGCCACAGCAACTATGACAGCCAGTGAAATAGTGAATATAGAGGGCGCAAATGTGGCTTTGAACGGCAAGGTGTTCAAGCATGTCGGCTTCGGAACAAGCTCTCCCGAGAATGCCGGCCCTCTGAAGGCTTTGAGGGCAGCACAGATTGATGCATACAAGCAACTGGCACAGCAGATTGCCGGTTTTACCCTCGAAAGCCAGACTTCTGTTGAAAACTACATGCTTAAGTCGGATCTTATACAGACAAAAGTGCAGGCATCTCTTGCTCTTTCCGAGATAGTCGATTTTGGATGGGATAAATCCGGCGATGCATATGTCAAGATGATTTTAAAGGTTGACGAAGTAGCGGCAATGCTTGGTGAAGCTGTTGTCGGTGCCGGTGAAGTTATAGAGGTAGAAGGTCAGGGTGCTATTCAGGATGATTTCAAGAAAGCTAAGGCTGCAACCAAAAAACCTTAACCTGGCTTTAACAATATATTTTCTGTCAATCTGTATCTTTTAACTTTATATTTATCCCCTTCATTTCCCTCATTATACAGAGGTGCAGAGAAGGGGATTTTTTTTAACTTATTATTTGCCGGAAAGGAGATTATGCAATGAAAGATAAGCAGCTTTGGGCTGAAAGAGCCAAGTATTTTCTATTAGGAGTAGCTGTTGTAACAGGCATCTTGTTTTTAGCCGGTGCAGATTCGCTTAGTCCTCCTCCTCCTAACTATGGGAGATTTCAAATATCATCATGGGCAACTTCTTTTGGAAACAACTCAGGAGGAGTCGGGGCTTTCGTTGTTGACACCATTACAGGGGAGACGAAAACAGTGTACAGCAGAATATACGGGGCTCATGATGAAGGCAAGCTTATGAAAAATGACCTGAAGAAACCCTTTATTGCTATAGATTAGCTGCAGGATCCCTGGTTCCTGAAGGCATCGGCTTCAATCGGTGGCAATTATTTGGAAATGGAGGCTGTATGAATCTCGAAAAATATTTATGGTTATTATTTCAAGTTGTTGTATGTGTGATGATTTTGGGAGGCGGGCAAAGTGTTGCCGGTGGAGTTACAATAAACATAGGGGGCGGGAATGTCGGCGATGTATCAATTGATGGAGGGGTGGCGCGCTCGGGCAGTAGCGGGTGCGGCAGTGGTGTTGAGGGAAATGGTATTGCAAAGAAAGAAAACAGAAAAGTTGATATTTTCAGTTCTGTTGAAGTCGACGGAGCCTTTAATGTTTATATAGAGTGCCGTAAAAAACAAAACCTTGAATTGAGCGGTGACAGCAATATCCTTCCCCATATCATTACGAGAGTGAAGGGGAAAACCCTACAAATTACAACCAGCAAGACAATATGTCCCAAAATACTGCTTGAGGTCAGAATATCTGCCGACAATATTGAGAAGGCAATAGCTTCCGGTGCTGTTGACCTTTCAATTTCAGGGGTGGATAACAATAATCTGGATATCGAGGTGGATGGTGCCGGCGATATCAAAGCAGCCGGGAAAACAAAGAACTTCAAGATTAATGTATCCGGATCCGGAGATGTGAAAGCAAAAGAGCTTAAAGCCGAAAATGTTGAAGTATCGGTTAATGGAGCCGGCAATGCAGTTGTGCATGCTTCCAGGAAGCTTAAAGCGGAAATAAACGGAGCCGGGGATATAAGTTACTACGGAAAGCCTAAAGAGGTATCTGAAAATATTTCAGGTGCAGGAGATATTATAAAAAAATAAGGTTAATTAGTTGTTCATCTTCTAAATCAAATCATACGGTTCAAGGACCCAGGGACTCGAGGGTTGACCTCTGTCCGAAGCCTTCAAATTTCATAAGGAGTATCGTATGAAATCATCTGGAATAATGATATGCGTGATAATAATTACTCTTCTTATTGCTGCGCCTGTTTCAGCTAAATCGAATGTCAAAGAGGCTGTTGTAAAAATTTATACAGTCAGCAATCCATACAATTACCATGAACCGTGGCAAATGTGGGGGCAGAAAATATTTAATGGTTCGGGTTGTATAATAAGCGGTAATAGAATATTGACAAATGCTCATGTTATCAGAGACCAGACATTTATACAGGTAAGGCGTTCCGGTGAGGCAAAAAGATATACAGCCGAACCGGAAATAATAGCACATGAATCAGATCTTGCTATCCTGAAAGTGAAAGATAATACATTTTTTGAGGGTACTGAACCTGTTGAAATTGGAGAACTCCCGGAAATAAAAGATAAAATAGTTGTTTATGGCTTTCCTGAAGGCGGGGACAAGCTGTCTATTACCGAAGGGGTTGTTTCCAGAGTCGAGCACACCAAATATTATCACAGCAGCGCATATTTGCTTACCTGCCAGATTGATGCTGCCATAAATTCAGGCAACAGCGGTGGTCCGGTCATAAAGGATGATAAAATTATTGGTGTGGCATTTCAGGGTTTGGCAGGCAGGGGGTTTGAGAATATCGGATATATGGTTCCTGCGCCTGTAATCAAGCACTTCCTTTTGGATATAAAAGATGGCCGGCATGACGGAACACCGGATATAGGCCTATCCATGCAGAAAATGGAAAATCCTGATATGAGGCGCAAACACCTCATGAACGACAAACAGTCAGGAATTCTGATCAACAAGGTTTACCCGGATTCACCTGCGGAAGGAGTAATAGAAGCAGGCGATGTATTGCTCTCAATTGAAGGGGGAAAAATCGAAAATGACGGAACAATAGAGTTCAGGCAGGGCGAGAGAACTTACTTTGGATATTTAATGCAAAAAAAGCAGATAAATGAGTCGGTTAATTTTGAGATGCTTAGAAACGGCAGAATCAGAAGCGGTAATATTATTCTGACAAAGCCTGTTGATTATGAAAGGTTAGTGCAAAATGAGCGATATGATACGCCTCCAACTTATTGCGTTATCGGAGGGCTTGTTTTTGAAACCCTTACATTAAACTACCTGATGGAATATGGGAGTGAGAAGGACTGGTATTTAAATGCTCCAAAGGAGCTTGTTAATTTTTATATAAACGGGGAGCCAACAGAGAAACAAAGGGAGATTGTTGTCTTGGTCAAGGTCCTTGCAGATGAAATAAATGTAGGTTATCATGATTTTGTAGATGCCGTGATATCTTCTGTTAACGGGGTGAAAATATCAAGAATCGGTGATCTTGTAAAGGGGTTTGAAAATAACAAAGGCGAATACCATGTTATTGAAGATATTCGTGGGTTCAAGATGGTTCTTGACAGAAAGATGGTTGATGAAAGCAGGGAGAGAATATTGAAGAAATATAAAATAGGTGCGGACAGATCAAAAGATTTAAAGGCTTTTTAAACCGATTTACTTGTTTACAAATTCTATCACAACATTCTGGATATCGGTTTTATTCCCAATATTTGCCGATGTTTCAAATTCGCCTGCTTTTCCACGGGAAAAGGGTCTGTTTTGATTGACATCGGCCTCAACTGAATGAACCACCACATCCTTCCCGTTTTTAAAATATACAATTACATATCCTTTTACAGGAGAGTGGCCTAAATTCTTAACCTTTCCGGAAACAAGCACATTATTACCGTCTTCCTGCAGTTCAGCTACAAGGTCCTCTATTTCATAAACTGGAGCAGAAAAAGAAAGTGTTCCGGTACGTACTACGCTTCCTCCAAGGACATTACCCGCCAAAAGAAGAGTCGTGATAAGAACTACAGGAAGAAGAAATCTTATTTTCATGAAGCTCACCTATGTAAATATCTTTAATTTGTGGCTTTAAACGTTGTCTGTATTATATGTAAAGACTGAACCCCATAAGATAATGTTTTTGCTTTATTAATACAGTTCCTTGTAAAAAATGTCAAGCTTGTTACTTTGTGAAATATTACCCAAAAAATATCATAATGCAAGCCCCCATATTATTGAACCGAAACAGCGAGCGCATTCCCAGCTGCTTGGAGACTGTGTCGTAATACATGGGAAACGTGAAAATGCCTCTTTTTCGGAGGGGTTTTACCCCTAAAATTTAAAAATAATTCGTTGTGGGCCATCTCATGAGGTCGTTTTTTTCGACAAAACAACATAAGGCAATTGCGACACAGTCTCTTGCGGCGGGGATCTTCGAAGTAAAAATAAGCAGCCACTAATTTTATTAGTTGACTGCTATGTGCAGATGAAATGTAGATTTATATAGTTTTTACTTTGATTTTTCCTGCTTTACAATGGGACTTGCGACCTGATTACTGTCTGCCGGATCGCTCTTCAAGCCGTCTTTGTCTTCTGAGATTATCCTGTAACTGTAACTTGATTCGGGTTTTAAATCGAAATCTTTATAACTTATCTGACCCATGGATAGCTCTGTTAATCTGGACCATGACCCGCCGGATAATGTAGAAAATGCCCCGCCACCAGATATGCTTCTGTATACAACATTCGACTTAATATCAGTTTCGGGATTCCTTTCCCAGCCAATAAGGATATGATCCGCTCCTGCTGATGCTGACAGCCCGTTAACAGACGCCGGCCTCGGCTTTGTTGCGGCCTTAACGCAGGGGCTTACTTTCCCATCCGTCTCAAACAGGTTGAAACTGGTTATTGCATAGAAATAATTTTTGCCGTCGTCTAAAGAAATAAAAGCTTCACCTTTGTCAAGATAAGTATTTGACTTGTAATCCTTGACAGATGCTATTTTTTTCATGTTATTGTTATCAAGACCGCGGTAAATATTATAGCCGCCAACATCTGTATCATCAAGAGGATTCCATGAAATATTAACAGATTTAACAAGACCACTTCTGACTTGGAGATTTAACGGGAAAGCCGGAAGGTCCTTTGTCTTTCCTTTTACTTCATTTGACGGGCCGGTTTCATTTTTATCGTCGTAGGCGGTGAGGTAGTACGTATACTGAGGTCCGTCGGCAAGATCTTTTTCGTCAATAATATTCGTTTTTGTGCCTCCTGAAATACTACCAACTTTTTTCCACTCAGCCTTGTCGCTTTTTCTGTAAAGATAATAACCCGCCACATTTTCTATCGGTTTCCATGAGAGAAACACTTTCCTTAAAAGATTATCTTTGTCCAGTGATAATACGGGGTTTTTTATTGTATCAATTGATATGGGGTCAGAAAGCGGGCTTTCCAGACCCTTGTCGTCAATGCTTGCGATTGCATATGTATAGGTTGTGCCGTCATTAAAGTTGCTTTCGTCGAAAACTGTAAAACCTATATCAAACTGTGAAGTGTCTTTTGAATCGATTGTCCCGATATTACCCCATTCATCCGGACCTTTCTGGCGGTATATTTTATATTTTATTATGTTAAATTTATCCTGTTCATTTTTAAGGGATGGAACAAATTTTATTTCAGTCCTTTTAACATAGCCTCTCCCGCTCATCACCAGAGGAGGATGAGGTCTTTTCTCCCCGGCATTTATAAACAGTGCGGTGTGGGAGCTTTTTACCTCCGGATCTGTTCCGGCTATAATCCCGATGCGGTAGAAATATGTCAGTCCTTTTTTAACGGTGGAGTCTTGAAAGAAGCTGTCTGCCGTTTTGCCCAAAAACTGGTATGGACCGTCCTTACTCTCTGCGCGATAGACATTATAGTTTACCGAGGTTTTATGCGTTCTTAATTTCCATGAAAGTCTGACTGCATCTCCTTCGATTTTTGCATTGAGGTATTCGACATCTGTTGAAGTCTGAGACTCCATTGAAGCAGCTCCGTCCCCGCTTTTCCTGTTTATCAGGGTTGAGCTTAAATCTCTTGAAAATTCGGGAACTTTTTGAAGTATGGAATCACGGTCGCGGAAAATAAGATCCCAGTTTTTTACAATTCCTTTGTGCTCAATATCCATGAGGCTGAGCCGGGTTATTATCTCTGATCCCTTTTTGGTTACGTCACCGAAAAGGACGAAATTTATTCCCAGCGCTTTTCCGGCTGCTAAAACCGCTTCGTGAGTGTTATCCTGAACAAGCCCGGTTTTGAAAAGCACCTCTTCAATCTCTCTTCTCGGCATCAAATCGATATCCTTGTTGCTTTCAATGGATGAAATAAGGGCATGCAGAATTTCCCCATTATATCCCATTGCCTCAATGTTGGTAGCTTTAAGGTTAAATATGGCCAGAGCGTTTCTCTGGGCATAAACAGAGGAAGATACAACGCATAATAAAAAAACTGTGATTGCCGGAAAAAAACAGAATTTTTTCATCAACATCTATTTATCCCTTGTCTTATAATGTTCCGGTAAATATTGATGTAAGTGAACTTTCAGATACGAATTAATCAATTCTCCTTATAGTTGCGGAATATCTCTTCAAGATTCTCAACTGCTTTAAGGGACAAAGGGGACCCCTGGGTCATTTTCATTTTTTCATCAAAAATGGCATCAACAAAACTTTCGGCAGCCTGAAGTCTTTCCCGACGTTTAATAAACTGCTCACCTGCCTGAAAATAGGTTTTTTCAAGATTGTTTAAGGGTTTTAAAGCCTCTCTTCCAAGTTCCGCAACAACTTCGCTTGTCATTTTCTGGAGAAGTTCGGTATCAGTTGGGATTACGAGAGGATCATATTTAACATTTGCTTCAGGAAGACCTGCGCTGGCATCATCTTCAACCACTTCTTTGCGCTCTATTGTTCTGACCTGAATGTTTTCCCCTGTTCTGACGTCAACAATCCTGAATGAAAGCTGCACAAAACCCACCTTCTTATGGTTGGAAACAGTGTAATCCTTTTCAGTGTATTTAGGCGTCGTAATTTTTGCTGGTGGTGCGCTTGCCAGCAAGCTTGGTGGGGCATTCGGGTTTTTTGCAATCCAGTTCAGATATGCAATGTTGTCTTGTATTTCGGTCCCAATCTGGTATCTTACTGTTTTTGTTCCCTGTGAAGTAGCTGTTTCAACCTGATACAAAAGGACGCTTCCCATAACAGCGACATCTATGCCGTATACGCGTCCCATCTCTTTTGCAGTCTGCTCGGAAACGACCCCTATTTGCCCAAGCTTCATTTCTTCCAGGATCGATTTTAAGTTTTCCCTTTCTAAAATCTTGATGTCCCCGCTGGCATTTTTAAACAGATAGGTTATGAGGTTATTGGCTACTATGATGCCTGCATCCTTAGAGCCGGAAGGGCTGCTGAAGTCAAAAACAGCTATTGATTTCTGTACCCTTTGTTTCACCCTGTCTTCCATGGCAAGATTGGTGGAAAAAATTTCCGGATAGTCAGGCTCCATGCTTTTCAGCTTGTTATACCAGAACCAGGCGGAACCGTATTTTTTCTGATCTTTGAATTTGGCGGCCAGTTTGCCTGCCTGGGAAGAAAGCTCGTTGCGGAGATTTCTGAGCTCCGGGCTGTTCGGATCGGCAGCATTTTTCAATGCTGCATCGTAGCTTTCAAAAGCCTTAAAAATCCACCCATCGGATATCTGGCTCTTTGCTGTTTGGATGTAATGTGAGCCCAGTTTTTGTGAGACTGTTAAAGTAAGAGCTTTTAATGATTCATCGCCCGGAGCGTATTCCAGGGCTTTGTTGTAAGCTGTAAGGGCCTTGGCCCAATCTTGGGCCACAGCGGCTTTTTTACCCTGCTCAACAAAATAATTTTTGTTGTCTCTTTCTTTTACAAGGGCAAGCAGGTCGAGCGAAGGTTTGTGGTCAGGCTTTAAGGAAATGGCCTCGTTAAGAAATTTTGACGAACCCCTGAAATCATCCTTATCAAAAAGAGCCTTGGCCTTATTGTAAAGGGCCTGCGAACCATTAACGGAAGTCTGAGACAGAAGTTGTGATGAATCTTCATAATTAGGGAATATGCTTTGAATCTGCTGTAAGGTGAAATAGGCTTTAAGCCATTCTTCGTCTGATATGAAACTCTTTGCCTGTGCATAAAGATTTTTTGTTTCCGAAAGAAGCAAATTTTCGTGCTTGTCAAGTTCGCCGGAGAACTTTTTAACGGAAGGATGGTTAGAGTCAATTTCCTTGGCCTTCGCCAGCTTTGCTTTGGCGGAATTGAGGGATGTCACTGTAACAGGAGACTGAGCGCTGATAGCTTTTGAGCCCTGTGATATGTAATCGGAGATAAGAGTCTCTTTCAGTTTGGACAGGGCTTTTTGATACTCAACATTGTTCGGCTCTTTTGAAATGGCCAGCTCGAGATAGCCAATAGCATCTGTGTGTTTTCCGGCTTTGCTCAATTTCATGCCTGTTTCATACTGTTGTTGTCCGGCGGCACATGAAAAGAGAAAAATGGCCAGCAATAAAGTTAACCACCTGTAAACAGCCTTTTTAAACATAACCTGCCTCCAATTGTAAATATATTAATTTATGCTGATAATTATTTTGTTTCCTTCGACACTTTCAACTGCCGGATTAAAATATTTTTTCTTAAAGTAAGACATCTGGATCTCATTAAGCAGATGTTCGGGCCAGCCTTTGTACTTGACATTGAATTCAGCGGTTCCATTCTTAAAGTTTACAAGGTTTGAATCAAGCATGCCGCTTACATCCGATTTGAAAATATTTGATATTTCAAGGGCCCTGGCATGGGAAGAGATTTTTTTGATAATCATCTTTATGTCTCTTTCACTGTAGAGTTCCTTTTCCCATACCTTGATGAGTTTGCTCCGAAGGTCTGTCCAGATTGAATCAATACAGTATCTTGCACCATCATCAAGCACCTTAAGCTTGTTTTCACCGGGAAGGGATTTAACCGCGGTTGCAGTGCCCAGTATTTCCCCGTCATCAGGCCGGTAAATATTTGCGCTCAAACTGATTTCGTTTACAGAAAGGTCGATCTTCTGGTATGAAGACTGCTTCGAGGAAAGCTCAAGGGATAGACCTACAAGAAGGCCCATCTGGGATTCCTGACCTGTAGAATGTTTATAGACTGTGAAACCGCCTTGTTTCAGTTTATCGGTAAGAAGGGCTACTGATTTCTGGGCAGCGGGAAGGTAACTCTTATCAGTATCCTGATCGATGACAATGCTGATACGGGGGTTTCTCTGCCAGCTTAACACCTTTTTAAACCTGTCTATGTCTTCAATCATTGCAGAGGTTTCAACATCCGCTTCTATTAAGACTTCATAGGTTCCCATGCTGGTCTTTTTTTCTTCAATAACCTTGATGTTTTTAAGATAACCGGCAGTCCGGCTTAAAATCTGATCTTTTATTACGGTGAAATTTTCAACCGTTGTCTGTGATTCAACTGTGGAGCCGATTGCCTGTTCGAGGGCGGCCCTTTTGGCTTCGTCAATGGCTTTATCCCTTGCTATGAGTTCTCTTCCGGGTTCAAAGAAACTGATCCCTTTGGCCGTCACAATTTTGCCTGCAAGAAGACTGGGCGGGAAAAGCAAAAAAAAGGTAATGCCGATAAGAAATAAAAATCTTATTTTCATAGGTAAATTCCCAAAATCATTTAATTTATAAAATTTTCTGAGACGATTGGAAGTGTGCCAAAATCTTGTAATAGATACTATTTATAATGGTATTGTGTCAAGCTATAAAATGGCTGAAATAGATGTCAGATTAAATAGTTGAAGGGCGGAAATCATTTTAATTCCTGGTTCCCTGTTTTGATTGCTTCAAACGAAAGCATGGCTATCAAGCATGTGTAAACAGGAATCCAATCTATTTATTCCCGGGTCCGGACAACCGCTTCCCGATATGAGGCGGCATTATGTTCAGTTGTAATAACTCGAGTTACCGCAAATGATTATTAGTCTGTGGCACTTTCCACTGTAAAGCCTCCCTTTTCCAAGGCTTTCTTGATGCCGGTTGTCCTGCATGGAGAAAGGCGGAAATAGTATGTTCTTTTTGACCCTTTCTGGTTTGCAGTCATTCCCACACTTATGATATCTCCGCCCTTATCGTGTATAATCTGAAGAGCTTTTTTAATAGAGAAAGGCTCCTTGCCGACAACTACATCCAACCGGGAGCTTGCTGTTAAAATGCCCATCATATTGATGAATGCCCCTAAAATATCGGTTACCGTTATGATGCCTACAAGCTTGTTGCCTTTTACTACCGGCATTCCCCCGATTTTGTTTTTGTAAATTTTTTGTGCGGCAATTTCAACATCTTCATCGGGGTCAACGGTTACGGGTTTTTTTATCATCAGATCGGCTAAGGATACGCCTCCAAGCATGGATGGAATCAGTCCCTGTTTTAAATCGGCAAGAGTCACAAAGCCTTTGAGCGTCATGTTCTTTCCCACAACAGGCAAATGGCGAATGGAATTTACCTTCATCATCTCGATTGCTTCTGAGATGGAGGAGTTTTCAGTAATGGTTATCGGATCAGGTATCATGAGAGACTTGATTTTCATGGCGTGCACCTCAATTGTGTGGTTACCGGTTACCAGTTTCTGGTTTCTGTTGTAAAAAAGTGTTAAGTGTCAGGAAACTTATACGCCACCTCTCTGGCTCCCTGATTCGAATAGTGGACATCGAATTTCGACATTCGATATTCCCTTTGTGCCTCATGCCGTGTGCCTTGCGGCTGAAACAGGCTCATAACTGCAAAGAGGTTCTTCAGCCATATAATCGCCGGTTGCCTCATAAGCTCTTGCCCGGCAGCCGCCGCAGACTCTTTTGAATTCGCAGATTCCGCATTTGCCTTTAAGCTTATCAAAATTTCTCAGAGAAAGAAAGACCTCAGATGAATTCCATATTTTTTCAAAGGGATTCTTTGTCACGTCCCCACATTCGATGTGCAGGAAGCCGCATGGCTGGACAATGCCCCTGTGCGATATGAAGCAGAAGCCTGTTCCTCCGAGGCACCCCCTTGTAACGGCGTCAAGGCCGTGAGATTCAAATGTGACGATTTTCCCGTCTTCTTTTGCCCTTTGCCGCAGAATGCGGTAATAATGGGGCGCGCAGGTTGCTTTGAGCTGAAGAGGAGTCTTCTCCCGCTGGTCGTAAAACCAGTTGAGGGTCTCCTCGTACTCCTTTGCGGAGATCTCCTGGTCTATAATGTATTTCCCCCTGCCTGTCGGAACAAGCAGAAATATATGGTGCGCGACTGCCCCGAGGCTTACGGCCAGGTCCTGAATATTTGGAATATATTTCAGGTTCAGCTTTGTTATTGTAGTATTTATCTGAAATTCAAGACCTGCCTCTTTGGCAAAAGCAATGCCGCGGAGCGCTCCTTCAAATGCGCCTTCCACCCCCCGGAAACTGTCGTGACTCTCTTTTGTGGGGCCGTCAATGCTTATGCTTATTCGTTTGATTCCGGAAGCAACCATTTTTTTTGCCGTTGGTTCGGTTATCAGGGTGCCATTCGGGGCCATTACCATCCTTAAGCCCTTTTTTGTGCCGTATGCAGCAATATCAAAGATATCGGGCCTTAAAAGAGGCTCTCCGCCGGTCAGTATGACGATCGGATTTCCGGTATCTGTGATCTGATCGAGAAGCCTTAAGGATGCTTCGGTGTCAAGCTCTCCGGTATATGGGCCGTTTGTGGCGGATGCCCGGCAGTGAATACAGGAAAGATTGCAGTTGCGGGTGATTTCCCATGCTACAAGACGCAGGGAAGAAGGTTTCTGGTTTCCGGTTTCCGGTTTATGGTTCATGGTCTTTGGTTTCTGGTTGTAAATAAATGTTAGGTATTCCGCCTTAAAATCTCAAATCACAAATCCGTTTGCATATAAATTGCTTTTTACGAGATTGTCAAAATCGGATTTCGTGCTTAGATATTCGTGATCCGACTTGCGCCTCCCGCCTCATGCCTCTTGCCTTCTGATCTCCTGAGCCGCTTCGATTGCAAAATAGGTGAGTATCATGTCCGCGCCTGCCCTTTTTATTGATGTCAGAGTCTCCATCATGACCCTTTTCCCGTCTATCCATCCCATCTTCTCGGCGGCTTTTATCATCGAAAATTCGCCGCTTACATTATATGCGGCTATGGGAAGATCGATCTCTTCACGTATTCGGTAAATTATGTCAAGATATGAAAGTGCAGGTTTTATCATTATTATGTCTGCGCCTTCCTCGATATCCATCGTGACCTCCCTGATCGCTTCCAGCCCGTTCGCAGGATCCATCTGGTATGTTCTCCGGTCTCCAAACTTGGGGGCTGAGTCAGCCGCACTCCGGAAAGGGCCATAATAGGCTGAACAGTATTTTGCCGAATATGACATTATGGGAATATGGCTGAGGCTGTTTTCATCAAAGATATTACGGATCTCCGCTACGCGTCCGTCCATCATATCAGAAGGCGCTACCATGTCTGCTCCGGCTTTTGCATGGGATAAGGCGGTTTTGGCTAATAGTTCGAGAGTAGAATCATTATCGACTTTTTGTCCGTCTAGGATTCCGCAATGGCCGTGGTCTGTATACTGGCATAGACATACATCAGTTATAACAGCAAGCTCAGGCAGCTTGTTTTTTATTGTTTTCACAGCCTTTTGAACAATGCCATCCTTTGAATAGGCACTCGTCCCGAGCGGATCCTTCTTATCCGGTATTCCGAAAAGAATTACAGCCGGAATTCCAAGCTGATAGGCCTGCCGGCATGTTTCAACAAGATTTTCGGTTGAAAGGTGAAAATGGCCTGGCATGGAGGATATCGGATTTTTAACTCCTTTTCCTTCTATTGCAAAAAGAGGAAGAATAAGATCATTTACAGAAAGTACTGTTTCACGTATCATCCGCCGGAAAGCTTCATTCTGTCTAAGGCGCCTCGGCCTGTAGTCTGGAAATAGCATAAAAATCTCCGTTCATGGTTTATGATTGTAAAAAAGTGTTAAGTGTTATGTTTCAGTTGCATGTTTCAAGTTACAAGTTGCAACTTTCCGCTTGCATCTTTCACTGTTCGCTGATTTCCTGATCGGTAAGATAACAGGCCGGATCAGGCGCCCACACATCTCCGGTGACCGCTTCGGCTCGAACCCTGAAATTTCCTGCGCAGATATCAAGCCACTGGCAGCTTGCGCATCTTCCCTTTACATGTTTCTTTTTTTCTTTAAGCTGTTTCATCAGAGGGTTTGATATATCTGTCCATATTTCAGAAAACGGGCGTTCTTTTATATTTCCGAAACTGTAATGGCGCCAGAACTGGTCAGCATGCACATCTCCGTTCCAGCTTATACATCCTATGCCTCTTCCGGAATTGTTGCCTTCGTTCATCTTTAGCAGCTCAAGAACTTTTCTTGCCCGCGCAGGATTATCCTTCAGGAGCCTCATATAAAGGTATGGGCCGTCCGAATGGTTATCAACGGTCAGAACTTCTTTCTCCTTGCCCTTATCATGGAGTTGTTGGGTGTGGTCAATTATTGTATCTACTGCCGATCTTGTTTCCTCATGGGTCAGGTCTTCTTCAATGAGCTTTGAGCCGCGGCCTGCATAGACAAGATGGTAAAAACAGACACGGGGTATTTCCATATCTTCAAGAAGATCGAATATTTTCGGTATTTCTTTGAAATTGTACTTGTTGACTGTAAATCTCAATCCAACCTTGATTCCAGCGGCCTTGCAGTTTTTTATGCCATTTATGGCATCGTTGAAGGCGCCTTTGACACCTCTGAAACGGTCATTGATATCTTCCATGCCGTCAAGACTTATTCCGACGTATGAAAGCCCTATCTCCTTCAGCGTTTTTGCGGCCTGCTGTGTTATCAGTGTCCCGTTGGTAGAGATTACCGCTCTCATCCCCTTTGTCACGGCATAGCCGGCAAGTTCGGGCAGGTCCTTGCGCATTAAAGGCTCTCCGCCTGAAAAAAGAAGCACCGGAGCACCAAACTGCGCCAGGTCATCAATAAGTTTTATCCCGTCTGAAGTTGAGAGCTCATTGTCAACCGGGGTGCTTTTTGCATGGGCATAGCAGTGAACGCATTTTAAATTGCACTGCCGTGTAATGTTCCACACGACAACAGGCTTTTTATCCAGTGAAAACTGCAAAAGGTGGGATGGAAGATTTGATGAGGAGCGCCCGTAACGAAGAGCATCCGAGGGTTCCACTGTTCCGCAATATAATTTGGAGATTCCGATCATTTTGTCAATAATGCCCCTTCTATCTGTTCTCTGTCTCCGCTCAGTGCCTCCCTGATAAGAGAGCTAATAAAAGTTTCAGGGTCAATAAGGGCCTGCCGTGTTAGAAAGAAACGGTTTTTCCCGGTTTTTTCCCTGACTAGTTTCAAGCCGTACTCAAAATCGATGTTCATCTGATTATAAAAATCATCAGGCTTGACTGAAGAGTGTACGACCAGTTCAAGAACAAAATCGATCGCATCGTCTTCAATTACAATGTTTATATCATGGTTTTTAAAAAACCTTAATTCAAAATTCTTAATTTCATCCTGTAACGTTTTTATCTTTTGAAGTATGACCCCGATATCCATAATATGCTTGGAATAGAAGTCGGCTACCAGATTTATGCGGGATGGTGTTAATGAGAGGGCGTATTTCTGAACGAGAGCCCCTTTGTTTGAATTAAGGTAATTGTTTATCAGTTCTTTTTCTTCTTCCAGAAGCCTTTCATAATTATCAGGGTTTTGCTCCCAGGGTTGAGATATAAGGCTTTCCAGATAGGCTTTAGGATGTTCAATGGCATCTCCTGTGACAGGGAATTTACTGATGTTTGTTGAAGGGAGGCGCTTTTCAAAGATAAGAAGTGCCCTTTCAATCGCGCTTACCAATCCTCTTGCCCCGATATTCTCATCGAAAGCCTGTTTTGCCAAAATTCGCAGAGCTTTTCTTTCAAATTTGATGTCAATTCCATATGCTGCAAAGTCGAGTTTCTTGCTCAGAATGATTGGGTTGTTGGGATTGCTTAGAATATCGAAAAGATCAGTCTCGTTAAGCTCTTCAAATACGGCTCTTACGGGCAGGCGGCCAACAAATTCCGATTCGAACCCGAATTCAACCAGATCTTCAGATTTCACATTTCTCAGGGCATTTGTATAATCACTTGTTTTGGGGACAGTTGCGCCAAAGCCAATGCCCTTTTCAATAATACGCTTATGTATGATTTTGGCGAGATCGGTAAAAGCACCGCTTACTATGAAAAGTATATTCTTAGTATTAACAATCCGCCTGCTTTTTTTGCCTGTTTTACGGAATCTTTCAATTTCCTGGATCATGGATATCGGGTCATGGGGTACCTTTAAATCGACTTCTGTCTCTTCAAGGGGTTTCAGGAGAGCACGCTGAACTCCTGTACGTGAAACATCGGCTCCGATTATGCTATGGCTGGATGCTATTTTGTCAATCTCGTCAATATATATTATTCCGAACTGCGCAAGCTCGATATCCTCATCGGCTTCCCTTACGAGATCCCTCACAAGGTCTTCAACATCTCCCCCCACATAACCTGTTTCACTGAATTTTGTGGCATCGCCTTTTACGAAAGGGACCCCAATCTTTTTAGCTATAAGCTTTATCATGTAAGTCTTGCCTACACCGGTTGGACCAAGCATGAGAATATTATTTTTTATGCCGCAGAATAACTCACCTTCCAGATCCGGGGAAGCTTTGAATGTTTTGATCCTGTTGTAATGAGTGCATATTTTTGTGGAAAGAACGGCCTTTGCTTCATCCTGTTTTGTAATATACTGATCCAGATAAGAAATAAGGTCTTCCGGTTTTAAATCAAAGTTTAATTTTATATTGTTTTCTTGAAATTTACCCGTTTTTTCAGCCTGATCTTCCTGAAGCAATGGAGATGGTGTAGCAATCCTGACGGTTCCGCCAAACTTCTTGGCAAGGAACCTGGTTATCTCTTTTTCAATATCTTCGGGATCCAGCCTTTTTTCATCTATAGTCTTCATAGTTGTAAAGTATAACCACTGTGATGGGAAAATGCAAGAAGCAGAATCAAGAGAAGACAGGCAGCAGGCATGAGGGATGAGAGGTTATATTTTCACCACAGAGTCACAAAGGGCCCAAAGAAGAATCCTGCCTCCTTGTTTCGACAAACCTTTCCATCAATTGCAAAAAGAGAGTCAAATATGTCCCGGCCTTTCAATCGTTTTGCCCATTCTTCAGGTACAACAATCATGTCACAACCCTACAAATATGTTGATAATTATTGAATATTCTTTTAAGTCCATGTCACTTTTACTAGATATTAATCACAAGCCAATAAAAAGTGGTGCTTTGAAAAAAGATCTCTGAAATAATTTTTTGCAAGCTCAGCTTATATTTGCTATAGATAAAAGACCAGTTGATTATGGCCAAAAAGGGAATAGTAAGAATTAACCTTGTTTTTGACCGGCGACCTGGAACCAGGAATATAAGAAGAGGATTTATATGACGATAAAAAAAGAATTGCTTGAGATACTGGCCTGCCCGAAATGCAAAGGCGATATTTATTTAAACAATACAGGCGACGGGCTTATCTGTGACAGATGCAGGCTTATATATGAAATCAAAGACGATATACCGATTATGCTTATTGATGAGGCAAAACCGATTTAGTTTCCATCCAGAAACGGCCATTTTGAGCGATCTTGGCGTCAATCTCCAGGATTTCTTGTGCGGCATACATTGCTTACGTCTCTGAGTAATCCGTTGTTCAAAATTCGTTTCCGGATGGACACTATTTAGACAAGAAAAGAGGAAGATATGAGTGTTACACGGCCTCCAAAACCTGCAAAACTTGTTACAGGTGTATTTCTTAAAGAGAGGGGCCTGCTTGAAACACTGATAAATGAACTTGCTGAAAGGTTAGGCCCGATTGACATCATCAGCCAGTGGTTTCCTTTTGATTATACCTCTTATTATGAGCCTGAAATGGGTTCTCCTCTTTTCAGGAGAATGCTTGCTTATAAAAATCTTATAGAGCAGGCGGATCTGGCGAGGATAAAAAATATTACAAATGATATTGAATTGAAATATTCGAAAAACGGGAAAAGGACTGCCAATATTGATCCGGGATACATGCTTTGCGAGCGTTTTGTCCTTGCAACCGGAAAGAATTACACGCATAGAATATATATCGGAGATGGTATTTATGCCGATTTGACCCTGATTTACCAGAAAAGCGGTTTTGAGAAATTGCCCTGGACATACCCTGATTATTATAATGAAAAAATGGTTTCATATTTGAAAGCTGTTCGTGAAAAATACATGGTTGATTTGAGGCGGGATATATAAAAATGATTAAAAGCATGACCGGATTTGCCAGGTCAGAGAAAGAAGATGAACGTATTGAAGTTGTGGTGGAAATCCGCTCATACAACAGTAAGTCTCTTGATTTAAATTTGCGCATACCCCATGATTACCTCTGTCTTGAGGGGAGAATTAGAAGCCTTGTTATCGGTAAAATATCAAGAGGCCGTATAGAGGTTAAAATTGAATTAAGAGATAAAAACAACAGAATCAGGAAGTTTGAAATAGATGAAGGCAAAGCGGCGGCATACTACGATGCCCTTATGCGTCTGAAAGAGATATTGCAAATTAGAACGGAAATACCCATTGAAATTATAGCCGGGGCTGAAGGCGTCATAAAACCCGCAGAGGTTGAAAAAGATACTGAATCGGAGTGGCTTTTAATTGGTGATTGCTTGAATGAGGCCATGGAGCGGATAGATGAAATGAGAATAAAAGAAGGTGAGTATATTGCCCGGGATTTTATCAGCCGCCTTGATGACATTGGCAGTTCTTTGAGAAGGATTGAAGAAGAGTTCCGTGACCTTCCATTACATTATCAGGATAGGCTTAAAGAGCGAATATCAGCATTAACAAGAGATACCGTTGAACTGGATGCCGGAAGGATTGCCCAGGAGGCGGCTTTCCTCGCCGACAGATGTGATATATCGGAAGAGATAGTCAGGGCAAGAAGCCATATCAGCCAGTTTTATCTGATAATGAATTCAGATGAGCCTGCAGGAAGAAAGATGAATTTCCTTCTGCAGGAGTTAAACCGCGAATTCAATACAATTGGCTCAAAAACAGAAAAAGCTATTGTATCCCATACCGTTGTGGATGTTAAATCCGAAATAGAAAAGATACGGGAGCAGGTGCAAAATATTGAATAAATAATTTATCTGTCGGGGGGAAAATGGAACAGACTTTGTTGAGTATTGGTTTTGGCAGTTCAGTCGTTGCCGAGCGTGTTGTTGCAATAATATCGCCTAATTCAGCTCCAATGAAGCGTCTTAAGGATGACGCTAAAGAAGAAAAGCGCCTCGTAGATGCAACTTACGGGCGAAAGACAAGGGCAATCATAGTCATGGACAGTAACCACATAGTTCTTTCATCCTTTCAGTCTGAAACCTTATCCCAGCGATATGCTACACTAAAGGAATCGAAGTAAGCTGCTATGACTTCCGATGCTGATATCACAGCGGGTAAGAATGATAAAACGGATGTATCGAAAACAGGCCGCCTTTTTATACTTTCTGCTCCTTCAGGAGCGGGTAAGACTACGCTCTGCCGTGCCCTGATGGAACATTTCAAAGATATGCTTTATTCAGTCTCTTACACAACAAGGGATCTGCGCAAAGGCGAATTCAACGGTGTCGATTACCATTTCATATCAAAAGATGATTTCGTGGTAAAGATAAGAGAAGGTAAATGGGCTGAATGGGCCGAAGTTCACGGGAATTATTACGGAACATCGGCAGTATTTTTGAATGATGCGCTGGCTTCAGGAAAAAATGTGCTTCTTGATATTGATGTGAAAGGCACCAGGCAGATACTTAAACGATATCCAGACAGCATAACGATCTTCATCATGCCGCCTTCCCTTGATATTCTCAGATTCCGAATGGAGTCGAGAGGAGCAGACAGCAGAGAGGTAATAGAAAGGCGTATGATAAATGCAGAAAGAGAAATATCCCAAAGAAGTTTTTACAAACATGTAATTGTCAATGACAACCTTCTGAAAGCTGTTACAGAGCTTATTTCGATAGTTGAGATGTACGGGAAAGGCGGGAGGCGAAAGGCGGGAGAAGGCACGAGGCGGGAAGCGAGAGGCGAAAGGCGAAATTCGAAGTTCGATGTCCGAAGTAAGAATCATGATGAAAACTGAAATACTATATGGAGTCCACCCTGTTTTTGAAGCCCTTAAGGCAGGCAGGAGGGAATTCTCAGAGGTTTATATTGTTGATGAAAAGGAATCAAAACGCTTTGAGAAAATATCCGGACTGGTCCGGGAAAGGAATATTCCCCTCAAGATGATTAAATCTTCACAATTGCAGAGAATTACAGGCTCTGATCTTCACCAGGGTATCGGGGCAAGAGTGGGTGAATACCCATTTGCTGCATTTGAAGATATTTTAAATGATATACAACCCGGCAATAATGATTTTCTACTCCTGCTGGATAATGTTGTGGATCCCCATAACCTTGGAGCTCTTGTCAGAACTGCCCTTTGCGTTGGAGTCCGGGGTATAATAATTACAAAGGACCGGTCTGCTTCTCCCACTCCTGCTGTTTCAAAAGCATCGGCGGGCGCTCTTGAACATGTTATGCTGTGCAAGGTGACTAACATGGTTGGTGCAATAAAGGAGATTAAGGAGAAAGGTTTTTGGGTTGTGGGAATGGATGCGGTGGCTGAAAGGCCGGTTTTTAGTTGTGAACTCGGACACCAGCTTGCCATAGTTATTGGTGGCGAGGGGAAAGGAATTCGTCCGCTTGTTAAAACAAACTGTGATTTTCTGGTTTCAATCCCGCAAAAAGGGAGTGTGAGCTCCCTTAACGCTTCAGTTGCAGGCGCTGTTGTTATGTATGAAGCATTCAGGCAGCGCAATATCCATCAATATTGAACCGAAACAGCGAGCGCAATCACCGCTGCTTGCGGCGGAGTGAGCGAGCGAAATAAAAACAGATAAAAAAGAAAAGAGCAATTGAGCATAATTAATTTTTCAGAAAAGTGAGAGGAGAAATGGACGGAGTCAAGATTACTAAAAAATCAGATGGAACAATGAATATTCCTGATTTTCCGGTGATTCCCTTCATTGAAGGGGATGGAACAGGTCCGGATATATGGAAGGCGTCAAGTATGGTGATGGACGGAGCAGTCACCAGGGCTTATAAAGGTAATAAAGGTATTAAGTGGTTGGAGGTACTGGCCGGTGAAAAGGCTTTTAAGAAAACAGGGAAGTGGCTTCCTGCAGAAACACTGAAGTCTATCAGGGAACATGTGGTTGCTATAAAGGGTCCCATGACAACTCCGGTAGGTAAAGGAATAAAAAGCGTGAATGTGGCTTTGCGGCAGAAGCTTGATCTTTATTCATGCGTCCGCCCGGTGAAATACATGGATCCTGTTCCGAGTCCCATGAAGCATCCGGAGAAAGTTGACATGGTAATTTTCCGTGAAAACACTGAAGATGTTTATGCAGGTATAGAATGGGAAGCCGGAAGTGACGAGGTGACGAAGATAAGATTTTTTCTGGAAAAAAATATGGGAATTTTCCTCCCGGAAGATGGTGGTATAGGGATAAAATCTATAAGCGAGAAAAACAGCAAACGTCTTGTTGCAAGCGCCATCTGCCATGCTGTTGAAACCGGCCGTTCGAGCGTGACCCTGATGCACAAGGGCAATATAATGAAATTCACCGAAGGGGCATTTTCTAAATGGGGTTACGAGGTTGCAAGGGAAAAATTTGGTGACCAAACAATAACTGAGCAGGAACTTTATGATAAGTACAATGGAGAGAAACCTGAAGGAAAAGTAGTAATAAAAGACCGTATAGCGGATATGCTTTTTCAGCAGGTGCTTCTCCGTCCTGAAGAGTATCATGTTATTGCCACTCCTAATTTGAACGGTGACTATCTTTCCGATGCCCTTGCAGCCCAGGTCGGTGGTCTAGGCATGGCACCCGGAGCCAATATCGGAGATAACTGCGCTGTTTTTGAGGCAACTCACGGTACAGCTCCCAAATATGCCGGGAAGGACGTGGTAAATCCGGGTTCCCTTCTCCTGTCAGGGGCAATGATGTTCGATTTTATGGGATGGAAAGAGGCAGCGGAACTGGTAAGAGCCGGGTTGCAGTCAGTCATCAAGGATGGAATTGTTACATATGATCTTGCGCGCCAGATAAAAGGCGCGAAAGAAGTTAAGTGTTCAGAATTTGCAATGGCGATTGTTGAAAAAATAGGCAAGCTTTAAAATGCTTTTTATCCGGCTGGCCAGAATCTTAAAAGAGGCGCTTTTCCCTTCAAAATGCATGGGGTGCGGCTCTTTTTTTCACCCTTCAAGGGATGCCGCGCAAAAAAACAATTCTTCAGCTGGAGCATATAAATGGGAAACCACGACATTTAAAAAAGTGATGGCCCCCTTTCTGTGCTCAGACTGTCTTTGCAATTTTTTGCCCGTTGAATCTCCTTTATGCTCTGTTTGCGGATTCGTTTTCAAAAGCCGCGAAGGCAAAGACCATGTTTGCGGAAATTGCATAGAGCACCCGAAGCGCTTCGGGAAAGCCCGTGCACTTGGCCTTTACGACAAAACGCTCATGGAGGTAATACATTCCTTTAAGTATAAGGAAAAACTCCAGCTTGCGATGCCCCTTGAAGAGCTTCTTTTTTCTGTATTTGTGCGAAACTGGAATATAGATGATTTTGATCTTGTTGTGCCGGTGCCTCTTCATGTAAAACGTCTCAGGAAGAGGGGCTTTAATCAGGCTTATCTTCTTGTAAGAGACTGGCCCGAAATTGCCGGAAAGTTCAGAGTTGAACCGAAACAGCCGGCACATTTCCCGTTGCTTGCGGCAGAGTCAGTGAGCGAATTAAAATCAGACTCAATTTCCTGCGGCCGAATCCGCCTCAGGCGGACCGAAGCTCGCAGAGTGAAGCTTCAATCCGGTAATTTTGCGATAGGGCAGGATGCTCTTTCCAGAACAGCATGGACACAACCGCAGACCGGGCTGGGCCGGAAAAAAAGAATGGAAAATATCAAGGGAGCCTTTTCTGTTGGTGATGAATCTAAAGTCAAAGGTAAAAGAGTCCTGCTTGTTGATGATGTGTATACCACGGGAGCAACAGTCGACGAGTGTGCAAAGGCGATTTTAGGAGGAGGCGCGGTGAGTGTCGATGTGTTGACTCTGGCGAGAGCGGTTTGACAGTGAATAGTGAATAGTGAAGAGAAAGCAGAAAGGACACACAAAGGGAACCACGAACCACGGACGGAAGCCCGGAAGAGAAGATAGCAATGGGAAAATTATTGACGAACAGCGAAATTGCCGGAGAGGCAAGCCGTCTGAAGAAGGCCGGCAAGAGCATTGTTTTTACCAACGGATGCTTTGACATCCTGCATGCCGGGCATGTCAGATACCTTGCTGCTGCACGGGCGGAAGGCGATGTTCTTGTGGTGGGATTGAATTCTGATATATCGGTGAAATTGATAAAGGATGAAAAAAGGCCGATAGTCACTCAAACGCAAAGAGCCGAAGTGCTTTCAGCTCTTTCAAGCGTTGATTTTGTCACTTTATTTGATGAGCCTGATCCATTGAAACTTATTCAAGATGTCAGGCCCGATGTCCTTGTCAAGGGTGGTGATTGGGCCGAAAAAGATATTATCGGAGCTGATTTTGTTAAGGCAAATGGCGGAAAGGTTGTGAGGGTTTCTGTGGTGCCGGATATGTCGACTTCTCTTATAATAAAGCGGATAGTTGAATTATACAGTTAGCCTGGTATCAGGAAGAGTTCCAAGAAAAAAGGTCGGTTTTTGGCTTTTTACGAAGGTATCAAAGATTGATTTTAACAAAATTAAACGGCGTTTCGTTTTTACAGTTTCCGAATCTTATTTCTTTTCCTGATGTAGGGCATGGTGTGTTTACAAGAAATGGCGGATTCAGCAAAGAGCCTTACATGAGCCTGAATGTGAGTCACGGCGTAGGAGACGATTCTGAAGTTGTTGAACAAAACAGGGCAATTGTTTCCATGTGCATGGATAACAATGAACTGATCTTTGCAAGGCAGGTCCATGACACCGGTGTTGTTATTGTTTCAGAGCATGGAACTGATACTTCTGTGTTTCCCACCGGCGATGCCATGATAAGCGATCTTGATAATAAAATGCTTGTCATTAAAGTCGCAGATTGTCAGTCTGTGCTCATTTATGATCCTGTAAGGAAAGTCGCTGCAAATGTTCATTCCGGCTGGAGGGGGAGCATTAAAAATGTTATTGGGTGCACGGTGGGCACTATGAAAGAGCGTTTTAATTGCAGTCCTTCAGATCTGGTAGTGGGGATAAGCCCTTCTCTTGGGCCTTGCTGTGCCGAATTTGTCAATTATGATAAGGAAATACCGGAGGAGTTCTGGAAGTATAAAATATATTCCGACCATTTTGATTTCTGGCAGATAAGTATAGATCAGCTTTACAATGCAGGTGTAAAGCACGCCAATATTTATTCAAGTAAAATCTGCACAAAATGCAATACAGCTTTGTTTTTTTCCTACCGGAGAGAAAAGAATACCGGAAGATTTGCGTCTGTTATAGGACTGAAACGCAATTGAAGCTCCCCGCAGCAAGCAGCTGAGAATGTGCTCGCTGTTTCGGTTCACGGAGAGGGTAATATAAATGAGGTGTGAGTGGCAGGGTACAGAAAACAAGGGGCAGGAGAATGAAGGACGAGGGACGACCAAACGGGCATATGTTTCTTGAAAAAGGACAGGTTCTGTGGAACAAAATATTAAGCTCCTCATATTTTAAAATGGGCTTAAAATGGAGCGGCTCTTTTTATGACGCCAAACCCGGGCAGTTTGTCATGCTGCGAATTGAGGACAGGATTGCCCCGCTTTTACGCCGTCCTTTTTCCATTTACAGGATAATAGAAGGTAAAAAAGGGCTGGAAATTCTCTACAGGGTGGTTGGAGAGAGTACCAACATACTTTCAGGGATCAGGGAGGGCGAAAGCGTTGATATATTGGGGCCTCTTGGGAATGGGTTCTCTTTGCCAAAAAAGAACGGAAAAGTTTTTATCGTTGCAGGAGGAATTGGAGTTGCGCCGCTGGTTTTTCTCTCTTCATATCTTGTTGGAGAAAAAGGCCTTGCTGCTTCAAGTATTAAAGTGTTTCTCGGGGCGCGATCGAAAGAGGATCTTTTATGCAGAGATGATTTCTTAAGTCTTGGCCTTGAAGTTGCAATCACCACAGATGATGGCAGCGTGGGTGAAACCTGTATGATAACAAGCCCGGTTGAGGTAGCCCTGAAAAAAGCACGGCCTGATGTTATTTATGCATGCGGACCATCAGGAATGATGAAATGTCTTGCTGACATGGCCGAAGATTACGGAGTGGCTTGTCAGATTTCCATGGAGACTGTAATGGCATGCGGCTTTGGCGCCTGTCTTGGCTGTGCGGTTGAATCGAAGGATGAGAGTAAATATCTTCATGTATGTAAGGATGGACCTGTGTTTGACAGCCGTGATGTAAAGTTTTGATTTCAAATTTCAAATTTCAAATTTGAAATATTAAAGTGCAAACCGGAAACTCCGCCTATGGCGGACTTGCGGCAACCTGGAATCGAGGCATAAAAGAAATGGAAAAAGATAAAAAAATATATTTGACTGAAAAAGTCCGGGCTTCAGGCTGAGCGGCCAAAATAGGTCCGGGGGTCCTGGAAAATATATTAAATAGCCTGCCTGTAAAAGCGCATCCCGATCTTCTTGTTGGAATGGAAACATCTGACGACGCCGGAGTATACAGGCTTGATTCCGAAACTGCGCTGGTGCAGACGCTCGATTTTTTCACGCCCATCGTTGATTCACCTTATGAATTTGGCCGGATAGCTGCCGCCAATTCCCTGAGTGATGTATATGCAATGGGCGGAAGGCCGGTAACGGCCATGAATATTGTCTGCTTCCCTGTCGGGGAGCTATCCGAAGATATTCTGAAAGAAACCCTTGCCGGAGGGCTTGAAAAAATATATGAAGCCGGCGCAGTGTTGGTGGGTGGACACAGCGTCGATGACAAGGAGTTCAAGTACGGCCTGTCTGTTACGGGTATAGTTCATCCAGACAAGGTAGTTACAAACAGAAATGCAAGGGAAGGCGACAGTCTGATTTTAACCAAGCCTATAGGGACAGGAATCATTGCCACCGCTGTAAAGGGAAAGCTGGCAGATGAAGAAGCAATAAAAATTCTCATTGATGTCACATCGGCCCTTAACAGGAGGGCTGCCGAAATAATGCTCCGTTTTCAGCCCAGTGCCTGCACGGATGTCACCGGGTTCGGCCTTGCAGGACATGTGCTCGAAATGGCTAAAGGGAGCAGGAAGAAAATCCTTATCCATACGGATATGGTTCCTTTCATTCAAAAAGCCAGGGAATACGCTCTTATGGGGCTGGTTCCTACCGGGAGCTATAACACAAAAAAATATTGCAGCAGGAGCATAAGTATCGATTCATCCGTGAAACAGGTTGATATTGATATGCTTTTCGATCCTCAAACATCAGGGGGGCTTGTAATCTCCCTTCCTGAAAAAAAAGCAAAAGAATGTCTGAAAGCAATGCAGAACGAAGGTGTTTTTTCTTCAATAATAGGCGAAGTTTCGGAAGATCATCAGGCCGGGCATGTAAAAATCCTGCCATAGTGAACAGCGGATAGTGAATAGTGAAGAGTGAACAAGGAAGGTGCAAAGGCACTGAGGCAAGAGGCGGATCCACGGCAACTCATTATGAGGCGAAAGACCTCAAACACAGCCTTATTCCGCTGAAATTACAGACTATTCATTATACATAAAACCTATATGATTTTGATGCAATTTTGCATTGACTTGAATAAAATCATATGTTAGAGGGCAGAAGCTTTATTGAGGTCTCCATTGACCTTATTACAACAATAGAAAGCGTTCTTTAATGTGAAAAGAGAAACAAGACGTTATATACGGGAGCTGGCATATTATAGCAGTCTTGGCCTCCAGGTAGCGCTTTCTATATTTATTGGACTTGCGATTGGTGTGTATCTTGACAGACGATTTGATTTTTATCCGTGGCTTACGCTTGTCTTTCTTGGACTTGGTATTGCGGCAGGATTCAGGAACATCTGGCTTGCGATAAGAAAGAGCGAGAAGTCTCCGCAGGAAAGAGATGTAAAGTGAAAATACAGCAGCGCATCCTGAAATTTGTTACCTTGACAAACTGGGTGCTCTTTTGTTTTGCAAGTATAGCAGGGCTTATTATTGCTTCTCCAAAGTTTGCAATGGGCATATTATCTGGAGGACTTATAGTTACGGTAAATTTTCATCTGCTTTACAGAACGCTTAAAAAAGCGCTCACACCTCCACACCTTGCTTCCCACAACGTTGTTCTGGCCAAGTATTATGCCCGTTTCATGATCAGCGGGTTTATTATATTTATATTGATATCGGGGCATTATGTTCATCCCATCGGTCTTTTTGTCGGGCTCTCCGTTGTGGTTGCAAGCATTATAATAGCGACCATGCTGGAACTTACAAAACTTATTTTCAAGGAGGCAATATAAGGTGGCACATCCCTATCTATTCTTTGTAAAGCTGTTTGAGGCTGTCGGCTTGGGACATTTTGCCCATGCATATCCGCATGTTATTTATTCGTGGGTGGTCATGATTCTTCTCTTAACCCTTGGCGCTATTGGAGCAAAGAGTATCAGCCTGATTCCTGCAAAAGCACAAAATGTGTTTGAAATCATCATTTCGGGAATTGAAAATTTCATGGTTGATGTTTCAGGCGAAGAGGGCCGGTGGCTTTTTCCTCTTGTTGCAACCATCTTTATTTATATTTTCACCTGTAATCTTATCGGGCTTATTCCGGGATTTTTCCCTCCCACCGCCAGCCTGAATACAACAGCTTCCTGCGCACTTACTGTTGTAATTTTTACCCACATAATTGGATTAAAATATCACGGCATAAAATATATTAAACATTTTCTTGGGCCTGTCTGGTGGATGATCCCAATCGTGTTTCCGATTGAAATTATCGGTCATCTTGCACGGATTCTCTCCCTGTCTTTCCGTCTTTTTGGAAACATGATGGGTCATGAGCTGGTGCTTGGTATTCTTTTCGGTCTCGCCGGACTTTTTTTTGCTCCTCTGCCAATAATGGCTCTTGGTATTTTTGTTGCCCTGGTTCAGGCATTTGTTTTCTTTTTGCTGTCAATCATGTATTTTACCGGCGCTATGGAACACGCCCATTGATTTGCCGGAAAAAAATAGGTTTGTTTTTATGGGATAATGGAAGAAGCAAAGTCAAAAATTATTAAAAGGAGGTAGGTAAAGTATGGAAGCTCAAGCATTACAATTCTTCATCGCATGTGTTACAGCCGCTGGTTTTGGGATCGCAGTAGCAGCCTCATTCTGTGGCATAGCCCAGGGCCTCGGCCTTAAGGCCGCTGTTGAGGGTATTGCAAGAAACCCCGAATCATCAGGGAAAGTTACAGTTACAATGCTGATCGGTCTTGCCATGATCGAGTCTCTGTGTATTTATGCACTGGTAATTGCCCTGATTCTTATTTATGCGCATCCTCAGGCAGCAGCTATTGCAGGGCTTTTCGCTCATTAATTGAAGTTTTATGATTTGAAAAAACAGGGCTATGCCTTCCGGCATGGCCCTGTTTCATTTTATATTTCTCTGTGCCTTGAAGCGCCCCGTTGCAGGAATTTTTTTAAAAACTGTCCGGTATAAGATGCCTTGTTGTTAGATAATACTTCAGGTGTGCCATAACCTACAATGTAGCCACCCTCATCCCCGCCTTCAGGTCCAAGGTCAATGATATGGTCTGCAGTCTTGATCACATCAAGGTTATGTTCAATTACGATTACACTATTCCCGGAATCGACAAGTCTGTTCAGTACGCACAGTAGTTTCTGAATGTCGTCTATATGAAGGCCGGTTGTGGGTTCATCCAGAATATAAACCGTCCTTCCTGTCCCCTTTTTGCTGAGTTCACGTGAAAGCTTGACTCTCTGGGCCTCGCCTCCCGAAAGAGTAGTTGCAGACTGACCTATCTTAATATAGCCCAGGCCGACATCAGAAAGAGTCATTAGCTTCGATCTGATGTTTTTTATCCTTTCAAAGAACGAGAGGGACTGATCCACAGTCATGTCAAGGACATCGGCAATATTTTCCCCCTTGTATCTTACTTCAAGGGTTTCGCGGTTGTATCTTTTTCCGTTGCATATATCGCACGGCACATAAATGTCGGGCAGAAAATGCATCTCTATTTTAATTATTCCGTCGCCACTGCATGCTTCACACCGCCCTCCTTTAATGTTAAAACTGAACCTGCCCGGCTTGTAACCGCGCATGCGTGCTTCCGGTGTCCTTGCAAAAAGCTCCCTGATGTATGTGAAAAGACCCGTATATGTCCCAGGGTTTGATCGTGGAGTTCTTCCAATTGGCGACTGGTCTATGTTTACGATCTTATCAACATATTCAAGCCCCACCACAGAAGAGTGGGTGCCTGCTGCTATTCTTGCGCCATAAATGTTCCTTGCGAGAATATTATAAAGAGTTTCAAGAACAAGAGTTGATTTTCCGGAACCCGAAACGCCTGTTATGCAAATAAACTTACCAAGTGGAAATTCAGCATCAATATTTTTAAGATTATTACCCGAAGCTCCTGTTATCAGGAGTTTTGTGCCATTCCCGGGGCGGCGTTTATCAGGCACCTCTATTTGCTTCCGGCCTGAAAGATACTGCCCAGTCAGTGAGTTGTTATCTTTTAAAAGCGCTGCGGGCTCGCCTGAAAATACTACATGCCCTCCGTTAACTCCTGCGCCCGGGCCCATATCGATGACATAATCGGAAGAGAGAATGGTTTCTTCATCGTGTTCAACAACAAGAACCGTATTGCCCAGATCCCGCATCTTCATAAGTGTTGCAAGGAGGCGTTGGTTGTCTCTCTGGTGCAATCCGATGCTTGGTTCATCCAGAACATAGAGAACTCCTGTCAGTTTTGAGCCGATTTGTGTGGCCAGGCGTATCCTTTGGCTCTCTCCGCCTGAAAGGGTGTAAGCTGATCTGTCGAGTGTAAGGTAGGATAGTCCGACATTTTCCAGGAAAGAAAGCCTTTCGTTTATCTCTTTTATAATTCTCTTTGCAATAAGCTCCTTTTTCCCCTCAAGTTTAAGCTTTATAATAAAGGCTGCTGCTTTGGATACTGAAAGAGCTGTAATTTCAAATATCGTCAGGCCTCCAACTCGTACTGAACTGCTTGCCTTGTTCAGCCTTGTCCCTCCGCATTCGGGGCATGGGCGGAATGTCATGTAATGCCTGATCTCTTCTCTGGTCTGGTTTGAATCTGTTTCCATGTAACGTCTCTGAAGTTTCGGTATAACCCCTTCGTAAGGTTTCCTGAAACTGAAACGGCGGTTATTCTGTTCAAAATAAAAAGTGATTGGTTCATCTCCGGATCCATAAAGGAGCACATTTTGAAAACTCTCCGGAATGTCTTTATAAGGAGTGTAAACATCTACGTCATAGTGCCTTGTAAGTGATTCAAGAAATTCACTAAATTGAACCGAATTCCTGTTTGCCCATAGCGTTACAGCTCCTTGCCTTAAGGAGAGCTCTTTGTTCGGGATAATGAGATCAGGGTCGAATTCTGTTGTAGTGCCTAAACCATCACATTTATTGCATGCGCCCTGGGGTGAGTTAAATGAAAAGCTTGCAGGGGTAAATTCCGGATAGCTTATTCCGCATTGAACGCAGGCTGATTTTTCACTGAAA
The DNA here is from genome assembly GCA_020052975.1 of Desulfobacterales bacterium. The sequence goes on along the minus strand of JAGVOC010000218.1, from coordinate 13,495 downwards.
AGAACCGATTCTTCTCCCAGGATATCAACCTTAACAAGCCCCTCGGACTGGGACATTGCAAGCTCGAGGGAATCAGCCAGCCTATTTCTGACATTTTCTTTTATAACCAACCGGTCAACCACAACTTCGATAGTATGCTTTATGTTTTTATCGAGCTTGCCTGTTTCCTCGATTTCAAGTATTTCCCCATCTACCCGGACCCTTGAAAACCCGTCTTTTTTGAGTTGTTTTATAAGTTTTTCCTGGGATCCTTTCTGGCCTGAAACCAGAGGGGCTAAAATAATTATTTTTGTTCCTTCAGGAAAGGACATAATTTTATCTGCGATCTGATCGAGCGTTTGAGCAGTAATAGGTTTTCCGCAGATATGGCAGTGTGAAGTTCCTGCCCTGGCAAAGAGAAGCCGAAGATAATCATAAATTTCAGTTACAGTTCCGACTGTCGATCTTGGATTATGGCTTGCGGTTTTCTGTTCGATTGCAATTGCAGGAGATAGCCCTTCAATTGTGTCGACATCAGGTTTTTCCATTCGTTCAAGAAACTGTCTGGCATATGTTGAAAGGGATTCGACATATCTGCGCTGTCCTTCCGCGTAGAGAGTGTCGAAAGCGAGAGTTGATTTGCCCGACCCTGAAAGGCCTGTGATTACAACAAGCTTGTTTCTTGGCAGTTCAACATCGATATTTTTAAGATTATGCTGTCTTGCTCCGCGTATTATTATCTTGTCAGAACCCATTTATTATTCCTGGAATTATCAAATATTGACGGCTTCGTAAAAAGTCATTCTGCTGTGTTGCGCTTCATCTTTCGTCATTGAAGCGTACTAATAAGTACGCTTCATTCCTCAAGATTCGCGTGCCTTGCATAATGAGCTTTTTACTTTGCCGTCTGAATTTTGACTCCTTACGAGTCCATCAAATATTCAATTTAAAAACAGCCTGGAGACCTTTAGTTCACCTGAACCGTAACAGCGAGCTCATTCCCCGTTGCTTGCAGCGGGGTTGGCGAGCGAATTAAAAACAGATATTATTCCCTACGGTCGAAGATTCCCCGTAGTTTGTTGCGGGGAGCTTCAATCCTTTTATTTAAACAGGATACCTGGAATGCAGCCATTTTTATTGCGGCAATCAGACTGCCCGGATCGGCTTTTCCTTTTCCAGCAATATCGTAGGCTGTTCCGTGGTCTACTGAAGTTCTTATAATAGGAATCCCCAGGGTCGTGTTTACGCCATCGGTAAAATGAATAATCTTGAATGGGATAAGGCCCTGGTCATGATACATGCATACAACAGCATCATAATTACCCTTTAATGCATTATAAAATATTGTATCAGGCGGGTAGGGTCCGGATACATTATACCCTTCCTTCGCCGATATTTCCAAAGCAGGTTTTATTATTCTTTCTTCCTCATCTCCGAATATACCACTTTCGCCGGCATGTGGATTGAGCCCTGCCACGGCTATCAGAGGCGAGTCAATCCCGAATCTTTCATATAGCCCTTTTCCGGTAATCCTTATTGTTTTTAAAATATTTTCTGTTGAAATAGAATTTGGAACTTCGCTGAGAGGGATGTGAATGGTTACAAGCGATACCCTGAGCCGGTCACCGGCTAACATCATAATGAAATCTTTGGTTCCGGTACGTTCTGCAATTAACTCGGTATGGCCGTTGTAATGAAAGCCGGCCATATTCATGGCCTTTTTGTTTATCGGGCATGTTACGACAGCTGCTATCTCCTTATTAATGGCCATGTCGGTTGCTGCAATGACATATTCAACCATGGCCTTTCCTGTCTGCACATTCGGATTCCCCCATGATGTTTCATTAAAGGCAAGTCCGGAAAGAGATAATATATCGATGCTTCCTGGGTTATATGAACCTTCGGAAGGATTGAGTACGGATTTTAAATTTATGGTGCTTCCGGTACATTTTTTTGCAGCAGCAAAGACGCCAATATCTCCAACTATCAAGGGCTTGCACAAGTGGTATAGCCCGGAATCACTTAAGGCGGAAAGTATTATTTCAGGGCCAATTCCTGCAGGATCTCCTGCAGTTATACCGATAACAGGCCTGTTCTTTTTCATTGCAAAACGTTCCTTTCGTTAAAGTCATGAGACCTTTACATAACACCTGATCGAGAGCCATATCGAGGCATGGGCTTATGCGGGCCGCCGGAATCTTTTTCATATCTTAAGGCAATCCGCCAGATGTGTATCACTGCCTGTGGCGGAGAGCTTCAATTGTGTCTTTTTACCGGAACATAAAATTTTATCATACTACATTTTCATTAATGGTTTTTCAACAATTTCCAGTATGATTTGATAATAAAAGCCTGTTATGAGGATAATGATAAAAACAAAAGGTAATCGCAGAATTCGCGAGATTTGATAGAATGACATTATTGTTCGTTTCTAAAAATTTGATACAGATATGCCTAAAATACCTGAAAAAATTACTCCGGTAGAAAAGATTGTGGATAAAGGCGTTTGTCTCGATGCATGATTTTATAAATATAAATTCAAATGGATACAAATTGTTGATAACTTTTTTCAAAACAATCGATATCCAGTTTTTATCAGGTTTGACACAACTGATTCTATGCTTTAGAAAGACGCATACTTTTTTTCAGCTATTCGAACTGTCCATAACAAATTACTTGCGGTTGTTTTATAAACAGGTCTCTTCAATTAACAGAATTTTAATCAGTTTTATAATAACTTTATTCGATTGGTTCTATGGAAGCTATTTGGAACAATGTAAAATCAGCGATCAGGGAAAATATTCCCGGGCATAGTTACAAAATGTGGATAGAACCTGTCGAGTTCAACAGAACTGTGGATGGCGTTTTGGTGCTGTCAGTCCCAAACAGCTTTTCCCAAAAAAGAGTTCAGGACCACTATGGCAGTTTGATAGATTCGGAATTAAAAAAGATTGCCGGAGATCACTGCAGTTACGTTATCGAGATTTGCGGAGAAAAAAGATCAGGGCGGAATAAGTCGCATAATAATCATCAACTGCCGCTTCCGGATGCTAACATTCAGCCTCATTATGGGCGATTTTTAAGAAAAGACTTTACTTTTGACCAGTTTGTTGTCGGGGGAAACAACGAATTCGCCTTCACAGCGTCCCTTTCTCTTGCTTCAAGAAAGAACTCGCAGCAAAGTTGTCTGTTTTTATTATCAAAGACCGGAATGGGTAAAAGCCATCTTGCCCAGGCTGTTGGACACCATGTTATTTCTCAATCTCCTTCAGAACGCGTATATTATATCACTGCTGAAGATTTCAGCAATGAGATGGTTCAGGCTTACCGTAATGATTCGATAGACAAGTTCAAGAGCAAATACAGAAAAGAATGTGATGTTCTGTTACTGGAAGATGTTCATTATCTGGGAGGAAAAGAGCGCACACAGATTGAACTCGCTCTGACCCTTGACACTTTAATGAATTCCGATAAGAAAATAATTTTTTCAAGCTGCTATCTTCCGGGTGATATACCCAAATTACATGATAAATTAAAATCGCGTTTTTCTTACGGGATAATTTCCGCTATTGAACCGCCCAATTTCAGGACAAGAGTAAGAATACTTCAAAGAAAAGCGCTTTTAAACGGATTTCAGATTCCGGAGGAAATAATTCATTATCTTGCAAGCGAGCTGAGTGAAGATGTAAGGCAGCTTGAAAGCGGACTTATTGGAATTACTGCCAAGTCATCTCTCATGGGTATTCCGATCGATATTGATCTTGCTGAAAGCGTGATAAAAAACATCGTTTTGCATAAAAAAAGCATCACAATAGATGTTATAAAGAAACTGGTTTGCAAACATTTTAACATTGCATTAGCCGATATTGTTTCAAATTCCCGAAAACAGACATTTACCCATCCGAGACAGATTGCGATTTATCTGTCCCGCCGGTACACTGATTCGCCATTGCAGACAATCGGAAAGAGTTTCAACAGATATCATGCCACAGCCCTTCATTCCATAGGTGTTGTTGAGAGGGGTATTAAAGAGAACAGTTCCTTAAGAAAGCAGGTTGATTATTTTTCCCAGAAACTTGAAACCGGCAAGTTTTAGCCTCTCTTTTCTCCTTTTGTACTCATTTACAAATCCTTCGAAACATAATATTATATCATAAATGACCCTTAATAATTCTACATTTGAAAAAATTCAGAGCATAGTCGGTGCCGGATACTGCAGCAGGAAAAAAGAAGATCTTGCCTGCTATGCCTATGATGCAACTGCAAACCGGTATTTGCCGGATGCCGTTGTATTCCCGAAAGATGCCGGCGAGATTTCGGAAATAATGAAGCTTGCCAATTCCGAAGAATTTTATGTTATACCCCGTGGCTCAGGTTCGGGAATGACGGGCGGATCTGTTGCCGTTATGGGCGGGGTAGTGCTTGTCATGACCCGATTAAACCGTATCATTGAGATTGACACAGACAATCTTATAGCCTTTGCGGAACCCGGAGTTATCACCGCCCACTTTCACCGGGAAGTCGAAAAATCGGGCCTCTTCTATCCTCCCGATCCATCCAGCGCAGAGTTTTCAACCCTTGGCGGAAATCTTGCTGAATGCGCAGGAGGGCCAAGGGCGGTAAAATACGGAGTAACAAGAGATTATGTGCTTGGCCTCAAGGTAGTTCTCCCAACCGGTGAAAAGATTGAAACCGGTGTAAAAACCGCGAAAGGGGTTGTCGGATATGATTTAACGCGTCTGTTAATAGGTTCGGAAGGTACTCTTGGAATAATTACGGAGATGACGCTAAAGCTTATATCACTTCCTGAAGCAGTCAGAACAATGACTGCGGTTTTTCATGAAGTCGGTAAGGCGGCTGAAACTGTTTCTGAAATAATAAGAAGAGGGATTGTTCCGAGAACCATAGAATTCATGGACAGGGCTTCAATAATCTGTGTTGAGAATTATCTTAAAATAGGCCTTCCTGTTGATGCCGGAGCATTGCTGTTAATAGAGGTCGATGGGAGGGCTGAAGAGGCCGAATCGGCAATAAATCGTCTTGAGAAGCTTTGCATAAATCTCGGAGCAAGAGAGGTTGCCATAGCAAAGACAAAAGAGGAGGCAACTGTAATCTGGAAAGCACGCAAGGCCATATCCCCAGCACTTTTTACGTATGCTCCCGACAAGATTAACGAAGACATTGTGGTTCCGAGGAGCAGGATACCGGATATGGTAAGAAGAATTGAAGAAATGAAAAATAAAACAGGCCTTACAATAGTCAGTTTCGGGCATGCCGGTGACGGCAACATACATTTCAATATCATGCTCGACAAAAAGAACAAAGAAGAAGTGAGAAAGGCATGGGCAGCAGTTGAAGAGCTCTTTGATTACACGATTGAGCTGGGGGGTACTATTTCGGGTGAACACGGAATAGGCATCACAAAGGCGCCATACATGCCCAAAGAAGTTGGTAAGGATGAAATAGAGCTTATGAAAAAGCTAAAAAGGCTCTTTGATCCGAAAGGGATATTAAATCCCGGAAAGATGTTTGTGTAATGTGTTTTCTAATAAAGCATTTTATTGCAGCTTGCCTTTAAATGTATTTTCACCGAATACAATTTCTTCAATAATTTCGATCTTGGAATTCTGGTCTTTTTCTATATAGCATCTCAAGTTTAATGCGCAAAATTTTTTGCAAATCGTATCGTTGATTGAAAAATTTCCAAAACATCCTAAATGATTACCAAGAGTATCCTGTTCTTTTAACATTTTATGCATTTTCTATCCTTTTATTTGAAGCTTCCCGCATCAAGCTGCAGGGAATCTTCGACCGCAGGGAATATCGTCTATTTATAATTCGCTCGCTGATCCCGTAGCAAGCTACTGGGATTGCGCTCGCTGTTCCGGTTCAAGCAACCCGAGCATTTCCTTATGGATTTTGCCGTTCGTTGCCAGAATCTCATTTTTGTATATATTATAAGGGTTTCCGGAAAAATCAGATATTTTTCCTCCTGCTTCACTTGCAATGATAAGGCCTGCTGCCGTATCCCATGGCTTCAGATTGTCTTCCCAGAAACCTTCAAAGCGTCCTGAAGCAACAAAACAGAGGTCCAAGGCTGCTGAACCGAGCCTTCTGATCCCCTGGGATGCCTTGAGGCAGTTGAAAAACCGAGCCTTTAAGGGTTTAATAATGTCTTTTACATTGTAAGGGAACCCGGTTACAAGCAGGCTCTCGGAAAGGGATGTCGTTCCGGAAACATGTATTGGTATGCCGTTTAATTCTGCGCCTTCCCCTTTGACTGCAGTAAACAGTTCCCCTGTTATGGGATTTAATACGATACCTGCTGCTATATCACCATTTATGGAAAAGGCTATTGAAACCGCAAACAAACCCAGATTATGGGCAAAGTTTGTGGTTCCATCAAGAGGATCGATAATCCACATGCATTCAGCACCATTATTATCGCTTCCGCTCTCTTCGGCAAGTATTCCATGTGATGGAAATACCTTCTTGATCGTTTCGATTATTAACCTTTCAGACTCGGTATCCGATTCTGTCAGCAGGTCTTTCGCCCCCTTTTTTTGGACTTTACACTTCTTTCCGAAGTTGGCTCTAAGTATCTCAGCTCCTTCATATGCAGCTGCGATACCGACTCTTTTAACTGAATTCAGATCCATAAGGGTCTCTCTTTATATTCGTTGCCGGGACATGTCAACCCATTTTGTGACCGCCTGTTTAAAACTGGTTTCATAACCTTCCGGAGTGCGGTTATCAAAAGCTGAAAACAAGTATGCCGTTGGAATGGCGATAGAGAGCAACCCCGGGCTTTTTACGAGTCCATCAAGATCGGCGGTTTCGTAAAAATCATCGCCTTTGGCAGATTGACTCTATGGAATGTTCCATTTTTTCAATAAGGCGGGGCAGGGTTGATTCATCATTGGCTGAAATTGGAATGCAGTCAAAAATCCGGCATAACTTTTCGGTAGTTTCTTTTCCGGCAAGATCCTGTTTGTTGAAAACGCGGATCATCGCTATTTTGTTTAAATTCAAGTCTGAAAGAATCCTTTCAACAGATTCTATCTGATTCTCAAATCTCGGATTGCTGATGTCAATTACATGCAGCAGGAGATCAGCATTGTTTAATTCTTCAAGCGTTGCGCGGAAAGCAACAAGCAGGTCTTTTGGGATGTTTTTGATAAAACCGACAGTATCGGTTATTATTACCTCGGTATCTTTAGGGAATTTCAAACGCCTGCTTGATGGATCGAGGGTTGCAAATAGTCTTTTTTCAGCAAGCACATTGCTTTTTGTCAGAGTATTAAGAAGAGTGGATTTGCCTGCATTTGTGTAGCCTATTATTGAAATAACCGGCAAATCCTTTTTGCCGCGTTTTGCCCTTTGTTGCTGCCTGTGCTGTATTACCAGCGAAAGCGCTTTTTCCAGCTGGTTTATACGGTTGCGTGCCAGCCTGCGGTTTAGCTCAAGCTTTGTTTCTCCTGGGCCTCTTCCGCCTATGCCGCCGGTCAGGCGGGACATGGCTGTATTTTTAGTTACCAGGCGGGGGAGCATGTATTTCATCTGGGCGAGTTCCACCTGCAGCTTTCCTTCTTTTGTCTGGGCCCGCTGAGCGAATATATCCAGTATAAGCTGGGTCCTGTCTATGATTTTTATATCCGTTTTGTCCGTTATAGACCTTATCTGGGATGAATTCAGCTCCTGGTCAAAAACTAACATGGAGGCGCCCCTTTGAAGAGCAAGAAGAGAGAGCTCCTCAAGTTTTCCGGGCCCAATATAAAATTTTGGATTGGCCTTGGTTTTGTACTGGATAAAGCTTTCTATAACTTCTATTCCTCCTGACCCGGCAAGTTCCTTCAATTCATCCATCGAAGCTGAAGCCTCATCCCTGGAATCTGTTGAAACACTTACGAGGATAGCCCTTTCCATGCACTGTCCTGAAAAACGGACAGGCTTAGACTGGGCAAGTTCCGATTCAATGGCCTGAATCAGTTCAAGACATCCCGTATCAAGCTGGCCGGGTTTTATGGGCTGAAGAATACGGTATGGTTCGCCATCATGGCTTTTGGGTAGTATATGCCCCACATGGATTTCATATGGCTGCCCGTCATTTGTTGATGTTATTGCTGCCATCATGTCGAGCTTCAGAAGAGTAAGGTCGGTGATATCATCCCTTGAGAGGGGTTCATTTTTCATGTGGACGTGTATGCATCTTAAACCCTTAAGCCTGTCAGGCGCTGTCCTGTATTCGCTTAAATCAGGTATTAAAATGTGCCTCTGGTCTCCAACGATAACGTTTATTATCCTGCCCTGGCGGTCAATAAGAAGACCTAACTGGCGGCGTATTTCCATGGCAAGTATGCACAGTTCGCGGGCAATCTCAGGGGTTATAAGAAATTCGGGGGGAGTACGACGGCGGTACAGATTCTCAAGTTTCTTTATATGGCCGGCTTTCAGGCCGCCGGTATTTCCAGAAAGTTTTTTCATTTCAGATTATTATGCCTTATAATCTAATCCTCCTACGTACCGTAGATATCTTTTGCCTTGTCTTTAAAGCAGGTATAAGAACTCTGAAAAGTAAGTACGACTTCGCCGGTTGGGCCGTTTCTCTGCTTTCTCAACAGGATTTCCGCAGTATTTTTTTTCGGGTTGTCCTCATTCTTGTTGTATATTTCGTCCCTGTAAATAAATGCAACAACATCAGCATCCTGCTCGAGAGCGCCGGACTCTCTTAAATCAGCAAGCTGCGGTCTTTTGTCGGTTCGATCCTCGAGCTTTCTGTTCAGCTGGGAGAGGGCAATAACAGGAATTTTCAGCTCTTTGGCAAGGGCTTTTAAAGATCTTGACATTTCAGCTATCTCCAGATCCCTCCGTTCAGCTGAAAAAGAGCTTTTCATAAGCTGCAGGTAATCAATGATTACAAGGCCAAGCCCTTTGTTCATTTTAAGTCTTCGTGCCTTTGCCCTGATTTCCATGGAAGAGATGCTGGGTGAATCGTCTATGAAGATGGGAGCCTGAGACAGGGTTGCAGCCGCGTCTGTCAGATTGACCCAGTCGGCATCGCTAAGAAAACCTCCTCTTAGCCGGGAGGAATCGACTCTTGCCTCCGAGCAGAGCATCCTGAGTGAAAGCTGCTCTTTAGACATTTCAAGCGAAAAGAGAGCAACCGTAACATTTGATTTAACTGCGGCGTTTCTTGCAATATTCAATGCGAAAGCGGTTTTTCCCATACCGGGACGGGCTGCAATTATGATCAGGTCCGAATTCTGGAAGCCTGAAGTAAGGGCATCAAAATCGGTAAAACCGCTTTCAACTCCGGTTACAAGGGCTTTTTTCCCCTGCCGTTCTTCAAGGGCGTCAAAGTTGTCATCTATAATATCCTTTAAAGGATAAAAAGCCTGTTTAATTTTCTTTTCGGATATTTCAAAAATTGAACTTTGGGCAAAATCGAGAATTTCATCCAGGTTGCCGCTGTCTTCAAAACATTTACTGACAATAGCAGTTGCCTTTTCGATAAGGCGTCTCAGGCAGGCCTTTTCATAGACCAGGCGGGCGTAATGAGTTGCGTTTGTGGCAAGTGGAATATCTAGGAATCTTGCAAGATATGCCGCGCCGCCGACTTCTTCAATCTGGCCTTGTTCTTTCAGCGCATTGGCTAATGTGACAAGATCAACCGGTTCGTTTTTGTTAAAGAGATCAAGAATTGATGAGTAAATTTTCTGGTGGGCTATCTTATAAAAATCATTTGGAGAAAGAACTTCGATAACTTCAAGCAAAGCAGTATTGTCAATCAAAATGGCGCTGAATAAAGATTCCTCGGCCTCAATGCTCTGAGGCGGAACTTTTAACAGATAAGATGTTTCTTTTTCACTTTGATGTCTAGTTCTTGCCATTGGATCTGATGAAATAGTGAATCAGGTTATCAGCGGTCTATAGAGACCTTTGCATAACACCCCCTTTTGCCCGATTGCTATAAAGATTCGGTTTCCGGTCTCTGGTTTGTTGTTTCTGGTTTTTTTTTAACCAGGAACCAGTAACTATGAACCAAAAACCTAAGTCTTTATTATCGCCTTCCTTGTACTTGGCCAAAATTGGGCGTTCTTCAAAGGTCTCTTCTAAATATCGTCCATCTGATCCCCTCTGTTATTTGTTGAAGAATTTTTTCGTTACAGGATATCATAACCGACTTTATGGGAAAAAGCCAGACTATTCCGGCACAACTTCGACGGTTACTATCGGTTTAACCCCCTTGTAGACGCGGACAGGTACAGTGAATGTTCCCAGGGTTTTTATGGGTTCTCCGAGTAGTACCATGCTTTTTTCCACAGTAAAGCCCTGAGCGGCAAGGGAATCCATAATGTCACGTACCGAAACTGATCCGTATAGTCGGTCATCTTCGCTTACCTTTGCGTTTATCCTGCATACAACCCCTTCAAGCTTTTTGGCTATCTCTTCAGCAATCCCTTTCTCCTTAGCGATCTGGATTTCAAGTTTAACCTTCTCCCGTTCCAGCATCTTAAGGTTCTGGGGAGTGTTTAGAACCGCCTTTTTCTGGGGCAAAAGATAGTTGCGTGCATAACCTTCGGAAACATTCACGATGCTGCCGACAAGTCCCAAAGATTCTATGGTTTCCTTTAATATTACTTTCATAATTTAACCTCCAAATAACAGGCAGGCTTTTTGTAGTGTTTTCAAAATTGCAGTACAAAAAGACCGGCAAGTTGTTATTGAAAAATATTTGTTTAAGTGTTGTTCTGTCTTCTTATGTTGAGCCACGTATCAAAAAAACCAAGCCCTATTACAAACAGAAATATGAAATGCTGAAGAGCAATAAGGCTGTAAAAAAAAACCTTGAGCGTTCGGGGGACCCTTTTTTTTTCAAAATAATAAGAGACGATAGCTATGCCCTGAAAGAAGTATATCATCATCAGAACAAGTAAAAAATTCAAGCCCGTTATCTTGAAAGCCTTGTTGGGAAAGAAGAGCATAACAGAAGATGCAATTACAGCCCAGACAAGATATTCAGGCGCCTTCCATAAATTCAGGGATACAAAATCAGGATAATACAGATTATTTTTAATAAGCACCGGTTTTGAAATCATGAGATTGGTCCAGCTCACAAGAAGCGTAAAAGCAACTATTAAAGCCGGGATGATCCCTACAAGCACATACCTGATCTGTTCCATGGAGCCTGAAATCATCTGAATATGTTCTTCCGAAACCCCCATGTTTTTGTAAATATCTATTGCAAGTTTCAGGTTTTCTGCAATGTATTCCGAGGCTAGTGCATAAATCCCTATATTCCGGATGTTTGAAAATATCATCAGGCATATTAGTCCTGAAATAAGAACGCCGCAGGAGGAATATAAAATTATTTTTTCAACCGACAAATCATAATGAAGCAATTCGCCAAGGAGAAAACCTAAAAACAAAAGTTCGGCAAAAAAGATTAAGTCGATCGATACACTTTGTATGGCAAATACAATAGCAATGATCGTTGCTGCAAAAATAACAAGTCCAAATTTTCTGCCGAGTTTTGAATGGTAAAATATAATTGGTAATGGAATAAACAGGGCGCAGAAAAAACCTATTATCGGAATGTAGATTGACATAAGGCAAATGAGGACTGATAAGGTTATCCCCTTTGTTAAATCCCTGAATATTCCCTCTTCGGCAGTTGGCACTATATTAGCCTCCCCTGAAGTAGCCTCGGATACCGACGTGAAAGAGTCAGTTAAAAATCCAAAGTGCCGACATACGGTAAAAGGGCTATTGAGCGGGCTTGTTTGATTGCGTGAGTTAATACCCTCTGATGTTTTGCACATGTGCCTGAAATGCGCCTGGGAATTATTTTGCCCCTTTCGGTTGTAAAGTATCTCAGCGACTTTGAATCTTTATAATCTATTACAAGGGTTGAGTCTGCACAGAAGCGACAAACTTTCCGCCTGTGAAATACCCGTTTCTTTTTTCTGTCGGTATCGGTTTGTCCTTTTCCTTGATTATCGAAAGCCATATATTACTCCTTTCCGTTGCTATCGTATTCTGTTTTGATTTCTTCCGAATCAGCCTGAATCTCATCGGAAGGCCCTGCGGAAACTTCAGATTTGCTGCTTTGTTCCGCCGAAGCGGCTAAAGCTGCTTCAGCTGCCTTAGCCAATTCTTCTTTTATCCTGTCGATGTCGGCCTCTTTTTCAAGCAGGATAGTCATGAATTTAATAACACGGTCATCAATACGGAAAGAGCGTTCTATTTCGCTTACAAGCAACCCGGTTCCACAGTAATCAATCCGAATATAATAGCCTCGGACTTTTTTCATGATTTCATATGCAAGCTTCTGGATTCCCCATTCGTCAATCTTGACCAGAAATCCTCCCTTTTGCTGGATTAGATCTTTGATTTTTTCTAAAAGGGGGGCCCTGTTTTCGGATGAAACATCAGGATCGATAATAACAATTGATTCATACCTTCTCATAAAAAAACCTCCTTTTGGATATAAAGCCCCGGAATATATCCGGAGCAAGGATTAAAAAATTGCGCCTTATGACGCAATTAAAACCATTCTTCTTATCACTTCAAATGAATTTGTGTCAAGAATTATAAAAATGGCCGGATTATTCGACAAAACGTTTGCATGAACCAAAACAGCGAGTGCATTCCCAGCCGAAGGTCCGCCCGCCATACTGATTGGCGGGACTTGCGACGGGGAGCTTCAATACTCAAAATGAAAGGATACAACCACCATGAGCCAAGATAACGTAATTGAATTAAAAAGACCAGAATCTTTTATTGATGACCTTATAACCGACATTTTACGGAATGGAGCCAGAAAATCATTGCGGTCGGTATCATCCTTGAAAATCCTGGCCCGCTCGATTCCCCGCACAATGATATGATGAAGCGCTTACGGTACATCAATTCTTGCTTTTCTTGGCATGTCATCCTGATATTATAAAAACATTCAGATTATAAACTACAGCCGTAAAGGGTGTCCCCCCCATATCCTTCTCTTTGCATTGCCAAAGTCTTGATCCTGATGATGTTATTGAACATTTTTCGCCACGGACCGTTCGACCTTGATTCCCAGCTTCCGCATCCTGCCTCTTAAGGTGGACGGCTTCATTCTCAAGAGTTCGGCTGCACCGCCGCGACCTTCAATACGTCCCCTGGAGACGACCAATGTTTTTTGAATATGGTTGACGCTTACCTCATCCATGGTGAGGATGGAATCGAACTCATCGCCTGCCTTTTTCCGGTGGTTGAACACCTCAAGATTATCCAGGGTCGGGAATGATAATAATTCTCCCTGGTGAAGGATAATGGCGCGTTCGATGACATTCTGCAGCTCGCGCACATTGCCGGGCCAATCATAGGCCTGCAATTGCCCGATCGCTTGCGGGGCGAAACGAGGCAGGAACTTTAAGTTCATTTCTCTGGCCTTGTGCGAGGCGATATACCGCAATAACTCGGGGATATCCTGCTTGCGTTCTTTCAGGGGAGGAATCCGAATCGGGAAAACATT
>JAGVOC010000364.1 GCA_020052975.1 Desulfobacterales bacterium | reverse complement strand
TAGACAAGGCTTTAAAATGTGCCTGTTTTTCAAAAATTCGCCTAAAAACCGTGTCAAGAACTTTTTTCAAAGAACGTAAAATAATTTTACTGAATAGTTTTACTGAATAGTTACGTTTTCGGAAGAGCTTAAAGCAACGGACCGGCTTTCGTGGGCTTAACTGCTTATATTCATAACCCTTATTGAACCACGGTACGATACTATGACCGATAAAGTCTCCATAATAACACGTTATAGAAACAATCCCATTCTCACAAAGGACGATGTCCCTTACTCCGTAGCCACAGTCCACAATGCCGGTATCGTGAAGTATGGCGGCCGCTATATTATGCTTTTCATATCCCACAGGCACAACGGGCGTTCCATCATTGGCAGGGCAGACAGCGATGATGGTTTTTCCTTCACTGTCGGTCCCGAACCCTTTCTCACACCTTCAACGGACAGCATTTTTGCGGAATATGAGGAGTTCGGGATTGAATATCTGAGAATCTGCCCGGCAGAGGACGACTACCTGCTTACCTACAGCGCGTATTCCCGTTACGGCGTTCGGATTGCCCTTGCGCGCACCCGGGATTTTGAAAAAGTCGAGCGGATTGCATTAATAACCCAGTCCGATCTTCGTAACGTCGTCATTTTCCCCGTAAAGTTCGGTGGCCGGTATGCGCGTCTTGACAGGCCCCATTCAGAAATTTCGCCCTGGTCGATCTGGATTTCATATTCCCCGGACCTTGTTCACTGGGGCGATTCACGGGTGATTATGAAGCCTGTTCCCTATCACTGGGATGAAATGAAAATAGGGCCTGGCGCACCGCCCTTCAAAACCGACAAGGGCTGGCTGCATATTTACCATGGAGTGTTTAAGACTATGGCTGGGGCGGTGTATCGCCTTGGCACGGCCCTGCACGACCTTAATGATCCGGCAAAGATCATCGGCGTTTCCGATCAGTGGATACTGCAACCCGAAGATCCCTGGGAGGTGAGCGGCTATGTACCCAATGTTGTTTTTACATGCGGCGCTGTTCCTGAAGATGACGGAACGGTAAAGATATACTGGGGCGGTGCTGATACGGTTATGTGCGCCGGCACGGCATTGATTGATGACCTGGTTCAACTTTGTTTGTCCGATTCAAGGCCGCCGCTGTAGCTTATTATCATATATAATAACCTACTGATTGCAAATCGGGAAATCTGCAATAAGTTTCATGGCCTGATCAAAATAATCTTCTAGGATATGCAGGAATTAAGAATCAACCTTGTAAGACAGACCGTCTAAAGCACACAAGAGCAAACTGAATTAAGGGAGTTATATGGACGCAAAAGATTATCTTAAGCTAAAAGTGAAAAGGAAAAAGAAAAAAATTATCAGGGACACTTCACGCGTTATAACCCGACTCCATGTTCCTCAGGATATGGAGGAACGCATACCCAGAATAATTCAACGTATACTAGACTTGCCTGATACGACAGCCGAAGATATTCTTGAAAAAACGATGCTTGATTTTTCAAAGCGGCACAAAGACATCAGACGCGTATTTGAGCGTCACCTGAATGAGGTAAAAGATTGTGTTCCCAGGGATACCGTGCTCAGCGAGACCAAAGGGGCTTTCATCGGGGCATATTTTACCATGGAATACGCCATTGAATCTGCTGCCCTTTTCAACCCTTCAATCGTGCCGCATCCTGATCAAAGCCATCTGGACAAAGACAGCTTGCGCTTTATCATGAGCCTGCGGGCAACCGGCGAAGGCCATGTCTCCTCTATGGTATTTCGCAGCGGTGTTCTCGACCAAGACAATACGTTTCACTTCGACCCGATCAGCAAATATCTTGAAACGCCTGACGTTCATTTAAATCCGGTATATGACCGGCATCTCTTCGAGCTTAAGCTCAATGAAATGGAGGCATGCAACGAGATAACCGCTCATATCTTTGGGCAGCTGCCTGAGGAATTTACGTATGATGAATTGAAGGAGAAGATTAAAGAGCTTCATGCAAAAACCGTTTTCTCTGAGGCGCGTCAAAACGAAACCTTTAGGGTCATTTGCTGGCTTGCCGACTCCAATTATGAGGTGAATTTCCTATCCGATCGCCGAATATCCGAACGGGTTATCTTCCCTGTTTCGAAAAACGAATGCAGGGGTATGGAAGACGCCAGATTTGTGCAATTTATTGATGACAATGGTGAGATTACCTATTATGCAACCTATACGGCCTGTAACAGCGTTAGAGTCCTTCCGCAGCTTATTGAAACAAAGGATTTTATCAAATTTAGAGTTGTAACCCTCAACGGCAAAGCAGTAAAAAACAAGGGCATGGCTCTTTTTCCGTGTAAAATTGACGGTTGCTATGTCATGCTCTCACGCCAGGATGGCGAAAATAATCATATCATGTTTTCGGATAATATCCATTTCTGGCAGGAATCCGAAATCATCCAGAAGCCGACACGTCCCTGGGAATTCTTTCAAATCGGCAACTGTGGCTCACCCCTGGAAACGGATGAAGGTTGGATAGTCCTAACCCATGGCGTGGGACCCATGCGAAAGTATCGCATCGGGGCCATGCGGCGCGATCATCCATAATGGCGAGCTGATAATTCCCTATGGCATATCTGATATCAGTACCGGTATAGCAACCGTTGAAGTGGTGGATTTAATTAATTGCATGCAACCGGTGGCTTAAATTTACTCCTTGAATTTTAGCTAATTTTCAGAGGCACCCTTTAATGAATTAAATAGTTGTTTGCTGTCTTTTGAAATGATTCGATTTGTGATTTTTGCCACTTTGTTCCTTTTTTCAATTCTGTAGCCATCAATTTTGCCACAGCAGGGGCCGTCTCAAGGCTGGCACGTGCATCTAAAAATAGAATACGGCGGCGGCGTGCCAAAAAATCTTCAACGGTTCGAGCCATCTCATTGTT
>JAGVOC010000328.1 GCA_020052975.1 Desulfobacterales bacterium | reverse complement strand
CTTTTTTGCAGACAGTTTTCCACCATGATAGATGCCGGCCTGCCGATTATACAGTGCCTCGATATTCTCCAGTCCCAGCAGGAGAACAAAACTTTCAAGGTAATGTTAAAGAAGATAAAGGAGATGGTTGAAAGCGGTTCAACCCTGGCTGAAGCTTTGAAGAAATATCCTGATTACTATGATGATCTTTTTGTGAATATGATTGCTGCTGGTGAAGCAGGCGGTATTCTGGATACGATTTTGCAGCGTCTTTCGGCATACATGGAGAAAGCGGCAAAACTCAAGTCGCAGGTTAAGGGCGCGATGGTTTATCCTGTCGTCACTCTGGTTATAGCAGCCGTCGTACTTATAGTAATTCTTGTTTTCGTTATTCCGGTGTTTCAGGAGATGTTTAAGGATTTTGGAGGAGAGCTTCCTGTTCCAACCCAGATAGTTGTTAATATGAGCGAGTTTGTTAAAAGCAAGGTTCTTTATCTCATAGGTGGAATAGTTCTTTTTGTCTTTGCCTATAAAAAGTTTTCGAAAACGGAAAAAGGCCGTATAATACTCGATGATCTTATTCTCAGGATGCCTGTTTTCGGAGCTCTTTTACGTAAAGTTGCGGTGTCCAAGTTCACGCGGACGATGGGGACCATGCTCTCAAGCGGGGTTGCGATACTGGATGCGCTTGATATAGTTGCAAAAACAGCCGGCAACAAGACTGTCGAAAAAGCAATATACGATGTTCGTTCGGGTATTTCGGAAGGCCGCACAATGGCAGATCCTCTTTTGGAAAGCGGCGTTTTCCCTTCGATGGTATGCCAGATGATCTCTGTAGGCGAATCAACCGGCGCACTCGATGCGATGCTTGGAAAAATAGCTGATTTCTACGACGAGGAGGTTGATCAGGCGGTTGAAAATCTTACCGCATTGATAGAACCTTTCATGCTGGTCTTCCTTGGTGTTACAATCGGAGGTCTTGTCATAGCCATGTATCTGCCGATATTCAAGATGGCCGGAGCGGTAAGTGGGTAACGGTATTTTATGGGTAAAAAACCCGATCTGAGAGTAGATATTGGAGGGCTTTCACTCAGAAACCCTGTTATGACCGCTTCGGGAACATTCGGTTACGGGGAGGAGTTTACGCCTTTTGTTGATTTGAACAGGCTTGGGGCAATAATAGTAAAAGGCCTGTCCCTTGAACCTTCAAAGGGGAACAAGCCTCCCCGCATAGCCGAAACCCCGTGCGGGATGTTGAATGCCATCGGTCTTGAAAACATAGGAATCGAGGCTTTTATTGAGAAAAAGCTTCCTTTCCTGAAAACTCTTTCCACGCCGACCATTGTAAATATATACGGCAAAAGCATAGATGAATACTCGCAACTGGCGGAACGGATAGAGGAAATCAATGGAATATCAGGGATAGAGGTTAATATATCCTGCCCGAATGTAAAAAAAGGCGGCATCGCCTTCGGGGTTAAACCGAAATCAGCCTATAAAGTAACAAAGGCGGTTCGGGAAAAAACATCCAAAACTCTTATCGTCAAGCTTTCCCCGAATGTTACCGACATTTCGGAAATTGCCGTGAGCGCGGTTGATGCGGGAGCGGATTCCCTGTCTCTGATAAATACTATAATGGGTATGTCTATAGATATCAATACAAGGCGCTCCAGGCTTGCCAATATTACAGGAGGGCTTTCTGGTCCTGCAATCAGGCCGATTGCATTGCGGATGGTGTGGCAGGTGGCTCAGAAGGTGAAAGTGCCGGTAATTGGCATAGGTGGAATCGTCTCTGCTGAAGACGCAATTGAATTTTTTATTGCCGGCGCGACGGCCGTTCAAATAGGTACGGCCAATTTTATTAACCCCAGGGCAACTATAGAAATATTAGAAGGGATAGAAAGATATCTGGCGGATAGAAACATTTCATCTATTTCTGAAATTAAAGGCACGCTTGATACGAAGAATTGAATATTAACTTTGAAGAAGGAGGCTTTTTAATGAAAAGATTTTTGTTTTTACTGGTTGCGTTTGTTTTTCTTGCCGGAGGCACTGCATTTGCGGATGAACTGAAAGTCGGGGCAAAAGCTTCGGACTGGTCTTTTAAAGATGCAGATGACAAGGTATTTACCATGGAATCCTGGGCAGGAAAGGTTCTACTTGTTACTTATGCTGACCCTGACGAAAAGGATTTGAACGAACATTTTACTGATGCCATGAAGAAAGCAAAAGATGACGGCATTCTTAAGGAGGAAACTTACAAGGGAATAGGCATTGCCGATTGTGCTGCCACATGGAAGCCGGATGCGCTTATCCGGGTCATTGCCGGAAACAAAGCAAAAAAATATAATACAGTAATTCTTTTCGATTATGATGCGTCGTTAAGAAAAGCCTGGGGTCTTGGAATAGATACTTCAAATGTCATTCTTCTGGATAAAAACCGAGTTTGCAGGGCAATTGTCCGCGGGCGCGTTCCCAATGAAAAAGTTGCGGAAATTGTAAAGCTGGCAATAGATCTTCAGAAGGAATAGAAAGCTTCATAAAAAGTACAATTTTTACCACGAAGGTCACGAAGAACACGAAGAATGGAAATAATATAAAATTAATTTCTTATGTTCTACTTCGTGTTCTTCGTGGTTTTATAAAAAAATTATGCTTGTAACCTGCTTTCTGCTACCTGTTCTCTTGCAGTTATCTGCGCTTCTATAAAATTTCCGGAGTCTTTTGCGGATGGTTTTTAAGATATTCGAGCCTGTTTAAGCCGTTGATGTATGCCTTGGCGCTTGCGGTAATGATGTCAGGATCGGCTCCCCTTCCAAGAGCAATAAGTCCGTTTTCGCCCAGACGAACGGTTACTTCACCCTGGGCGTCGGTTCCGCCTGTAATTGCGCTAACGGAAAATCTAAGCAATTCCGAAGTTGTTCCCGTCAACGATGCAATCGTTTTGAAAGCCGAATCGATTGGGCCGTTTCCGTATGCCGCGCCTTTTACCGATCTCCCGCTTATTGAGAGCTTGACGCTTGCCATCGGAAGAACTGTAGTTCCGCTTATGACATGAAGGTATTCAAGCATGAATGTGTCTGAGGTGCGAAGAATCCCTTCGGTCACGAGAACCTCCAGGTCTTCGTCAACAACATTTTTCTTTTTATCCGCCAGTTCTTTAAATTTTGAGAATACAAGTTTCAGCTCATCGTCTGAAAGATCATATCCAAGAGTTTTTAACCTGGAACGGAGGGCATGCCTTCCCGAATGTTTTCCGAGAACGAGTTTGCTTGCGCTGAGTCCGATGGTTTCCG
>JAGVOC010000155.1 GCA_020052975.1 Desulfobacterales bacterium | reverse complement strand
GGCTCATGAGGGGATCCTCCTCGTGGATTGACTTTCTCTCAAAAGCCATTTTACCACGTAGGATGTGATTCCCTTATTTTTTTACCGGACACGAGTGAGTTGAAGTACCTGTTTACGATCCTGGCAGAGCCTCTCAACAACATCAAAAATTCCCGCGATCTTAGCCTGCCTAGCCAATGAGCATTTAGGAACTTTTAATTCATAAAAGGCAGTATTATTTATTGCTTTCTGCGTTGCCCCTGTACAATATCTGTCCTTCTGATCCTGAAACTTGGAAGAACGAAGATAATGATAAAGATACCGCGCATGAAATTCCTTCCTCGGCTTTAATGTAAGGAATCCTGTCGAAACAATATAATCCGAGACCGCGCTGTCAATCAACAAAACCTTATTAGTCGCCTTCATCCGTGCGACAACAAAATCGCCTTCATCAACAAGCAAATCTGCCCGACTTGGCCTCGATTCATAATCCACCACTACAAGCTTATCAACACCGTCACCTGAAAGATCTCCGGTAGCCAAATACTGTCTTTCGCCTTTAAATAGCTTAACGCGCTTATTTGTTATCTCAACTGCCGCCCCTATCTCAACCCAAGCCATCATACAGACATGCCTTTCAACTCTTTGATACCCTTCTGTATATCCTGCTCAATGGCTTCAATACGTTCCAATATAACCCCTGGCTTTTCATACGACACCGGCTGATAATCAACATCCTTGTATCGATTAATACTCAAGTCATACCCATTGCCAGCGATCTCCTTCAACGGCACATAAAAATGCTTGGCTTTACGATCATCATTCTTGCTCTTACGACGAAGCTTCCACTCATTAACGATATCGGGCAGATCGTTCGCCTCAATCTTGCTTCGGTTGTCATCTAATGAATAACCATCAGCTTGCATGTCATAAAACCAGACTTTTTCAGTAGTGCCGCCCTTAACGAAAACAAGAACTGCAGTACTCACCCCAGCATACGGCTTAAATACGCCGCTCGGCATGGACACCACGCCTTGCAATTCGCACTTTTTAATCAGCATCTCACGAAGGTCCCTATGCGCTCCACTTGAACCAAAAAGAACGCCATCGGGCACGATCACTGCCGCGCGACCACCAATGCGAAGCGAGTTAATGATTCGATTCACAAACAAAAGCTCGGTCTTGGTTGTCTTAAGCGCAAAGCCTTCGTTAATATCACCGGCGTCAATACTGCCCTTGAACGGCGGATTAGCAAGAATCACATCATATTTGTCGTCTTCATTAAAGTTCTTGGAAAGCGTGTCCCTGCGATCGATGTTAGGATTAGAAATCCCGTGCAGGATAAGATTCATGAGCCCAATACGCACCATCGTCGAGTCAAAGTCATACCCGTAGAAAGTTTTCTCCTTGAGCTGCTTCCACAAGCGTTCATCCGTGATCTTGTCGCCTAATGTCCCTCTTGTGAAGCCGTTGTCGTCCGTAAACAGCTGGTTTTTACTTGTATGCTGCGTCAGGATGTACTGATAGGCTCCCAACAGAAACCCTCCCGTGCCACACGCCGGATCGCAGATCGACTCCGGCAATTTTGGCGCAACCAACTCACACATGAGCTGAATAATATGACGCGGAGTTCTAAACTGTCCGTTCTTCCCCGCTTGAGCGATCTCGGAAAGCAGGAATTCGTACATGTCACCCTGCGTGTCGTGGAACATCTGCCCCGCCTGCATTTGTTTCTCAATATCTTCATAAAGACGGTCAATTATACTCACTGCCTCAACAAGCAAAGACGCTTTCGGAATAATAAACACAGCATCTTCCATGTGACGGGTAAACGCTGTCCCTCTTCCGTTAAGCTGTTTGATAAAGGGAAAGATTTTCGTCTGCATATGGCGGAGCATCTCGCCGCCTTCCATCTGCTTGAAGTGACTCCAGCGCAAGGTCTCCTTGTCCACAGTCTCGTTTGAGTTTGGAATGTTAAACTTGCCTTTAAACATAGACTCGTACTTATCGCCGGTAAACTCCGCGTCACTCTTTTGCTTAGCATCCAATTCATCCAACCTGCGCATAAAAAGCAAATAAGAAATCTGCTCAATAGCTGTCAGCGGATTGGAAATACCTCCACTCCAGAACTTGTCCCAGAGTTGATTAATTAATGACTTCATGCTCGGCGTTAACATACTTATCCCCTCTAAGTTGAAACTTTTTGTGCCAGACCAATAATCTCTTCAATCTCGTTAGGTTTAAAAATCCCTCGTATCCCTTGGGGGTGAATTTGCGTGAACGGCGCGCTGACCAGATCGCGCTTCTCAACTGCACCCTTCTGCAAGACGAAAGACTTTAAAGTCATCAGAAACTGAATTTGTATCTGTCCGTAGTTATTGTGTGCCCTAATGAATTCATCAAAGGCCAATGACACCGTCTCTGTAAACGTCGCTAACGGCTCAATGCCTAAAATATGCTTAATAAATTGAATAAAGTGCGCGCTTCTGTTGTCATAGACCTCACGGAGAATATACTCAGTGATGTTCGGATAATGTTCTTCCAGAATTTTGGCCAGTTCCACGATTTCTTCTTCGGTTAAGTCCTGCCCTGCCGATAGCTTTTGCAGTGCAGAGTTCGTCTTAACAAGCTCTTTAATAAAGTCCTCGACCTTCAAACGATACTGATTCGTTGTCAACCGCTCGTGCTTCGGCCCAAACTCGATATAGTCTTTCTGGACGAGCAAATCCTGAAGATCGGTTAGCAAAATATTCCGTTTCTCTCTTGGCCCCCTGAACTTCATGAGCGGGCCCAAACACTTGACCATCTCATCAAGGTCATCGTCTGCGAAAACCATCCAGAAGTGCTCGCTCATGACCTTTCTGATCAAAACTTCCTGCTCTGCAACGATGTTGACTTCTAAAGGCAACTCGGAGATCGTCTCGATCACGCCCTCCTTCAGGTTCTCGAACTTTTCATGATCCTTTAGGATGTGCGCCGTAGCCAACTCAACAATATCGAGCTCAAAGTGCATAGCCTTAAAATCAGCCTCTGACTTAGCGCGCATAATCGGCGCAACGTAAAGACGCAAATATTTAAATTTCTCCTCATCCATGTGAAACCAATAACCCAATTCAAGAACCTCGTCTAGATATTTTCTCCCATCCAA
This sequence comes from Desulfobacterales bacterium, assembly GCA_020052975.1. The sequence goes on along the minus strand of JAGVOC010000155.1, from coordinate 6,281 downwards.
GACCGTGACACTGTTGGCCGGAAGCGAACGAACATCATCCAATATCTGCCTCTGTGTCTTCTCGATCAGAACAGCATCTTTAATACTCAAGGCCGCTTCAAGTTTCTTTAACCTTGCATCAAAAAGACGCACAGGCAAAGGCAAACTACCGGTAGTCTCCTTGCCCTTGGGTTTCATCTTGAAATATTCAAAGTTCTTCCAACAGTCCATGATCAGAAACTTCTTTTTCTCAGAGCACCACGGTTTAATACTGTCCGGGTCTAATATTCTTGTTCCACGTCCGATCATTTGCCAAAACTTCGTATAGGACAACACGGGTTTCGCAAAGACAAGATTAACGACCTCCCGGATGTCAATACCTGTGTCGAGCATGTCCACGCTAATCGCGATGCGGGGCATGTTCTGATTCTTGAACCGATCGAGAATTCCGCCCTTACCGTGGACGCCTTTCACATCGGAGATGATGACCTCGGACAGCTGTCCCTTGTACTCCGGATAAAGCGAATTAAAGACATCACACAACCTGAAAGCATGTTTCCTTGAAATCGCGAAGAAGATCGACTTGCCCGGGAGGACGCCATCGGGGTCTTTGATACACTCTTCCATAAACTCACGCACAATAATTGTGTTCGTCCCCTTATTCGTGACTTTCTTCTCAAGCTCTGTGCCCTCGAAATTGATTTCTTCAGGGTCTTGTCCATCTGCTAAAAGGCGCTTCTTGTCTGCTTCAGCTATCGTTGAGCTATTGATGCCCTCCTGTTGAAACTTGGTCTGAATACCAAAGACCTCAAAATCGCTCAGATACGGAGGCACATTATTAACTGCTTCTTCGTAGGTGTAGGCAAAGGTCGGCAAACCTTCATCGCATTCAAAAAGGTTAAACGTATTATGATCAATATGATCTTTAGGCGTTGCCGTAAGCCCAAGTTGAAGAGCATCAAAGTAATCCAAGATGTTCTTATAAACGTTGTAGATCGACCGATGGCTTTCATCAGCAATCAGAAGATCAAAGAAGTGAGGCGTAAAGGGGCAATTCTCCTGCTGAATCAAGTTCAACATCGTCGGATAAGTCATCACGTAGACGCGTCTATCAAGGACAAACTCGCGCTCCCCTTCCTCGGGCCAGATAGGGGCGTTAGGCAAGTGTTCCTTGAAAGCGTCCAGAGCCTGTTCTTGCAAAGCAATCCTATCGACCAGAAAGAGAACACGCTGAGTATGGTTCGTTCGCGTCAAGACATCGACCAAGCCCATGCACGTTCTTGTTTTTCCTGTCCCTGTCGCCATCACCATAAGAAACTTACGACGCTTTTTCTCAACAGCTTCAAGAGCGGCCCGAATGGCTTCGATCTGATATGGACGCCCGGCGATCTTAAGGTCAACCAACTGGCTTGAAAGAGGCTTACTGTTATCACGCAGGAACTGAATGCGCTCAAGGTCAGCCCGAGAAGGATATCCTAAAACTTTACGCGGCGGATATCGCTCGGTGTCCCAATAGTGAATATCATAACCGTTCGTATAAAAAACGAATGGCATCGAAGCGCCTGTCGTTCGATGGATTTTCTCAGCATAATTCCGCGCTTGTTCTTTGCCAATTTCGGCATCAACTGAGCTTTTCTTAGCCTCCACAATAGCAAGCGGTTTACCGCCTGATCCTAAAAGCGCATAGTCAGCAAAAAGATAACCTTGATACGGCGTTTCCGGTTCACGCACACCGGCAGGCAAGCCCACCCAAATATCGAGCTCCTCCGTCACATGCAAAGGATTCTTAATATCCCAGCCAGACAAAGAGAGACGCTTATCGATTATTTGTTTTCTTGTCTGCGCTTCGTTTTTAGTCATACCTACACCATTAATCCTTCATCCGCAAAACTAAAATGTTTGTCTCCGCCGATAATGACATGATCGAGAACCTTGATTTCCATTAACTTCCCTGCACCACAAAGCTCTTTGGTAAATTCCTTATCCTGCACACTTGGCGTTATGTTTGTGCTGGGGTGATTGTGGGCACAAACGATTGACTTGGCAAACTTCTGTAACGCGGCATGAATTATTTCGCGGACAATTGGGAATGCCTGATCAACGGTGCCAACGGCCGTATCCACGATGTCGATAATGCGGTTATTACTATCAAGGTAGACAACCTTAAACATCTCCGTCTTAAGATCACGAAGCTGAGGCATGACGATGTCCACAACATCCTTGGCAGAGGCAATCTTCTGCTTCCCGGTGGACACATCGTCCTCTCGATATCGCCGCCCGATTTCAAGCGCGGCCTGAATGTGGGCGATCTTGGCTCCGCCTAAACCCTTAAGATCCTTCCAATCGCGCGAATCGGTATGCACCATGTTCCTGAACGTGCCGAATTTCTTAAGAATCTTGCGAGCGAGGTCAATTGCGCTTGTGCCCTGAGTACCGGTGCGAAGAAGAATAGCCAAAAGCTCGGAATTACTCAAAGCCCCTGCGCCCTTCTTGAGTAGCTTTTCCCTTGGTCTGTCATCCTCCGGCCAAGACTTTATGCCTGTAGCCTTAGATTCTTTTGTCATTTTCCTCTTCCCTACACTTTAAATTTGAGCCCCTTGCGATAAAAACAAGTAAAAATGTTATAACTCTATGCAAATCAATTATGTGCGTTTTACCTTGCTTTGGTACTAAACAAATACCATGCTTATTTCTTATCCTCGCACTTATTGCAAAGCTCAGGATCTTTCGTTGACGGCCGCACGCCAAATAGCTTCGCTGCAATCAACCAGTATAAGAACCCTTCCAGCGGTACGTTGCACTTTTTACATTTCTTACTCATAGCCAATTAATGCCCCTTTACCGCCCCTTTGGCTAATCGCACACGTGTCCCATCTGTCCCATAAATGTCCCAAATATTTCCGTGACATTTTTCGTGACATTTTAACCGCTTTCATGACATGGACGTTTATGTGACATTACCATGACAAGATCGCGATTTACATGACACTACTTTGCAAGATATTTTAAAGAACGCCCCTTGCCAATATTTCTAATTTGGTCTAGTTCGACCATTAACTTCATATCTCGAACAAACGTCTGATTGCTGACTTTGAATTGATCACGATATGTTTTATTTGAAAAGACAGCTTTCTCATTAACCATCAACCGTAACGCTTCAATCTGGCGTTCGTTCAGCCCCAGCTCCTTTAGGTCAGTTTGCCTATACTCGGGAATACTTGGTACAAGATCTAAAATCTTATCACCGGGACCGAAAAATTTCACAACAAAGAAATCGCCTTCTTCAGAAAACTCCGGATCAGAAAGACCATGAGCTTTCATATACTTCTTCATTTTCCCAATACCTGTCCCAAAACGCTCCATATCCATCGTTTCATGGAAAATATTGCAAATAGCCTCATTACGCGTGGCATGATTGCCTTCAAGCTTCTTTATATTAAGACCCGGCAAAAGTCCACCCGGATTACGTACCTCAATTCGGTCATCAAAAATCGAAACCATGATAGGCGCGCCTCTACGGTTATAATCTCGATGAGCGATTGCATTGATAACAGCTTCACGGATAGCTTCAAAAGGATATTCGGGAATATCGACACGCTTGAACTCAACGATTTTATTCGCCAATCGCGTATTGCGCTTGAAAAAGGATTCAACATCCCCCAGCATTTTATAGATATGCCCTTTTATCTCCTGTGAATCAATTGTCTCCATCCGATCCGTACCCCTGAATCGTGCGATGCGGATTTCATGGTGCGAAATATGTTCCGTAGCTTCTCTGCCAAAGAAGAGTAAAGCTGCATTAGTTGGATGCAAATCGCCGTTATCTTTTTTTAAGATTTTCAAAGTATTTGCCAAAAAATCCTTAACGGATATTTTCGGAACAGCAACTTTAAGTTTGACAGCTCTGATTTGAAGAAAATCTTTTACAGCCTTCTCGTCAATAGTGTCATAACCAAGATCCTTACGGACTGCTTTATCAAAAGGTCCTTTACTGAATTCGCCCCTATCGTCTAAAAATGAAATCAAACTATTGAGAACCTGAACCTTCAAATCATCCACGTTGCGGAATCTTTTGTATATAAACACTACCTTTATAGACTTAAAGAAACTCTGTTCGTCCTTATCCCGTTTGGCATCATCAGCGGAAGTGCCTTTGACAAATACAAGGATCTCTCCGCGAGGACATTCCTTTTGAAACCGCCTGAATTCACGCTCTGTTGCTGATAATCCGTCTTTGCCCTTATCCCCATAATCGTCGCCAATAATCCCAAGATAAATGTCGCTTCCACACACCTGCTTAAGATATGTAGCCATGGGGGATTTACCTTTAGCAGGAAGATCCTCAAAAAGAAACACATCAAAGCACTGCCGCAAGGTAGAGTTATCGTTAATCAAATCCTTGATCGTAAAACGCTCCTCACGAAGTTCTTTCTGATTAGCACTGACAAATATTTTATATTTCATAGTTAATTCCCTCTCTTATCGGAAAATGGGTATGACCGCGACCATCTATCAATCTCATCTCTTCTAAAGCGCCACTGGCCGCCAACACGAAAAGCCGGTATTTTTTTCTCCCGGGCAAGACGACGAACAGTGTATGGATGGAGTTTGAGATATTGGGCAACTTCTTCTGCAGTATAAGCTTCAGTTAGGTTTTTCATATGTTTTTCTCCTATTACATTTTCTTCCGCATTATATCACACGCAAAAATGGAAACAAACGAAAACTTATCTTTAAATGCTTGAATTTTTTAATAGAATTAATTTTCTTTGTTTTATTTAACTTCGAGATAATCTCGTCCGGTGATGGTATTCTCTGAAAATTTTTAAGGGATATTTCTCTAGGATGGTATTGCCTAAACATCTGCCTTAATGGCTCAATGGCCACGTGAGTATAGATAACGGTTGATTCAAGGCTCTCATGCCCTAATTGTCTTTGAATAAATGGTAAAACATCCCTTTTCTGCTTGGCAGCGTTATCGAGCCAATGCGTAGCTGAGGTATGTCTGAATACATAAGGCGTTATGTTCTTTTTAAACTTCTCTTCCATTGCAGGCTTATATTTATTGCTAAAATGGGCAGCCCACGATCCTTTGGTCAGATCACTTCCAGTTGCGCTAATAAAAAAACTATTAGTTTCTCTGCCCCTCAAGAACCAAGGCCTGACTTTATCAAGATACTTTTTTAAAAAGTGCGCTGTATATCTATCGAAGTGAACAATACGATCTCTCTTGTTCTTGGGTCGCCTGATAATCGCCTGAAAACGCCTTAAATCAATATCTTCTAACTTCAAATTAAATAGTTCTTTCGTCCGAATCGCAGAGCTATAAAGCAGACTCATGATACATAAATCCCTTATACCTATCAAATCTTCCTGATTCGGTAAGGTTAGGAGGAACTTTATCTCCTCCTCATTCATTATGTTTCGTGGAATGTGATGGTCTTTTTTGGGAGGCTCAATGATTAAGCCAGGGTTTTCCTTGATAAAACCATAATCATAAAGATACCTGAAAAATAGCGAGGCAGCCTGAAGAATATTTTGCTTAGTGACATTGGCGTATTATCGCCCAATAATCTCTTCCTGAAATAGATTAAGGTACTGACGATCTACTTGGGCTATATCCGTGATGCCTTTTTGTTGCAAGGACCTTATGAGTTTATCTAAGTGGACTCCGACAACCTCGGCATATTTATCTGAGACCCCTTTTGTCTTAAGCAAAAAATCCACATATTTATGTTTTAACGCTTCCATAATGCAATCTTCTCTTGTTAGCAGGGTGCGTTGCTGCGTATTCTTCCCTGATCTTCTCATCAGAAAGCCTAAGATACTTCGTTGTAACTTTAAGACTGCTGTGACCCAATAGAGACTGAACCTGCCTAATAGGTGCGCCATTCTCAACCAAGTGCGTAGCTGTCGTCCTTCTCAAATCATGAGGAGACACATCAAGCGGTATATTCGCCTTTTTAGCAAAGCCTTTAAGCATCGTAGAAAAGACCCTTCTTGTAATGGGCACTTTGCCTTTAGTAATGAATAACCAGCCAGGATCATCGGCATTCTCTATAAGCTGCTGCCTTCTGCTCCGCCACCTCTTTATCCAATAGATAGCCTCACTTGTCATTGGGACAACCCTGTCTTTATTGCCTTTGCCATCGAGGATAGTTACGCTGTTTGCTGTCACATCTACATGTTCCAATTTTAATGTCAGTGACCTTCCCTCTTTTAGTGGACTAATTGTTGAGAGAAAATTTTCTGTTTTTCATATTCAAAAGGGCTTAAATATCCAAGCGTCGAATGCGCCCTTT
>JAGVOC010000325.1 GCA_020052975.1 Desulfobacterales bacterium | reverse complement strand
TGAAATGACCGCAGAAGAAAAGGAACAGCTGAAAGAACAGGAAAAAATAAAGACTATCCTGAGCGAGTACTATAAAGGCGATCTGGACCGGGACGGATTGTGGAAGAAGATGAAAGGGAGCAAGCCCGAATCACTTCGTGAGACACAGATGAGTCTCATCAATTCCCTCGGATTGAACATGATTCCGGAAGAGTTTTTCCCAAGAAAAGACGGCATCCTCGCGATAGAGAGCCTGAAAGAGCAGCAGCGGGTTTCTGTCATGGAGCAGGTTCTGGACTCGGTTGGGGGAATTCAGAAAGAATATCAGGAGGGGAAAGAACAGGCGTCGGAGCAATTACGGGAAGCGATTGAGAGCAACCCTCAGCTGCGCATGAAACCGGTCAAGACTCCCGACGGGAGAATGACATTTCAGGCCGCGGTGTCGGTTGATGAGGCTGTGCAGGCCAGGTTGTCGGAATTTCTTGCAGAACATGAAGAACGATACGAGTTTTCCTTCACGAAGCTGATCGAGAAACTGAAATGGGAAGCGAAGTAGGATGTGAGTCCGGCAAGAAAGGTTGTCATTGCGAGTGTAACGAAGCAACCTAAACTACTTATTATAAACTGCCCAAGTGAACATTTTATCTATATTCCGATGGGCACGTTTGGCCTCTGTGACTACCTGCGCCGGAAAGGCATCGAGGCAAGAATTCTGAATTTGTCACTCTACGCCCGTACAGAAATCCAGGATGTGTTCGATCATTACCTCAACGAATTCCAGCCAACTCATACCGGTCTTATTTTCCATTGGCAGGAAACCGCGGAAGGTTTTCTCTGGGCAGGTGAACATGTCAGGACCCGAAGGCCGGATATCGAAATCGTTGCCGGTGGATTCACCGCAGGATATTTCGGAGAGAACCTTCTCGGAAAATGCCGGTTTCTGGATTATGTCATACAGGGCGACCCTGAACGGCCCATGGAACTTCTCCTGAATAGCGCCGGGGCTGATGAAATCCCGAATCTCATCCATAGAAAGGCAGGGATCTGCTCAAACAGGGCGAAGTGCCATACAGACCAAAGGACACTCTCACGGATGTCTTTTTCTGACCTGAGATTTTTGTACGACCATGAACGTTATGTAGAGGCGATAGAAAAAAAACTCGGCTTCCCGGTCTTTCTCGGCAGGGGATGCAGGCATACATGCGACTATTGCGGAGGGAGCCGCAGGGCATTCACCCTGCATAGCAGGGGATCAAAACCGGCAGTACGTTCAATCCCGTCAGTCATCGCAGATCTCAAGCGGCTCAGGGATTTCGTCCGGACGATCTATATATGTTATGAAAATGATCTCACCTATCTTAAGGATTTATTCAGGGCAATACAAAGAGAGCCGGAACTGGTAAAGACATTCCGGCTGAATTACGGGGCCTGGAACTTACCGGATGAAGAGTTCCTCGACCTCTACCGGGCAGTGTTCGCGGTTTCTCCGGAGAGCAAGCCTGTCCTGGAACTTTCGCCCGAAGTCTACGATGACCGGAGCCGCAGAAAGATAAAACAGAAACAGGGTGGGTATTCGATCGAAGCACTGAGGGAAAATATCGACCTCATCAATACGCATTTTGACGATACTGTCACAATATCCATCTTCTTCAGCCGTTATCATGACACGGCGGGGACGTATGCAGATATCCGAAAAGAAATCTTTGGCATATTCCGCTTCAAGCATGAGCTTGTATGCAGGTATTTATGGAATGTGAACGTGGGCTATGGCCATCTTTCCTCTGATGTGGGAAGCCGTTATTGGGAGAAGTATATAGACAACCCGGGTGATTTCGATACCCTGGTCTCCGGAATCAGAGGATTGAGGATACGGGAACAGTTCAGTTTCCCTTTTGACAACCTCTGCATGTACATTCCGCAAACACTGACGGAAGAAGAAGTCTTCAAAACCGAACTGCTCATATTCATTCTCGGGACTCTCGAACGGTCATGTTTTGAGATGTTCCACATTCTGTTTTCCTGTCTGGACGAACTGATCATTGAGCTTATTGAAGACATTATCGAGAGTGTATACAAAAAGAGAACGGCAAATGTGTTCCGGAGCATTGATCATACTGAACTCCTGAAGCTTTTGAAAACTAAAATCACGGGGGAAATACCGATATCGGGACTGATACCCTTTGCTGAAGATCTGATAGACCTTCATATCCGGAAGATTCAGTGCATACGCACATCACGTCCCATGATGAGTGGTTACCAGACCGAAAAGCCGAAACTCAATGATGCATTTATATCGGTACACGCTCATGATTATCTCAATCTGTCTGCTTTTCTGAGAAAACTGAAAAATGGTCCTGACAGGCTTACCGCTGATATGACGGTCTCCATCTTCCTTGCCGATGAAATCATAACCATGACATACGATACCTACAGGGCGACGATCAAAGAGTTCGAGAAAGGCATTTCAGTCGATGAGTATTATCAGCTGATGGAGCGGAAAAAGATATTCACGCATTCCTACCATAAGAATCTTATCGCAAAACTCTTCCAGAGTAATGTGCTGTATTAGCTCGGATTGTTCATAGACTCATCATAGAAGACGGCTTAATTCCCGAATCGAACTAAACTCCCTCTGTTTCCATGCAAATCTTTCTTTATAATTCATAAAGTTTCTTGTATTTGGTATACTTGAATTATGAATATTGCGATACTTGGGGCTCCGGGATGTGTAGGGCGCACTCTTATCAAAACGCTGCTTGAAACGCCTGAGTATAGCATCACCGCTTCTTATCGCATGCAGGAAGAGATTGCCTCTGATATCCACGATGACCGTCTTGTCTGGAAGCAGGTGAACCTGCTTGATTTGTCGAGTGCCGGGCAATTCCTCGGGGGTGCCGATGTTCTGATCTACCTGATCCATTCCCTCGGCGCGAAGAATTTTGAAGAACTCGACATACAACTGGCAAACGCGGCAGGCACTGCAGCAAAGAAGGGAGGGGTCAAAAAAATTGTTTACCTGGGAGGGATTGTTCCTGAAGGCAAGGAGGCATCACCGCACCTGACGAGCAGGATGAAGACAGGACAGGCCCTTGCTTCACATGGCATCCCTGTTGCCGAAGTCCGGGCAAGTATCCTGCTTGAGACATGCAGCGTGTCCTATCTCATCGTATATTTTCTCGCAAAGCGACTTCCCGTAATGATAACCCCGCTGTGGCTGAATTCCCTCTGTGCGCCTATCGCGCTGACGGATGCCGCAGGCTGTCTCGCCGCCCTTGTGCACAGGGAAATCAGAGGACATGAGATTTTTGAGATAGGCGCTGATATCATCCGGTACCGTGACCTCCTCTCGCTCTGCGGAAAGGCGATACGTGGCTTCAGGAATGTGATTATTCCTGTTCCCCTCTTTGCAGTTCACCTTTCCTCTCTCTGGATTCAATTGATAACAGGAGTACCGAACAGC
>JAGVOC010000139.1 GCA_020052975.1 Desulfobacterales bacterium | reverse complement strand
GAGGTATGGGATTTATTGGCCGCCATTTGAGCGACGAGATCTCTCGAATGAAAGAGTTTAATGTATGTGTGTATGATCAGAAGCTTTCCAAACAAATGATAGGGACAGGAATCTACTCTGGTGACATTGCGAGTTATTCAGACCTTGTGGCCTGTATTAAGGAAACCTCACCGAGCATCGTTGTTCATCTCGCAGCCAAACATTTCATCCCCGACTGCGATGCAAATCCTTTTGAAACCTGGCTTACAAATGTTCAAGGGACGTTTAATGTCTTAAGAGCAATTGGAGCATGCAAGTGTCGTCCTCTATTTGTTTTCGCATCCTCTGCCTCCGTTTATCAAAATACAGAGAGTGCCCTTAAAGAAACTGACCCTATCAGCCCATTGGATATATATGGAACAACGAAGGCAGCGGGGGAGCTTCTTGTCCAGTCGATTTCTCGTCAGCTCGGACTACCATTCACGATAATCAGACTATTTAACGTTTATGGATCTCATGATATTACGCCACACTTAATTCCGGAGGTAATAAAACAGATTAAAACAGGGGGGAAAGTCGAGGTCGGAAATATCAAACCCAGGCGAGATTTTTTACATGTTCAAGATGTCGTAGCGGGATTGATCAGGATATTTGCTGAGAGACCCGTGAACAAGATATACAACTTTGGAACGGGGATGGAGTATTCCGCTAAAGATGTTCTGAATGTTATGAGTAGAATATTAAAAACGGACAGTTTTTTGCAGAATGTCGCAATATCTCCAAATAGATGCAGGGAAACAGATCGGGATCACCTATTTGCAGACATAGAAAAGGCTCGAAAGGAGCTTAATTGGTCACCAAAATTAGATATCCACGAAGGGCTTTCGTTATTGATGATTGAAGAAGGATTGATCAAGCAATAAGAAACATTAAATCCCTAGGATATTACAAAGTGTTTGAAGCCCTTCCTTATTTGAATCCCACTTTAAAAAGCTCATGGCTTCATCTTTATTTACCCATTTGTATTCTTCGTGCTCATCAGAAATTTGTATTTCTGCTCCCTTGTCTAATTCAGCCCCATAAACATACTCACGATGATGTCTGCCATTATCTGTAAACTCAAACACATATTGAGTCTCGATCAGATTCATTATGTCTTCAATACCGATTTCTTCTAATGTCTCTCGTGTGATAGTTTCTTCGCGAGTTTCCCCAACGTGAACACCGCCAGTTAAAGGCTGCCAGAAACCACCCTTCTCTGGAACTCTCTTCATAATAAGAAACTTGATACCATCTTCATCCCGCTTGAAGAATATTACTTGAACTTGGTCACCCGTTTTTTCTGCCATTATTACCTCTTGATTTAATGTTAGTGAAGTGTTAATCGGATCGTCTTAATTATTTATCATAATTGGATATCGGTCAATAGTCTATCTAAATCAGCCCAGATTGAAAAAACGGCACAGTCCCTTTTGGGAAGCTGTGCCGTATTGCGCCGATTCAGCGCATTATGCTTTGGACCTTGCCGCCAGCCGCGATAACCACCGAGTCCAGAAGCTGTATGCCCAAAATCTCACATGATTTCTTGAGCCGTTCTGTCAACTGGTAATCCTCCTGGCTGGGTTCGGCATTGCCGCTCGGGTGATTGTGAACCGCTATTATGGCAACCGTTCCGTTGATGACAGCCTTCCTCATGACGTCCGCAGGACGTACAAGACAGGCGTTCACACAGCCGATAGCCGTAAGCTCTTTTTCAATCACTAGATTTCTGGCGTTAAGGTGCAGAATCCAGAAGCACTCTCGATCAACTAGCGCTTCTTCTTCCATGTTTTCAGCTACGAAGCTGGCCACGTCTCGCGGGGATCGAATCGGTTCTCCCGTGGCGATCTCCTTGACCTTCAAAAGCTCAAAGCTCATCGTCTTTACCTCCACTTCTCTCGAAGCCCTGCTCAATGATGTTTGAAAGCCAGTAGTTAAGAAAGACGTTTAAGTCCTTCTTGGCTTTCAAATTGACCTGGCCGGGTGTTGGGTAGACCTGCTGGTAGCCGAAGCTGTCCTGATACGTCAGCGCCTCAGCCATTTTCATTTCCGGATATATCCGTACTTCCATGTCCGGGTCCGGTACCATGTCGCCGTTCTGCTTGAAGTAGTGGCTCAGAGCGATAGTTACCGATTCCTCGTCTCCGTAGAGCCTGTCTACACCTAGATCCATGAAGCCGCGAGCCATGAACTTCATGTATGCCGGGATGCGCGACAGGTCACCGATGACTCTCTCTAGCTTCTTGAAGATCCTTTCGTTGATTGTAGGTGCCATTCTTTCCTCCTTAGATTGGTGTGCGGGCACGCAGAGGCCAGCACAGGGTTTTGGGACACGAAAACTGGTGGGGTGAAGCTGACGTGGTGGGAAGGTACTTTGAGCTTTCAGCCCGGCTCAGGGGCGCTTACCCGCAGCCTGAGCCGGACCTTCCGCAGCCATGTAAGGGGCAGTTACCTACTAATGTTCAAGGTGCGTGGTAAGTTTTACGGAAAAGAGCTTCGTCCTTTTGGGAATCTTGCCCTGAAAGCTCTTGCCCTTTCGGGCTATTCCAACAATGAAGTTGGTAAATCAATGAAGGGAGAAAGCCAAACGCTTCCGAGGGGGCTGTCATTCTGAATTGCTGAGAAGGTCGTAAACAGAAACATCTGCCTTCCCCCCACTTTCCCTGTTGCCTGCCTAAGATTGGCCAGGCGTCTTTCACTTTCGCAGACCGTCAGAACGCGAAAGTTGTTAAAACCGTATTCCTCAGTGTATTGACGCGATTTCCAATATCGCTTGTAGGCTGTCACTTTCTCGGCGAATCTCGATAGCGTCTCAGTCCCTAAATCCACCTCCAGGAAGAAGATGCATTTTCCACGCCCTGTCTGAGTCCCAAAGAAGGCGTCCGGCGCGACTACAAAATATTTCTTCTTGCTTCCAGTCATGGAAATGCGCCGAAGGTGTGATTTGTCGCCTCGCTGGTAGAAAAGAAGCTCTTCTCTCCTGCCTGCCAAAGCTATGTCCAGGCAAACACGAACTTCCGAAACTCCGAGGGTGTGTTCCAGAAAAAGAAACTCAACGCGGTTGTTGGCGCGGTTCCATCTGACGCTGCGGCGGTCGATCTCCAAGGTCGCTGCTACAACGTCAGCCCCTCGCTTGTCGAGGGCGTAAACCAGTTGGTGGCTGCCGACCTCGACAGGCTTAATGAGCTTGTCGATAAATTTGTGCTCATCGAGCTTCTTCAATCTCCGATTACAAGCAAATACTGAAGCACCGGCAAAGTGTAGCCGCTGGATCTGATCGCGTTTCAAAAAGCGGTTTTCATAAACGCTCAGGATGATGGACACATCACGAGCCGTCAGAACCATTGGCGCTATTCGATTGTTTCTTCTTACTGTTTTCATCTTTTGTCTTTCAGGTTTTCACCAGGGGAAATTAAGTGACCGAAGGGAACGCCGTCTGGCTGATAAGCCAGACTTCCCGCCCCTCGACGCAGAACGATAGTTCAAGTGAACCCGTAGGGCGAGGGGCGGGAAGTCGGGCTTCGTTTGCGCCTTCCAAACGAAGACAGACGGCGCTGGATTTAAGTGGGCTAAATGCCCAGCAAATTCAGTTAATTTCCCCCTGGTGGTTTTAATGTTTTTCATGGTTTTGGGTGTTGTAATGGGGTGTTTCAGCTAATTGCAACAGGCAATACAACATTCTACTGGGTGGGTCTCGGCGCTCTGTCTGCCGGTCTTAGCAGTTCTTTTTCACGTGTGAGCTCTTCCCGGGCAACGTCCAGAAAAGCTCGGATCATCATTCTGAATTCAAGCTCTGCTTTCTCCGGATCGATTTTCTTGGGAAAGATTTCGTACATGTCTGCCTCGCTACCCGTTTAATTGATACTGCTTAACGTAGTTTTACGTTGAAAGAGGGGAAAAAGAAACGGGTCTCTATGCCCGTTAAGCGTTCTGCCTCTCTTTTAAAGTCAATGATAATGTAGTATTACATTAGTATCAATACTAAAGTTATCCACAGGAAGTGGATAAAAAGGTATTGATTCATTGATTTTGTTGATTTATAGTTGTTTTAGTTAACGGCAAGGATACATTACGCATTATGGCTTTCAAAGACAAAATAAAACAGATTCGCTTGGAGAAGGGATTATCCCAAGAGCAAGTGGGAAGGGATATGGGCTACTCCTCCAATACATACGTATCAGATATTGAGCGGGGAAGATTCATCCCCCAGCCTGACAAGCTGGAGAAACTGGCTAAAGCCCTCGGGATGACCTTCGAAGAAATGGAAGACATCTTACTTGAATCAAAGCTACAGGATTTGGGGCTGGATGATCCAGGCTTCACGCTGATGTTCAAGGAAGTCCCCAATATGACCCGCGAAGAAAAACAATCATTAATTCGGGCTTACGAGGCGGTTGTAAAGGCCAGGAGGCCCGAGAGGAAAAAAAGATCGTCATGAACCGAGCAATTAAGCAGGCAAACCAAATACGGGAGACTTACGGAAACGACCTAGACCAGATAGCACAAAGTCTAGGTCTAAATGTCATTCCCCAAAAAATGGAAGGTCGCTTAAGAGAGTTCTACGTCTCCGGCTCTATCGTGATCAATGAGAGCCTTTCAAATAGGGAGAAGCGCGAACTGATAGCTCATGCAATTGGCCATCATCTGCTCCACGCCGGAAACCATCTCGCTATGCAGAAGCGGATTTACTCCTTCGGCAACTACCACGAGAAGCAGGCGAACGTTTTTGCCGCCTGCCTGCTCATGCCCCTCGAAAGTTTGGCAGGCTTTATCTCAAACAAGAGCAGGATCGATGAGATAGCCAATCATTTTCAGGTCCGCGAAGAGCTGGTAAAGATGAGACTTAAGATTTGGGCTAATTTCGAAAATGATTTAACCGGCAGACAAAGCGCCAGGGTGGGTTAGAAAATGAAATGCATCATCTATCTCAGAGTATCAACTAAGGAACAGGCTCAAAGGCTGGGGACCAAAGAAGGCTATTCGATCCCCGGCCAAAGAGAAGCCTGCCTTAAATACATTAAGGAAAAAGGCTGGGAAGTGATTGATGAGTATGTGGATCGCGGGGAGTCAGCTAAGAGCTCACGGCGTCCTCAGCTTCAGGAAATGCTCTCGCGCATCAGGAAAGAAAAGGATGTGGAAGCCATTGTGATCCACAAGATTGACAGGCTCGCCAGGAACATGGAAGACCATATCACCATAAAAGCCGTCCTCAAACGGGCCGGGGCTTCGCTTGTTTCCGTGGTTGAAAATATTGAAGATTCTGCCTCTGGCCACCTTATTGAAGGCATCCATGCACTCATGGCCGAGTTCTATTCGGAAAATTTGGGAATGGAGGTCAGAAAAGGCATGGAGCAGAAGGTGAAACAGGGCGGTTGGCCGTTTAGAGCACCGATGGGCTACAAAAACGTGAGGGTTGGCGGAGATGCCCGTCGGGGAATGGCGATCACAGAAATTAATCCCGAGACCTCCCCATACATTAAAGAAGCCTTTGAGCTTTATGCCTCGGGAAATTACAGCATCCAGCAGATCAGGACCTTCCTCTTAACAAATGGAATCACCAGCAGACACAAAGAGGGCGAGGCATTAGCTCACTCCACGGTCAACAACATGCTTGCCAATCCCTTCTATATCGGACAGATCAAGTTTGACGGCGTCTATCACAAAGGCGCTCATGAACACCTGATTCCAAAGAAGCTTTTCAACCGGGTTCAGAGCGTCCTTAAAGCTAATAATGTTGCCGGAGTAAGAAACAGAGCCTACGGCCACTATCTGAAAGGCACTCTCTTCTGTGAAACCTGCGGTTCCAGGCTCTCCCTCGATATGGCCAAAAACGCCTACACGTATTTTTACTGCCTCGGTCAGAAACAAAGACACTCCAAGAAAAAGATCGATTGTCATGAAAAATATATTCAGGTGGAGGATATGGAAGCTCAGATGGAACAGCTATATAAAAGAATCCAAATGCCTAAGTCCTGGTCGGAAAAGCTGGTCAAGGGTTTTAATGAAGAAATCGTAGCCCAGCACGGTCAGAGCACAATGGAAGAGGAATTTGCTATCAAGAGGATGGAGAGGCTCAATCTTGAGAAAAAGAAGCTAATGCAGGGTTATTATGACGGAGCCGTTCCGGTTGACGTATTAAAAGACGAGCAGAAACGCATAGCGGAAGAAATGGCCAAGATTGATGAGAAACGTGGGACGGCAAACAATAATCTTGAGCAGCACACCGAGGTTCTTGAAAAAGCGATCAGGGTAGCCGAGAACTGCGCGCTTGCCTACAAAAAAGCCAAGCCGGAAACCAGGCAACTCTTTAACCAGGCATTCTTTAAGAAGGTCTTCGTGAAGGATAAAAAAATCGAGGGCGTCAAATATACCGATCTATTCGGCACATTGCTCTCGAAAAGTTCGAGTAAAAAAGAATTGGTGG
>JAGVOC010000274.1 GCA_020052975.1 Desulfobacterales bacterium | reverse complement strand
GCGATAATTTCAACCACAGGAATACATTGAGTATTTCGAGGATTGAAATTTGAGCCTGACGCAGTAATTGGGCAAAAGGGGGTGTTATGCAAAGGTCTCTAAATGACTGAACAAAATTACTCAATGGCTGAGACCTTTGACACAACTCCCGGAGAATTGTTTTCAAGAACTCCTTTCACCATTCACCAGTTTCAGTTGCCGGCTGCTCGTCACTTTCCCTTACCCCTTACCCCTAAATCCTATCCCCTTGCCAACCTCGCCCCTCTTCACCCGTCACTCGTCACTATTCACTCTTCCTTAACCGGTACTCACAAACTCAAGAGCTTACCGGCATTTTTTTTAGCCGCCAGCATAAATATTACAGATCCAAAAAGGGCGCCTGTTGTGTTTAAAATAAGATCGAAGGCGTCAGAACTTCTCGATGGTAGCCAGGCTTGAAGGATTTCGATGGACAGGCTTAAAAGAAAACCGGCGCCGACAGCGATCAGAATAAAATGGATGGGGAATTTCCTGCGAAGCCTGAAAAGAAGCGCAGAAAAAATGAACCCGAACGGCATGAATCCGAGCAGATTGATGATGAAATCCCCGATAAATCTGTTGTTTGTTTTCAGTTTTTCGACCGATGTATCAAGGAAAACCATTTTAAAAACCGTCATTCTCTTCGGTATCGTCAAGTTGTTTTTGCCTGTCCCATGGTTAATCGCCATCATGCCTGTTTTTTCATCGAAGGTGTATAGAATCCAGGGCTTTTCTTCTTCAGCGAACCGGAAATTACCGTCTTTCATCCATTCGCTGTAATGAAGCGCCGCCCGATGATCGGAAAAAACGTCTCTGTAAAACGCCAGACCCCTCACCCTTCCTTCCCAGGAGTGTTTTCCGTATATGGAATTCCCGATGATTAACCTCGATTTGCTGTCCCCTTCCGGTATTTTCAGGATCAGATCCTTTTCCTTCTTTACGAGTTGACCGTTCAAATAAAGGCTGGTACCCCCGATGCCCGAAGTAACGGTTATGAAAATTTCATCCGAATCCGCATCAGCCGTATCTGCCCATATTCTTTTGCTTTTCTTTTTGTTTTCGTAGTCATTCCCATTCATTAATACGATGCTGCTGAGCCACTGCCCCATCATCAATTGTGATTCATCGTCTCCGTTATGCAGTGTCAGGATATGACTGAAACCTTTCTTGTCTCCGGCTTCAGGCCTGATCACAATATCTATCGATAAAGCCGGATCTCCCCCGATACCTTCGATAAAAGGCTCCGTGTGGGCTATACTGAATTTTCCGAAATCGATTCCCGGAGAATCCGTTGACCATCTGACATTGTTTTTAAAATAGAACCCTTTTGGATATAATCCGAAAAATAAGGTTACAATAAGAATTGGGTAAAAAACAAGTGGCGAAAATTTGTGCATAAATATCAAGCAATTTCGTAAATTGAAGCTGTTATCTGAAACCTTTGAAAATGAAGGTAAAGCCAACTACCGAAAATGGCATTGAGACCTTTGCACAACTCCCGAAAAATTGTTTTTCAGGAACTTCTTTTTTACTTCCCAATAGCATAAGGGCTGTTTTGAGTTGGGAAAAGAACCATCTTTTAATCCTTTCTACGCTCCAGCAACCATTCCCAGAGAGCCATTACCCGAATCCACCGAGGTATATCCAATCCCTGTTCAATCGTATCAACAAGCAGCAAACCTTCAGCATTACCAATAAACTGCCTTCCGGCAACCAGGCCTTTCAGTTCCCGTCCGATGTTTTCACTGTTCAGCCGCTCTGTCACCTGGATGAGTTTAGCTGATCGGCCCGATGGGAAAACAGCGAAGTCACATTCCCAGCCGTTTCTGGCAAAAAAGATTTCTTCAGTCTGCGCCCGCAAATGTCTGAAAACAACATTCTCCAGGCGTTTGCCTCGATCCTCGGAAAAGGAATAGTGGGTGGCCGCCACAAAACCATTATCATAAAGATACACCTTTTTGTTGCTCATTTCCCGCCTGATCACAGCCGGATCGTATCTCTCGATACCGGCAAGCATATAGATGGAAAATATTTCTTCCACCATCTTGTAGAGCGAGTCCTTTCCTATGGAAAATCCTCTAGACTTGAGATCGTTATAAAGTTTATTAACGGAGAATTCCCTGGTGAACGAACCGATTAATCTTTTGAGAAGGTATTTCAGAATGGCTACCTCCCTGATTTCATAGCGCTCAACCAGATCACGATACAACATGACATTAAAATACTCTTGCAACACCTGGGCCTTGAAGCGTTCATCAATCCCGATTATTTCCGGAAATCCGCCCCATAAGCAATACTGTTCAAACGCATTGCCGATCAGCGCCCGGTTTTGGCTGGAAACAAGATTGTCTGCCGGAATATCTCGAAAAGCCAGGTACTCTGTAAAAGAAAGGGGCAGAATCTCAAATGCGATACTGCGCCCTCTCAAAGAGGTGGCTATTTCCCTGGAAAGAAGCCTGGCATTGGAACCGGTCAGGAAAATATGTCTTGATATGCTGTCGGCTACCCGCCGGACAAACTTTTCCCAACCCTTCAATGCCTGGATTTCATCAAAAAAGATATAGACCTGAGAAAGATCTTGGTTCGGATAAAGTTCCCGATACGAATCGAAGATCAGATCATTGTCTCCATCGAAGACGAGGCGCTCATCTTCAAAATTCAGATAGAGCACCTGGTTCCTGGCAACACCCCGCTTTTCCAATTCTCCCATGATCTGATAGAGATAATAGGTTTTACCGGCGCGCCTGGGCCCGATAATGGTAACAATTTTCTCCAGGTCAAGGGGTACCTCAAGTTCCCTGCGCCGGAAAACAGGCAAGGATGCTTGATGAAAATCGGCGATTATTCTTTTCAGGATTGTTTTCATAACAAATAAGCTACAGCATTTTCTTCCTTATGACAAGGAAAATATGGTCGGCAATATACCTGGGTGAAGGATATTGAGACCTTTGCACAACTCCCGGAAAATTGTTTCCAGGAGCTCTTTTTTGCTCTTAAAACTTATAAAACAAGCTTTTAATCCAATTTAAATCAAGCCGGCAAGGACGGAGAATGTGGAACATTGGTGTTTTTGTTAGATGAAAATGGTTTGAGGGTTCAAGTGTTTGTTTTCTAAAGATTTTATAAGTGCCTTAAGCATCCCCTACATTCATCACTTCGTGGCACTTGAACCCTTGAATCATAGACCTCTTTCCGCCTCAGGCGGATTTTTCACTCGAACCCTTGAATCCTTGAATCCTGGACCCCTTTCTCCCAGAAAAAGGCCAACGGCCATGCAGGCAGCATAGTAGTTCATCCTTCGAAGTCCGATGTTCGATGTCCGATGTTCGATGTACGATATTCGATGTACGATGTACGATATTAGATATTCGATGTCCGATTTACATTCTTCGGCCTCTGTGATCTCTGTGTGCTCTGTGAGAGGTTAAGAAAGATGAATTACCGAAAAGAGCTTTGAGCCGAAATCGGTAACGGGGTGAGGAACATGAGGATTAAGGTTGTTTTCGCATCAGCGACGCCACCACGACTTCTTCACAGGTGCAGGAGCCGGTTCAAGATCTCCGCTTCAAATCATCTGAAAGTTTCGCTCCACCTTGAAAAGGACAGGCGGCTTATCCATGTCCGCCCGTTTCTCCGTTTCAATCCGGGGCAGATCGGTCTCAAGAAATTCCATCTCGGTGCCGTCCGGAATTTTATCAAGCAGATGAGGATCGGCGACGGCTGCACGAATAAAATCAAAGGCCAACCCGATATTCTTTTTAACTACTTCATTTTTTCTCATTTTTTTAAGCCCCTGATATACCTTTCCTTTGAAGAACGTCCAATTTTGGCCAAGTACAAGGAAGGCGAAAATAAAGACTTGGGTTTTTGGTTTATAGTTAAATGCCTGTCCGCCTCAGGCGGAGTTCCTGGTTAAAAGAGAAAAACCAGAAACAACAAACCAGAGACCCGGAAACCAAAT
>JAGVOC010000430.1 GCA_020052975.1 Desulfobacterales bacterium | reverse complement strand
TTTTCCAGAGGGGCTTGCGGTGTCTCTGCCTCTCCGCCGTGAGGGGATGTCGCGCTTGAAAAGTTTCTGGTATGGGCAATTGTCTGCAGTAGTAGAGCCCATTGCAGGTGTTATTGGAGCGGCAGTTGTTATTATTGCACAGCCTATTCTCCCGTATGCGTTGTCTTTTGCAGCTGGAGCCATGATATTTGTTGTAATTGAGGAACTCGTTCCAGAGTCACAGCGTGGAGGAAATACGGATTTAGCAACTGGGGGGGCAATGGTTGGGTTTGCGCTAATGATGATACTTGATGTGGCTTTTGGTTGAACATGTTATTTTTTAGGAAAGTAACAATAAGGGGTCAATTCTTTCATATTGACAGTTATTTGATTTGAAGTTGGCTTTTGACAAGAATAAAGACCCCATTTCCATTCTCTTTCTTGCTTATCCTTTTTTTGCTTTAACAGATATTCTTTACTAAATCCATTTTAGCGAAACTCACTGCTTGTGTCTTGAAAAAAAATGATATGCATCTTACGAGGCGAAAGACGAAAGGCGTTACAGAGAATCCTGATAGGCAGACATCCTTCCTGAAGTAAACGCGCCGTGATTCTATCATGGTTTGCGGCCTTCAGCCACAAGTCTTCAAAAAACTGAAGAAAGCGATGATTTCCATTTCTTGATATAATGTTTAGGTTAAGGGTATTTCTTTCCTATTCTACTGCGCAAAAAAACGAAATGGGAGTCGCTGGTGTGAATTTACACTTCAACAAAATATTTACAGAAGCTTCCTTACTTAAACGAGAAGAACTTTCTTCTTGCTTTGTAAGCAGCAACGATTTGAGAAAGCGCGTCACCTAAGATCACAAGAGCCGTAGGGTAAGAAAGCAGAGGAGTTGGCAAAACATCTAATCCTGTCCTTAGAGAAATCTATGCCGCAATAATCTCTATGTTCGATATCTGCGGCTTTGGCATCTTCATGGTAACTACAAAAACCGGAATACCCTTCCTCTTATTCTGCTCTAGGATTTTGTAATTTTCCGCATAAATTTCTTTGTCGTCATCTGGTAGAATTACAAGGACAGCACCTTTAGGAATTCTGTCCAAAACATCAGGATTCTCAAATGTGTACTTCATCCACTCTGAATGAAGATCGAGGTTCTTCTTAATCATTTCTTCCTTAGTCATCTTTTTAACTCCTTTTCGAGGCTTTCTTTATATTGCCTCCAATTCATCTTTAAATCAAGGGTGGCAAAGGTAAACGCAAGGTTAAAGGTTTCAAAGAAGAGCGGCTGCTTTATCACCTCGCCACTTGCTCTGATTATATCTTTATGGGCAAAGCCATGTGCTGTATCATATCTCACCAATGGTCTCCATTCTCCTGTGCAATCAACTCATATAGAGAAAGGTGCGTTTTCGTGCAAGATTCAGGTAATATAAGACAATAAATGGCAAAACAACCGCTCAGCTTGAAAGTACGTCTGCCTCTGTATGAGACTCCCCGAAATGAATGGAGAAAGAAACTTCATGCTGGCATTATGACTGCATTAAAGGACAAAGGCATTGAATACACAGCCGATCAAAAGATAGAACTTCGTATTACGCTTTACCTTGCAGAGCCTCACATAAGATTTCATGACGTGGACAACAGGTTAAAAGACATTATGGATTCCCTTCAGGGACGAATGGGCGGAAACAAGAAGGAGCAATTGTATAAAAGCCTCATACCAAATGATCGACAGATATACAAAGTCACAATCGAAAAAAAGCAACCACCAATCCAAAGCCACGGCTTAGGTCACCTTGAAATCAGAAAATATAGAGAAGTATAGCCACCGAAATAAAAATTTGTTAAACTAACATCAAGCGAAGAAAAGGAGTTATCAGGATGAGTAAAATAGATCAAATTGAAAAAGAAGTTCAAGGATTAAAGCCTGATGAGCTTCAGGCTTTTCGGAAATGGTTCTGGGATTTTGACGCCGAGCTATGGGACCGCCAGTTTGAGAAAGATGCCCTGTCGGGAAAACTTGACTCACTGGCCGAGGCGGCACTTAAATCGTTTAAGTCCGGTCACTGCTCCGAACTTTGAAGCATTTTGCCTCGCCAGAGTTTTGGGGACTCTACAGGTCGCTTCCGCAACCTATTCAAGACCTTGCAGATAGAAGTTATACGTTGTTGAAAAATGACCCTCGTCATCCCTCGTTACACCTGAAGAAAGTTGGCCGTTATTGGTCTGTCCGTGTTGGACTTCATTATCGCGCTGTTGCTGTTGAAATTCCCGACGGGTTGCTTTGGTTTTGGATAGGCAGCCATGAAGAATACAATAAACTGATGGGTTAACAATCTCTATATGTTATATAAGGGGCCGGATGTCCTAATCAAAGCGCATTTGCGCCGGGCATCATATTCCAGGATGCTCAGAGAGCAGTCGAAGCTGCAAACATATTTATGTTTACGAGCATCCAGCGGACTTCACCCTAATGGCGCCAGTTAGACGAACAGGCTCACCCGGCCTCAGCTTTATTTCGCAAAAAACACTTCCGGTTGAAACACCTCTTTTCTTTTAAGGATGTAATAAACAGCCCTTGCCAACTTATGGGCCAGAATAGTCAGGGATTTTGCCTTGCCGTGTTTCCGTGCGAGTTTTGCCCTATACTTCATAGCATCGGGGTTTCTCCTGAGGAAAAGCACGGCAGCCTCGGAGAAAACCCATTTCAGATGTACATTACCGATCTTCTTTCCCGATGAGCCAATGATCTTGCCTGCAGATTCTTTTGCGCACTTGACAAGCCTGCAGTATGAAACGAAATCCTGAACTCGTGGGAACCTGGATATATCGTGTATCTCATAGAGGATAGTAAGCCCGAGGATTCTTCCAATGCCGGGAATCGACCTGAGACGGAAATAGGAGTCGGCGTCATGCACCTTTGCGATTAGAGAGAGTTCATGTTCGAGACGGGTTAAAAGTGTATCATAATGATCGATAAGAGCGACATCGAGTTCTATGTTTTTTTGTACGCTCGGATCGGTGAACCGGTCGGCAACTCCTGCTTTGTTTCTGTCGCATTTCCTTGAGATTCTCCCCATGTCGGTAAGGTTATACTGGTGATTGGTGTTTTGGATATGGGCAATGAGTTCAGCCCTTTTTCGGGCGAGGTGAGTGCGACGCCTGAGCAGGTCCCTTGTGGAGCGCATGTCGGAAGGATACACATAGGCCATGGGCATCATGCCTCCCCGCAGCAGAGTCGCTATCTTATAAGCATCGACTTTGTCGTTTTTGGCTTTGCCTCCATGGATCGCTTTCATATACAAAGCATGGCCCAGGACAAAGGGGATTACCTCCTCTGAGCAGAGATCGGCGATCCAGTACCAGGTGAAGATGCATTCCACGGCAACAACGATGTCTTCACGATAGGGCGCGATAGTTTTCAGAAAAATGTCGGGGTCTGTCTTGATGTCCCTATGCAGGACGATCTTTCCTTCCTGATTGAGAATATAAAGATACATCGTTCTGGCATGCAGATCGATGCCACAATAAAATTTGTGCTGATTGGTGTAAAATCTCATACAAGGCCTCCTTTGGAAAAGATTTGGGTCCTGAATCAT
>JAGVOC010000105.1 GCA_020052975.1 Desulfobacterales bacterium | reverse complement strand
CGCTTCATCTTTCGTCATTGCAGCGTACCAATATGTACGCTTCATTCCTCAAGATTCGCGCGCCTTGCATAATGAACTTTTTACTTTGCCGTCTGAATTCGTATTTTTTACGAAGGTATTAAAAATAGATGTTTACCAACTTTATATATTTCATAATTGTAATACTCATTTACTCTACCTATCAGTCTTCAGGTTCCGCAAATGATGCTTCTTTTCCGGAAGTGCTGTTTATTTTTTTCAGCCTTTCCACCATCTTTATTTATATTATTTTCATCAGGTTCAGAAGGCTTGAAAAAAGCATTTCATATGAAAATCAATTTTTATATTATCACAAGTTCGATTCCTTTTTGAACACCAGTTCTATCTTTGCCATACTTCTTTTTGCCATAGATGTTTATGGCCTCAACCTTCCCTCCTATACCGGCAATATGCCTCTGTTCAAATCGGTTCCAACCATTGAGGCGCTCCTTTTTCTATGCCTCTTTCTGCTTTATCTGTCCATAATATGGGGTTCTGCCTTCGGGGCATATAAAAAACTTTATTACGCAGATGATTTATCAAGGCGCTCATACATAGCTTCCAATATTTCTTTTTCCATACCGATTGTGATGCCGTGGCTGCTCCTTTCTTTTGCTGCAGACATCATTAATCTCCTCCCATTTGACGGTCCCAAACGGTTTTTTTCAACAACCGGAGGCGAGCTTCTCTTTTTTACCTCTTTTCTCATTATTATCGCCATTTTCGGTCCTGTTCTGATTCAAACATTCTGGAGATGCACACCTGTTGAAGAGGGAAAGAACAGGGCAATGATAGAGGGAGTTTGTAAAAGGGCCGGTGTTAAGATCTCCAATATCCTCTACTGGCCTATATTCGGAACAAGAATGATCACGGCCGGTGTAATGGGACTCGTAAGCAGATTCCGCTACCTTCTCGTCACAAAAGCCCTCCTCAGCCTTCTTGAGCCTGAAGAGGTTGAAGCAGTCATCGCCCATGAAATAGGACATATTAAACGGAAACATTTATTATTCTACCTGGTATTCTTTTTGGGATATATGCTCCTTTCCCTTGCCACCTTCGATATGATTATTTACCTGGTGATTTATGCAAAACCTTTCTACCGCTTTCTAACCGATTACGGGGTTAAGCAGGCCACGGTCATATCAATCTCATTCGGTATCACAATAACAGCTTTATTCCTGGTATATTTCCGATTCATTTTCGGATATTTCATGCGCAACTTCGAACGCCAGGCCGATATATACGTATACTCATTTTTCGACAGCGCAAAATCTCTCATATCAACCCTGGAAAAAATTGCGTCTGCAAGCGGACAGCCTGCCGGAAAACCGAACTGGCACCATTTCAGCATTAAAGACAGGATTGAATACCTTAAAAAGTGCGATGCCGACAAGACCTGGATTAAGCGCCACAACATCAAAATTAAAAAAAGCATGGCGGTATACCTTGCAGGATTATTCATAATCGGGTCGGTCGGCTACAATTTGAATTTCGGCGAAAAGGGGAAAAGAATAAACGAGTATTTCATTGAAAAGATCGTACTCGGGGAAATACAAAATAATCCGAACAATCAGGATCTCCATGCAATGCTCGGAGATTTTTATTACAGCATAAAAGACTTTCATAAAGCGAAAAAAGCATATGAAAATGCCCTGTCCATCGATCGTGATAACCCAAGAGTTTTAAATAATCTGGCTTGGTTATATGCAACATGCGAAGACGAAAGCATCCGGAACGCGGCAATGGCTGTTACTCTTGCAAAACAGACTGTCAGGATTGAAGAAAAATCACATTTTTATGATACGCTTGCAGAAAGTTATTATGCAGCAGGGGAATATAAAGAGGCAATAGAAGCGGAAAGAAAGGCGCTTGCACTTGCAGATTCAGACAAATCCTATTACGAAAACCAGCTGGCTAAATTTATGAAATCAGAAGAATGACCACCCCTGATTCCTGCCCCCCTGAACCCTTGACCCTCGCCCCTAAACCCTCAGATTACTTTATGCAGACTTTCCTGACCTGTACGAAATCAGTATAACCTCCAAATACTTTTTCAATACCATCCTGTTTAAGTGTGGACATTCCGTCTCTTATAGCCTGTTCGCGAAGTTGTTCCATCTTTGCCATGTTCTGGATCAGCCTCTTCATTTCATCGGTACCCATCAAAAGCTCATGAATACCCATCCGCCCTTTGTAGCCGGTTTTGTTGCAAGCTTCG
This sequence comes from Desulfobacterales bacterium, assembly GCA_020052975.1. Next base: position 11,474 of record JAGVOC010000105.1, on the reverse strand, counting down.
CAGCCGCCCGGTTTATAAAAGACAAGATCTTCAGTGTAAGGAATATTCATGTTTTTTTCAAAAGGCCCTTCACCATACTCTCTTACAATTTCCTCGTATTCATGCCTTGAAGGAGTATAGGGCTGCTTGCAATCCTTGCAGAGCGTGCGAACAAGGCGCTGGGCAAGAATGCATAAAATAGCATCGGCAAAATTAAACGGATCCATACCCATGTCCAGAAGACGCGTTATACTTTCAGGGGCGCTGTTTGTATGAAGAGTTGAAAGTACAAGGTGACCGGTAAGTGAAGCTTCAATGCCAATATGCGTAGTCTCTTTGTCGCGCATTTCCCCAACCATGATAACATCGGGGTCGGCACGCAAAAAGGCCCTCATGGCTGCGGCAAAATCAAAGCCGATTTTTGGTTTTACCTGAACCTGCCTTAATCCCTTCTGGGTAATTTCAACGGGATCCTCAGCAGTCCATATTTTTGTTTCAGGTTTATTTATGTATCCGAGTGCGGAATGAAGCGTTGTGGTTTTTCCTGAGCCGGTAGGACCGCATACAAACATAATACCGTAAGGCTTGCTTATGGCACTCACAAAATTCTCAAAATTTTTATCTGAAAATCCCATCTTGTCAAGAGGAAGCGGCTCGCCGGCTGCAAGGATACGCATTACAATATCTTCAAGCCCGCCCTGGGTTGGAACAGTTGCAACACGGAGCTCAATATCCTTACCGCCGAACTTCTTGAACTTGATTTTTCCGTCCTGCGGCTTGCGCCTTTCAGCGATATCAAGATCCGACATGATCTTGATGCGTGATACTATGGCATTCTTATAGCTGAAAGGGATTGTCTGATACAGCGAACAATGGCCGTCTATTCTTATTCTGACATGGGTATTCTCCTTGCCGGGATAAGGTTCAATATGTATGTCCGAAGCCCTTCTGGCATATGCATCAAGAATAATTTTATTAACAAGCTGAACTACTGCGCTGTCCTCCTCTCCCACTCCGGATTCAGCCTCTACAATTTCCTCGGATTCATCCTGAAGTTTTGAAAGGATATCATCAATTCCTGCAAGTTCTTTTTCATCATGTGTAAACAGCTTGATGAAATCGAGAATATCCTGCCTTAATGCTACGGAAAAAACCAGGCTTTTACCTATAAAGAGAGTTTTGATATCATCAATCTTCTGAATGTCATGAGGATTGTCGATAGCTATCATGATATTCTCTCCCTCTCTTCGGATAGGCACCCAAAGATTATTGCGCATGAAAGGGACTCTCAGGCCGGCCAGAAGATCGCCTGGTATCGGGAAAGTGGGATTATATTCCGCATAGGGAACCTTATAAAATTCGCTGAGGGATTTTCCGACTTCCTTCTTGGGAATTTTTAAGTCGGAAATAAGAATATTCTCTACAAGCTCTTTTCTTTGCCTTGCATCACCGATTGCTTTTTCAAGCTCCTTCTGGGTGAGTATATGATTTTCAAGGAGATAATCGAACTTGGTGGTTCTCGATTTTGCCATGCGTTTCTGGTTATAAAGGGCTATACCGAGTATCTTGGAAAGCTCTTCTACGGCCTGTTCATCTATCCTCATAAATGAAGAACCGTCTTTGCGGTTGATAAGCTGAATTACGCCAAGAAGGTATTTTTTGTATATTATCGGAAAGGCCAGAATCTGCTTTGTAACAAACCCGGTTTTTTTATCCCAGCGTTTGTCAAACTTTAATTCCCTGTCTATCGAAGCAAGTTCGTTGTCATCATACACGTTTTTTACATTCAGCAGTCTTTGTTTAAACGCCGCATAGCCGGCAATGCTGCTTATTGACACGGGAATCCGGATCTCGGCTATCTCTGTTCCGGATTTGAATCTTGAGACCAGCTCCCTGGTTTTCCCGTCAACAACGTAAACCGTTATTCTTTCAGCATCGAAAAGTGAAGTAATTTCATTTTTCAGGTTTACCAATATCTCATCGAGGTTTGAAGCAGCATATATCTTGTTGCAAATATCCTGCAGTTTTGTCCTGTACTCGACTTCGGATTTAAGGTCATGAACGCTGGAGTCTTGTATGTTGCAATTATCATTACTTGTTAGCATAATTATTACCGCCGTTTTTAAATTTTACCTGTGCCGGAGCAAAAATTAACCATCCGGCCCTTTGCCTTCCAATTTTCCATAGTTATGATAGACTTTCTTAAGACCACCGCCTATAAGCAAAAAACCTAAAAGATAAAAACAGAACCGAATAAAAAACATTGCCGAAGAGAATTGCCCGATTTTTTCTATTTGAGGCATAACCTGGGGTATCCTGTAGAACACGCCAATTCCGGCAAGAACAAGAACAATGCCCCAGACAACCTGAATTGTTGCTCTATTTTTTCCCATATAATTTTCCTGACCCAATATGGGGACCATTGAAGACAAGCGATAGCTTAACGAAGTTATCCGGCCCTCTTTCATGCTCTTGTGCAACATAAAAACTTAAAACCGGTTTACAGACTGTTTACATACAAGCGCAATTTTTGGGATAGTAGCTAATTAATCATAATGTGTCAAATGTTTAACAAATACTCATATGGTTCTTCTCCCAATTAACGGGATAACAGGTCCCAAGATTCAGACGGCAAAGTAAAAAGCTCATTATGCAAGGCGCGCGAATCTTGAGGAATGAAGCGTACTAATAGTATGCTGCAATGACGAAAGATGAAGCGCAACACAGCAGAATGACTTTTTACGAAGCCGTCAATCTTGATACCTTCGTAAAAAAGTCAAAAAACGACTTTTTACTTGGCGGGAAAGGGTTTCCCCTCTCCCGCCGCTTGAAGTGAATTCAAGCGGTTCCACACTCACCCCAGGCCGGGGCTTAATCGCCCCCAGCCTGTTAATGGACTTCCTACGAGTCCATTAATCTTTAAGCGTTCCCTTAAAAGCTGCCTTTCTTTTTTCAAGAAAAGCGCTTGTCCCCTCTTTTGCATCCCTGCTTGACATGCATAATGCAAATGAATCGACTTCGATACTGCAACCGGTAAAAAGATCAACATTCAGGCCATTATTTATTGCCTGCTTTGCTGCACGGAGAGAGGTTTTTCCTTTTTGTGCCATAACCCTTGCTGTTTTCATTGTTTCTTCCATAAGGGCTTCAGGTGCAACAATCTTGTTTACCATTCCTATTCCAAGGGCTTCAGAAGCTGAAATCATTTTACCTGTAAATATCATCTCTTTTGCCATGTTTATTCCTATCAGCCTTGGAAGCCTTTGAGTGCCACCGAATCCGGGAATAATGCCAAGGTTTATTTCAGGCAAGCCGAACATTGCTTTTTCAGAGGCATAAATAAAATCAGAGGCAAGCGCAATTTCACTCCCACCACCAAGAGCAAAACCATTTACAGCTGCTATTACCGGCATGGTCAATTCCTGGAGTTTACTGATTACGCTCTGACCTTTTTTGGCAAAGATTTTACCTTCGAGAGAATTGAATTTTGCAAGTTCGGTAATGTCGGCCCCTGCAACAAATGATTTCTCGCCGGCACCTGTAAGTATCAGGACCCTGATATCTTCATTGCTCGAAATTACATCCAGCGCATGGGAAAATTCCCCGATCAGTTCCGAGTTCAACGCGTTAAGCGCCTTAGGCCTGTTAAATGTGATAATTGCAATCCCTTCTTCAATTTTTAATATAATGTTACTATAATCCATTCTCTATCCTCCCTCCTGGAAAAAACTCTTTTTTTATTTAAATGGAAAGTTGACGGGTTCGTAGAAAGTCTATTTTCTCACAAAGGCACTAAGAACGCCAAGAAAAAATCATTTAATATTAATAAGTTAACTTTGTGATCTTTGTGGCTTGGTGTGAAATCCCGGCTTTTTACTAAGCCGTCAATCTTAATACATCAACACATAAAATTGTCAAATCCAAAACCCAAAGTGGCTAAGCCTGATCTGTTTTACTGGTTTCGGCCGCTGCTGAAATATATATTGCCGCGAGGATTAAACCTCCTCCGGCCAATTTCAAAAATGTCAGTTTCTCGTTGAAAATAACATATGCAAGTATGGTACTCCCTATCGGCTCCCCAAGAAGCGTAACAGCAACAAGACCGGGAGTAAACCATCTCAAAGCCCAGTTAAAGCAGGTATGGCCGATAAGCTGGCTGACAATTGCCAGCCCGAAAAAGGATGCAACTGTTGATGTACTGTAACCCGTGATTTGCATGCCAAGCAATAAAACTGCAAACCACAGGAAAACGGCGGCGCTCCCGTAGCAAACCATTATATATGCTGTAAGGGATAGTTTCCTGCGTAAGTTTCGTCCTATCAAAAGATAAAATGCTGCGCATATGCCTCCGATAAGAGCAAGAAAATCCCCTAATACGGCATTCTTCCCTGCCGCAAAATCACCTGCTCCGATAATTGCGGCGCCAATAACACTGATTATTATCCCGGCAACAGAAGCGGTTTTAATGCGTTCCCCTGTAATAAACGGCGTAAGAAGCCCTACCCACAGAGGGTTGGTATTAACAAGCACAACGCTGTTTGCTATGGAAGTATAGCTTAAAGATGAAATCCAGGCAGCAAAATGAAGTGCAAGGAAGAGTCCCGACAATGCGGCAAGAGCAATCTCCTGCCTTGAAAGATTTATTATTTCATCTCTTGCACTTATCCACGCGACAGGAGCTATAATCAGGAATGCAAGTCCGACTCTGTAAGCTGCAATAACTATGGCAGGAGCTTCGGCAAGGCGTGCGAAAATAGCTCCGGTTGAAACAGCCGCAACGCCTATTCCAAGAGCTATATAATGGTTTGCAGAAAGTTCAGTCTTAATCTGAATACCCTTAACCGCCCTTGCTCTTCAAGGGTGGCCCGATGAGTGCATTAGGGTTTATCTCCTTTATATAATTGCGCACGCCATTAATTATTGCGTCGCATAAAAGTTCCTGATAATCGGGATCGAGGAGACGCAAGCATTCCCTTTTGTTGCTGATAAATGAAGTCTCAATTAATATTGCGGGCATTTGTGCACCCAGAAGAACATAGAAAGGCGCCTTCTTGACACCCTTGTTCTTCACATCATCATAGTTGGCACTCAGTTTTTGAAATATGGCATCCTGAACATGCCCTGCCAGGCGGCTCGACTCGTTTATCTTGGCGTTTTGCATAAGGTCATTCAGTATTGATTGCAGGTCGCTGATGTTTTTTGTTGATGTCGCATTTTCCCGCGCTGCCACAAGAATGGATTCATCGTCTGTTGCAAGGTTTAAATAATATGTTTCTATGCCGTATGCATTTTTGTTCCTTGCAGCATTGGTATGCAGAGATATAAAAATATCCGAGTTTTTTGTATTGGCAATAGCTGTCCGCTCCTCAAGGGTAAGATATTTATCGCTGTTCCTGGTCATTATTATTTCGCAACCAAGCTCATCCCTGAGTTTGGTCGCAAGCTTTTTACCTAATATAAGAACAACGTCTTTCTCATGAACCCCTTTCATATAACCCGGAGCACCATAGTCATCTCCCCCATGCCCCATATCGACGGTTATCTTTTTTACGCCGAGGGCAAACTGCTTTGCCAGAGCTCCGGCAGACATTTTATCGCCTTTTTTTCCATCTTTATCTTCAGGCTCTTCTTCCTTTGCTTCTTCATCCCTGATTCCCCAGACATCTATTACTATTCTGAAAGGATTTTTAAGAGAAAATATCTTGTAGGTCTTATAAGACTTTATATCTACCGCAACCCTGACAATACCAGGCTCATACTGTCCGGCCCGTACATCACTCAACAGGTCGTCATTTATCGGGATTGCTCTTTTAATGTCACTCCCAAGCCTGCTGTTGCTCAAATCCACATATAAACGCTGCGGTTTATGCAGGGAAGGGTCCTGTTTTAAAAGCCTATGGCTATAGCCGGTTTCACCGTCAGCATCTATGACAATCCTGGTATAGTTCGGATTTGACCAGTACCTTAAATCGGAAACAGTAACTGCGACACCTCCTGCCGGGGATGCAACTTCCACGCTGCTCTTTGCCCTCTCTTCGCCTGCGGCAATTATCGCTTTTATCCCGTCTGCAGACTCTTTTACCTCTTCCTTTTTATCGGCATGAACAGGTTTCGGTTCAATTTCCTTCTTTTCAGGTTGAGCTTTGGGAGGCTCGGGCTTTTTCAGGTATATATTTGCTAACGTTTCCTTTTTACTTTTTGTATGATAACCATTGCTTTCAGTCAGCCCTTTAATGGTATTTGCACCGGGAATCTGATCTATTGCTTTTAAAGCTTTTGGACGGTATCTGCTGTTTGAAAACCTTTTAATGATTCTTTCAAAACAGTCGACAGCCTCATTTTTGTCGGCAGCTTTTTTGGAACGCTTATATAGTTCATAATAGAGGGTTCCCGACATATAAAGACCAGCCGGAGCCCAAGGGCCTGAAGGTTCTTCCCTGTACACCTCTTCGAACTTTTTAATGCATTCAAGCCAGTATTGTCTGTATTTTTGCCTGGCGGGATTATTGCGCAGAGATTTATAACAGCGGTCGGCCTTTAAATATTTATCTTTTGCATTTTCCGCAAACCCCGGACAAGGCTGAAAAAACAATGCAAAAATAAATGCCATCAGGCAAAACATATTTATTGCCCGCTTTAAATGGTATTTATGACTAATACCATTATTCGGCCTGCCCGATTCGAGACCTTTGCATAACACCCCCTTTTGCCCGATTACTGCGTCAGGCTCAAATTTTAATCCTCGAAATACTAAGTGTATTCCTGTGGTTAGAATTATCGCCTTCCTTGTACTTGAGCAAAATTGGATGTTCTTCAAAGGTCTCGATTCTTTTTCCATTAAACGGCTCACCCTGTCCGAATATGTCATGAATCAGTTTTTTTCATTTTTTCCTGCATTTCATTCAGGAAATATAATGCATCCAAAGGAGTTATTTTAGATATATCAATTTTGTTTAACCGTTCAACAAGAAAATGTTCCGGTTTGGAAAACATGTTTAGCTGCAAATGGCCTTTTTTAGATCCGGCCTCATCTCCGGCAAATACAGGAGAACCATTTACCCCGTGTTCATTTTCTATCTTATAAAGAATTTTTTTTGCGCGCACAATGATTTCCTCAGGAATACCTGCCAGCCTTGCAACCTGAATACCGTAGCTCCGGTTTGTCCCTCCTTCAGCCAGTTTCCTTAAAAAAATTATTTCATCATTCCACTCTTTCACCAGAATATTGAAATTCTTCACGCGCGGCTTTATTGCTGAAAGTTCTGTCAGCTCATGATAATGAGTGGCAAAAAGGGTTTTAACACCCTTGCCTTTAAGATCATGAAGATATTCGGCAACTGCCCAGGCAATACTTAAACCGTCAAAGGTGCTGGTGCCCCTTCCTATTTCATCCATGATGACAAGGCTTCTTGCAGTTGAATTGTTAAGTATATTTGCAGTCTCCTGCATCTCTACCATGAATGTGCTCTGTCCGGAAGAAAGGTTGTCAAGTGCTCCAACCCGGGTAAAAATCCTGTCCGTAATATTAATGGAAGCTTTTGCTGCCGGTACGAATGCCCCAATATGCGCCATGAGAACTATCAGGGCAACCTGCCGGAGAATTGTTGATTTGCCGGCCATGTTAGGTCCGGTTATTATCAGCACCTGGTTTTCATCATCATCCATTCTGATAGAATTAGGCACAAAACGCTCGCCCGTTATCATCCTTTCAACTACAGGATGGCACCCATCTTCAATTAATATGAGGCCCTCATTGTTCATTTCCGGACGCGAATAATTATACTCGTGCGCTATTTCAGCAAAGCAAGCAATACAATCGAGACCAGCCAGAAACTTTGCAGCTCTCTGGACAGCCGGGTTATGTTTTACTGCCTCTTCCCGTATTTTCATAAAAAGCTCGTATTCAAGGGAGTTTCTTCTTTCCTCGGAGTTAAAAACATCCCTTTCATACTGCTTAAGTTCTTCGGTAATATATCGTTCCGCATTAACAAGAGTCTGCTTCCTGACATATTTATCCGGAACAGCTTTTGCATTGGCTTTTGAAACCTCTATGTAATACCCGAAAATCTTGTTGTACCTGACTTTCAGGGAATTAATCCCTGTTTCCTCTCTCTCCCTCGCTTCAAGCCTTGCAAGCCAGTTTTTCCCCTCGCTCCCGGTTTTAACCAGATTATCAAGTTCCTCGTTATACCCGACTTTAATTAATCCTCCCTCATTTATAAAAGGGGGAGCATCCTCTCTTATTGCTTTGTCTATAAGATCCGCAAGAACTAAAAGATCATCGACATTGATATCCCATTTCAGATAACCTGCCTTTAAATGTAAAAGAGCGGTTTTTATAGCGGGAAGGGCATAAAGTGAATTTTTAAGCGCAACAAGATCCCTTGCATTCGAATGTCCCATTACTATTTTGCTGCCAAGGCGCTCTATATCATAAACTGATTTCAGGCCTTCTCTTATGCTTCTTCTGGCCTGTATGTCATTATAAGCCTCTTCAACCGCATCGAGCCGGAAAATAATATCATTGATGTCCTGAAGAGGATATCTCAGCCATCTCCTTAAGAGTCTGCCTCCCATGGAAGTAACTGTTCTATCCATAACTCCGAGAAGAGTGCCATGCCTTGAACCGGTTCTTAAATTTTTCAGGATCTCAAGGTTCTGGCAGCTTGTTTCATCAACAAGCAGGTACTTATCAAGCGAATATGTTTCTATTGACGAAATATGCCCGACATCCTGCTTCTGCGTTTCACGCAAATAATGGACAAGCGCCCCTGCAGCACAAACTCCGGATCTCATATCTTCACATCCAAAACCCTCGAGAGACATGGTCTTAAAAAGCGTGAGAAGCCTTTCCCGGCATCTTTTATGTTCGAATTTACTGTCTTCCAGATATGTTACGGCTTTTTCATTTAAGGCATCAGTCAAACCGGAAAGGAAAGAATCATTTCTTGAAGATTCAGGCAAAAGAATCTCGCTGGGGGAAACTCTGAGAAGTTCTTCTTTCAGCAATGGTAGATCTTTTGTCTCTGTCATGCGAAACAGGCCTGTGGAAATATCCAGATAGGAAAGGCCTGCGGTATTTGAATTGTGGACTATTGAAAGGATATAATTATTTGTTTTTTCATCAAGCAGTTCATCTTCTAAAATCATTCCCGGGGTTATAACGCGTACCACATCTCTTTTAACAATGCCTTTAGCTTCGGCAGGGTTTTCTTTTTGATCGCAAATCGCGACCTTAAATCCATTATTTATCAGTTTTGCGATATAGCCCTTTACAGCCCTGTGCGGAACCCCACACATGGGGATCGGGAATTCGTCTTTTTTGTTTCGTGAAGTTAAAGTTATTTCAAGAATCCTGGATGCAGTTTCAGCATCCTCAAAGAACATTTCATAGAAATCCCCCATTCTGTATAAAAGGATTGCATCGGAGTACCTGTTTTTTATCGATAGGTACTGCTTCATCATGGGGGTAGTGTTTGGATGAGGGTTCAAATCTATTCTTTTTGTTCGGAAGAGAACTTGTTTCTGAGTGAAATAACTTCATTTTTAAGTTCCGCTATCTTTTCAATATTTGAATCTATGGTATATTTCAAGCCCTTGATTTCTCCATTAAGCCTGAAGCGTTCAAAGAGGGCGAAGACATATGCAACAAGAAGACCCGCAAAAAAGCTTATAAGCAATATGATGCCTGTCGGTAATTCAGGGGTGCTGTATGTCTTTATGAAAAGATTTAAGCTGATACTGTTCTTTGCGAGAAGAAAAGCCCCGTTATCCCAAACGAAAAGTCCGATGATTATAAAAACGATTGCAAAAAGGGCGAATTTGATTTTGTTCATTTTTGTTGGCTCCGGTTTTATTAAGCGGAAAGCATTAAATTTTTAAAATGCGGTTTCAGATTAGTATATGTCGCCTTCAAATGCTCCGGAATAACCCGGACATCTGCAAAAACCGCAAGCGCATTTGTATCGCCGAACCATCTTGGCACAATATGGAAATGCAGATGCTCCTCAATACCTGCACCCGCAACCTTTCCTAAATTTAACCCGACATTGAATCCGTCAGGTTTCATAGCAAGCTTTAATATTCCTATAGATTTCTCAACAAGTACGAGCAGATCAGCCATTTCGTTCCTGTCAAGCTCTGTGAGTGTTGAAACGTGCCGCACAGGGGATACCAGAAGGTGGCCGTTAATATACGGGAACTTGTTCATCACCACCATGGTGGAATTCCCTTTAAAAAGTGTCAGGTCATCATTTCCGGACAGAGCATTGCAGAAAATACAGCCTTCGCTCTTATTTTCCAGAATATATTCAATACGCCATGGTGCCCAAATCGTTTTCATACGGATCATGTCCTATTCTGATACCTTTGCACAACACACCCTTTAGCCCGATTTGTTTACGACTCTGGTATTTGGTTGCCATAGGTCCGCCACTGGCGGAGTTTGTTGTTTCTGGTTTTTTTCTTTTAATCCGCCTGAAGCGGACCGCTGTTTCTTGTAAATTTTTATCCCTTTAACACCCAAAACTCAACTCTTTTTTCTTCAGAGAGAAACGACTTCAATATCTCCCCAGAATCCTGCGGCGTCTCCGATTATTATGACGATCCCGGTCACACCTTCAATATTTTTTCCAAATTCTATGGCTTTCCCGATATCCTTTTTTGCCTTTACAAGGTTTCCAACCGATGTTGCAGCAGCATCTGCAAGAGAACATGAATCTGAAACAATACATACGGCATCTGCCTTCCCGAAACTCAAGGAATGCCCGACCGTTCCGGAAGAGGTGCAGACAGCGGCAGGTTTTTCCCTCGAATCAATCAGCAGCCCTATCTTTAAACTTAAGGGTGAATCGGCAGCAAAGATACCAACTTTAATCGGTTTGCCGGTTTTGATAAATACATCACCGCCGTTTTCAACAACCACTTCATCGGAATATGACAACAGGGCATTACCCACCTGTTCGGCAACGGCACCTGCTACAGCAGCCATCGGCCCAACACCTGCTTTTTGGCCGGCATATGCCATTTCACTGACTATAACCGGAGCAGGCTTGTCAATATGCCATGGAACGAGAGTCTTTCTAAATTCCGGATATATTCCTATGTAATTTTCAATAAATCCCCTCTGCTTCAAAACCAAATCTCTGGCAACATTTTCAAGAGCTCTTGAAGCATGTATTAAAAGATCTGTTTCCTTCACAACAACATTGAAAGAAACAAGGCTGTCTATTCCGACAAGATTGCGGTATGTTCTCTCCTGATACGCTGTATTACCCATAAAAAATATGCTCACATGAAGTCAGAAAACAGATATCTCTATTAATCCCTCACCTTGAGAGACCTTTGAAGAACGTCCAATTTTGGCCAAGTACAAGGAAGGCGATAATAAAGACTCAGGTTTTTGGTTTATAGTTAAATGCCTGTCCGCCTCAGGCGGAGTTCCTGGTTAAAAGAGAAAAACCAGAAACAACAAACCAGAGACCCGGAAACCAAAT
>JAGVOC010000202.1 GCA_020052975.1 Desulfobacterales bacterium | reverse complement strand
GTGCTGTATCAGAGAGGAGGGACGGTATACTGGTATTATATCTTATTGAATATAATACTATTATTTACTATATAAAGTCTTGACATTGAATTCTTTCTTGTGCAAGTACAACTTCCTATTATCCACAGACCGTCAACTTTGAAGAAAATGCAGGATTTCGATCCGTAATTAATGATGCTGTTTCCTCAGAAATTATGATAGAGGATGATCACTCTTGATTTTTTATTTACAACGTAGAACCAACTGCAAAAATCGTCATTCGCGTGCAAACGAGAATCCATAAATTTTTGCTACATATTGAAAAGACTGGATTCCCACTTTCGTGGGAATGACAAATTCTTCTCTTTTTAGGACTTTTGCAATTGGCTCCGTAGGTAAAAGTTTTAAAGCTATTATACTACTAGAGATGATATTGCTGTTGCGAAAAACTATTTGACCGAATCAGAAATAAATCAGCTGAACCTGATCGTCTCACTCTATATTGATTTTGGAGAATTGCAAGCCAACAGCGGCCTTTTGATGATGCGCCAGTCATCGGATCAAATCAGATGATTGTTAAAGTTGAGTAAATATTTGGAAGACGGTGATTCGTGCTATTGCGAATCTGATTGATTATAGATAATTTTAAGTCAAAGGGGGATTTATTATGTCAACATTATTTCGTGTTTTTTGTGTTCTTTTACTTGCAGTGATGATAGAGGCCTGTGCCAGCGCTCCAGTATCCCCTAATGCAGTTAAACTTATAGTCGATTTTTCGTGGACAAATCAAAATCGATGCTCATCTGTATCGCCCGAGATAAAAATATCGGCAATTCCACAAGCAACCAAAGAATTAAAGGTGAGTCTTACTGACCGGGATATGCCAAGTTATAATCACGGGGGAGGAACTGTGAAATATCAAGGTTCAAATATTATACCAGCAGGCGCTCTTAAGGGCTATACGGGACCTTGTCCTCCATCAGGCCAGCATACTTACACTATAGATGTTCAGGCAATTGATGCTACAGGAACAATAATTGGATTTGGGGAAAAGTCCAGTTCCTGCTGTCAATAAAAAATATCGCTCAATACAGGATAAAAACTATGTTTCTGACTTTGACCGAGAAGTCAAAAAATTATTAGATTATAGAAAAAAAACGATGACCCATTTAAACGAAGACACATTAGTCCCGTCATTCCAGTATGTTGATACAGGGTGTTATAACAAATTTTTGTATCGAACAGGCAGGGGCATTGAGGTATGGACAACTTCCTGTACTACACAAATCGTCCATGTTGATGAATATACACGAGTTCAATCCATTATAAATAATAATGTTATTTTCAAAATAATTACGATACGGATGATATGGTTTTTGAGGGGTTGAGGCCAACGGATAAATGGTGACATACTGTTGCACCGCTGGGATCTGAGCGGCCTCCAGCATTCTGGCAATCAGGAAAGGCAGACGGTACATGACTATTGTGAAAGGGCCTATACCGAAAACCATGTCATGCAGTCAAACGGCAGCCTGTCTGATGCCTCTCTGCTAATATCACTCTTATAGGGCATGGGATTTGTTGTAGTTATTACAGTTCATTCCTCAATTTCAATCAATAAAGCATCAAAACAATGAGCAACTAATGCTTTTAATAGCGAGAGAACTTCATGAATACGAGAATATTTATAATCATTCTTGCTGTATCATTTGGGTTAATGATTTTTGGCGCTGTCATTGGCGGCATCCTTGAATCCTCAGGAACGGTAACCAGACAAACGCTAAGCTCTAAAAGCGGCATCACAATACTGATAATTTATTTTGCGCTATTTTGTGCAGCGGCTTTTGCATTTGTGCCGCTTGTCGTACGCTTTTTTATCGTCATGCAGATAAAAATCGGCAATGGCGAGTTTTTTTTCATAAAATGGTTTCAGGCGCACGAGCATGCAGTCATCTACGGTTTCTGGATCTTTATGATCATTGGATTATGTATCGCCGTGCCTGCAGCTATAAAGGATGGTTTTTTAAATAGAATTGGTTCGTGATTATGAACTGTATACAGTGCAACAGAGCGTTTTTAAATGAAGAGCGAGTTGCCTCCATATCAGGAAGCATCATGGGGGATGAATGCACCGACTCTTATTACCTGTGTCCGGCGTGTGGAGTTTACACTGTGGCAAGCTGGTGGGATAACTTTACCGGTGTCGAAACCATGAATCTGTCCGGACCCATAGCAGAGCAAAAGGGTAATGAGAGGGTTGAGCTTATCAGGAAGTGTTCCCGGCCATGGGCTAAAAAGTGCCGCTGCGACGCCCACCGCGAATATTTTAATAATGCGCTTGATTGAGTTATGAACGCTGAGGTTTCATTTGCGCGGCATTTCTTTTTTTTCATTCTCCTACGTGCGTCTCAAGGGCATAACACATGAGTGATTCTCAATACTGGACAAGCTTGTGGGGCGTAGGATTGATTATATTTCTGATTTTTTTCATTTTGTTTCTTGGCCTGGCGGTTTTTACCTTTTTTTATGACCGAATAAGTCTATTTGAGATATGGAACTCCCCGGTCTGGCTTAAGATAAAAGTCCCGCTCATCATCCTTTGCGTAATAGGTTTCCTGACCGCTCTGATTGCATACATAGGTTATGAGGGCCGCAAAGAGCTGCAGGCGGCCCGTGAATACGCGCAGGACAGGGGCTGGAGCTTTTCACAAAACGATACGCAGGGGCTTAAGACAAGAGCTGCGAAAATTCTTTGGGACCTTAACTTTGATCTTTATTACATCAGGACGGTTGAAACAGGGAAGTGTAATCTATACCTGTTTGACTGCTCATACAAGCATCGGGAGGCAACTGCCAGCGTGCATGACTCTCATGGAACCGCATGCTTTATCCAGTCCAACCGGTTTCAGTCAAGATGTGCGCCCTTGGATATTGCCGAGCGGGACTGGACGGAGGTAATGCAATCCGACAAGGTTGATATGGGTGAATCCCTCTTCGTGCAGAAGTTTCTTGTCTTGTCCAAATACCCTGCCATGGCGAAAGAGATCGTCAATAAGTCGATTCAGTCAATCATGCTTGACCACTTGGAAAAGCCTCTCTATAATCCTGTATGCGTCTCCATCGGCCCCGGCGGTGCAGTTGTGCTGACAGGGCTTACACTGGAGCATGAACGGTTGCAAGATCTAATTGACCTTGCTCGCCGGATTGAAGCAGTAATGGAGTAACTCGGACAGTCTTCCTTTTCCTTTTAAGGAGCTGAGGTCGTCGAGTCATAACAATTAAATGAACAAAGCACGAGAGGAATAAGGGAATGAAGAGATATCTTAACGCAGCAATACTCATTTTATTCTTTGTTTTAACAGGTGTAATAACTTCACTGAGTAACGAGGAGGTTTGTATGGCAAAAGAATTCGATGCGTCACTCTATGTTAGCGGCGATGACCGGGACGTTACCATAAAAATCAACGGCATTCATTTGAGCATGATAAAAGGAGGGGGATCGGAGTTGCTCCAGCTTTACCTTGCAGATGACCCCAAGATAAAAACCCTGCCTCCTGGAATGCCCCCTGAAACTCAGAAGGAAAGGAAAGAGCTGTTTTGCCTCAAGAAAGGCGAAAATACTATAGAGATAGTCTTTAAAGAAAAAAGCAAGCCAGAATTTCCGAGTCTTTTCACGGTTGAGATCCGGTCATTCAACTATAAGGTTCCTGTGCTTATGTACGTTAAGAATCCGGATATAAAAGAAGGGCATGCAAAAGGAACATTTAAAATATATGCTGACGAGCCGGAAGGGTTTACGACTGTCATTTTGCAAAATGAAGAAAAAAAGCAAAACGTGACGTCCGAACTCAAAGTGGAAAAAGTCACGAATGCTCAATATTCATTTGATTTCAGTAAGTTAAATAAGGAGCTAATTCGACAGAATTATGTGACCGTTCCTTATAAAATTCATAAAAACAAGCTTTTTAACTTTTCAATTTTGATGAATAAGAATTGGAATGGCGTAAAAGTGGCAGAGCCGGTAAAGCTTCCCATGGACGGATCTCTTGCGGAAATCGGCATTTTCAATCTTTATTCGCCAAGCCATGACCCCAAAGGTGAAATTAAAGCACAGTTAATTATTTATATTACAGGGATTCCAAAAGCAATTAGCGCCGCTGATTATCTGGATAAACAGCTTCCATTGATGTTCAAGGACCAAAAAATCAAAATCATCCAGTCAAAGACAATGGATACCACTCTTGGCCCAACCAAGGATATTTTATTTTCTTATAGTATTACCAATATGTTATTCCTGTCGAGAATCTGCGCCTTTAAAGTCAAGGACGATACCAAAGCATATTTGTTTGGTGAAAAAAATCTCCTGTATTTAATCCAGATGAGTACGCAGGAAAAATATTATGAAAGTTCTGGTGCTGAAGCCTTTTATATGTCTAAAGTATCATTTAATCCCGGCGCAGAGTGAAAACAAATGAGCACTATAGAACGAGCGATTGAAATAGCTGTGCATGCCCACGCGGGGCAAGTTGATAAGGCGGGTGAGCCGTATATTCTCCATCCGCTTCGTTTAATGCTTGCTGTAAATGGCATGTATACCCGTATGACCGCTGTGCTTCACGACGTTGTTGAAGACTCTTCAGTTACTATAGACAACCTGAGGGCGGAGGGTTTTCCCACAGAAGTTATAGAAGCGGTTCAAGCTCTCACAAAACAAAAGGGCGAAAGTCGCATTGAGGCCGCTAAACGAGCGTCCGAGAACCCTATTTCAAGGGCCGTAAAGCTCGCTGATGTAACGGACAACATGGACATCACCCGTATACAGCATCCAACGGAAAAGGACTATTTGCGTCTCAAGGAATACGAGCAGGTGTTAGCCTTGCTTCTTTCGCACGGCACAACCTAAACTATCGTTGAACCGGCAAAACAACACTATCCATAATGTAAGATCAGCGCTGGTCTGGAAAAAATGTACAGTTGTTTAAGTGGTAAAGTTGCTCTAAACTGAAATAAAGTAACAGAAAGGAGCAGCGGGAAGATGAAGAAAT
>JAGVOC010000472.1 GCA_020052975.1 Desulfobacterales bacterium | reverse complement strand
GCCAAAAATCATAGACCTATTTATAAAACCTTTCCAGGCTTGATAACACAAGCTTTAATGACATTATTGGTATGTTTTGATTGTAGCTTAAGATTTTGATATTGAGACAGTATTGCACCTATTCTTGATAGTAGCTGTTGAGATGCTGATATAAAAGGATCAAAAAGTGGGTCAAAGTGACAAGATGGGACATTGTGGCTCAAGTTAGGTGTTGTGAGATTTACAGTTGTGATAATTTCCTCTTTTTTGAGTGACTACTCATCTCTTTGGATTTTTATTGTTATTGGAAAATAATGTTGTATAATGTGGAACAATATTGATCATCGTAGTATAAAAAACAGAGGTTATAATATGTTACTTAAAGGGCATTTAACAGTAAAACAGGTTGCTAAAGAACTTGGTCTATCTGAATACCGGGTGCGTGAACTTATTCGTGAAAAGCAAATACGTGCGGTTAAGATTGGTCAGTGGAAAGTTAAGCCAAAGGATTTGAAAGATTTTATTAAAGCGAGGACGAACAAATAAAGCTTTGTAAACATGACAAAGGATTCTTACTAATCGAGTAGTGGAGATTAAATTATCTAATATGAATCAAAAACCTCATTGGATACAAGGATTAGATGGTCCGGCTAGACGTATCGCGGAAACTCAGGATTCGCCTTTGTGTGTTCTAGCGGGCCCGGGGACAGGAAAAACTTTTTCAATGATGCGCCGTGTGGCACGTTTGCTTGAAGAAGGTATCTTTCCGGGCCAGATTTTGGTTTGTACTTTTACTCGAACTGCTGCAACTGATTTGAAGAAATCTCTACGGGAACTTCAAGTTCAGGGGGCTTCTGAAGTTAATGCAACAACTATTCACGCCTTTTGTTTCGGTTTCTTGTCTAGTGCTAGGGTTATGGAAATAACCCAACGAGTTCCGCGTCCTTTACTGTCATATGAAATTAGATTCATGTTAGAAGATATACGCGATAACGAGTACGGTGCTGTGAGAGCTTGTGAAGCAAGATTAAGAGCATTTGATGCTGCATGGGCTCGTCTTCAGTCAGAAGAACCAGGGTGGCCATTGGACCCCATTGACAAGCAGTTCCATGCAACGCTTATGAGTTGGCTAAGATTCCATAAGGCAATGTTAATCGGGGAATTGGTTCCACAGGCGTTACAGTTTTTACGCAATAATCCGGAATCAGATATTAAGACAATATTTAATTTTATTTTGGTCGATGAGTATCAGGATCTGAATAGGGCCGATCAGGTGCTTATCGATATACTCGCTGAAGGCAAAAGTCTTACTGTAATCGGCGATGAGAATCAATCTATTTATTCATTCAGGTTTGCTCATCCGGATGGTGTTACTCAATTTGAAGCCACTCACCCCGGGACTCATGAGGAGGATTTAACGGATTGTTATCGTTGCCCTAAGAGTGTTGTCGATTTGGCCAATGCTCTGATTGTCCATAATAATGAACGTGTTGATAGATCAATTAAACCTCGCCCGGAGAACCTTACCGGTGATGTGCAGATTGTGCAATGGCCAAGTGTTTATGATGAGGCAAAAGGTATAGCGCAACTAATTAAAAATGAGATAGTAAGAGGGGTTGTTGAACCCGGAAAAGTTCTTGTTTTAGCACCGAGACGTTTACTAGGAGCGTTAGTCAGAGAAGCATTGCACCGACTTGACATCCCCGCTCATAGCTTCTTTCATCAAGAAGAACTGGATGGAAAGCCGAGTGAACTTGATGAATCTCAAGCACAGCAGGCATTTACATTACTGACATTGCTTGCAAATAGAGAGGATTGTGTTGCTCTAAGGTGCTGGTGTGGTTTTGGAAGTGCCTCATTGAACCATACAGGATGGAACTCAATTAGAAATCATTGTGAACAGACGGGAGAACAACCTTATCAAGTCCTTGAATCCTTAACGAAAGATAGAATTAAATTGCCTTATACGACTTCAATAATACAACGATTTCGTTTATTACAACAAGCATTGCAAAGGCAGGCTAATTTAACTGGTACAAGACTTGTTGATGCTATTTTTCCAGATATGGCAGAGTGGGCCGTTTCACTTCGCTCAATGTGCAGAGCAATAGGGGGTGATAAGTTTGATGCTAAAATATTATACGAGCATCTTAGAACGAATATTACCCAGCCGGAATTACCAACAGATGTAGATTATGTTCGTATTATGAGTTTGCATAAATCAAAAGGGCTTTCCGCTGATATGGTTGCCGTTGTAGGTTGCGTCGAAGGATTAGTCCCTCATATCGAAGATAATTTGCCGTCTGCTCAGGAACTCCGGCAACTTGAGGAGCAGCGGCGTCTTTTTTATGTTGCTATTACAAGAACACGAAATATTTTGATTATCTCTAGTTTTACCCAAATTCAAAGGAGAGAGGCGTTTAAAATTAGGGCAAAAGTTACACGAGGGGTAAAAACACATGCATCCACAATCATGTCAAGATTTATTACTGATCTAGGAAGCACCTGCCCACGCGCAAATAGAGGGGCGCAGCTTTTAAAGATAAAAGGTGAAGGGAAAACAAAGTGATTACGGCTTATCACGCAAAATATTTTGCTTATGAATTAACCAAAAGGTGCGCTTCGGATAATCTTGAAAAGTTATCTTCGACGCTTTCTAATGCGCAGGTTGATCTTAATCCGCATCAGATTGAGGCTGCTCTTTTTGCCTTTCGTTCCCCTCTTTCCAGAGGCGCACTCTTGGCGGATGAGGTAGGGCTTGGGAAAACAATTGAGGCCGGACTTGTTCTATCGCAGAAATGGGCGGAGAGGAGAAGAAAGATACTCTTAATTGTTCCAGCGAATTTACGAAAACAATGGAATGCAGAACTTCAAGAGAAATTTTTTATCCCTTCCATTATCCTTGAGGCAAAATCATTTAATCAATACATAAAAGAAGGTAATCTCAATCCATTTGATCAAAAGGATGTAATTGTCATTTGTTCATATCATTTTGCACGTTCAAAATCGCCATACATAAAACCGATACAATGGGATTTGGCGGTTATAGATGAAGCGCATCACTTGCGGAATGTTTACAAGACCAGCAATAAAATAGCAAAGGAAATAAAGAATACATTAATTGAAGTGCCTAAAATTTTACTTACGGCAACACCTCTTCAAAACTCTCTTCTTGAACTCTACGGCTTGGTCAGCGTCATTGACGAGCATGTATTCGGTGATTTAAAAAGCTTTAAGGTTAATTATTCACGAGTTTCACGAGAACAAGATATTTATGAAAGTGAATTAGGTTTAATTGAGCCAAGGCAAGAAATGTTTACAGAGTTGCGGAATCGCTTGAAGCCTATTTGTACCCGTACGTTGCGTAGGCAGGTCTTGGAATATATCAAATATACTAAACGCATCCCATTAACACAGGACTATATACCATCAGAACAGGAAATAGAGCTTTATAACAGAATGTCAGAATACCTCCAACGCCCTGTTTTATTTGCACTTCCATCCAGCCAGCGTCAGTTGATTACTCTTATCTTACGGAAATTATTAGCATCTTCTTCTTTCGCAATCGTAAGTACATTAAACAGCCTTGTATATAGATTAACTAAACTAATCGAAGAGGCCGAGGAACAGTTATTTGAAGAAGAAACTGGCATACAGGGTCTGGACGAAGATGTTGAGAATCTTGATGAACTCGAAGACGAATGGAGCGATGAAGAAGAGGAGGACGGAGAAGAAAAGACAAAGAAGAATGTGTCTTATACCAAGGAAGATATCGTTCTTATGAAACAAGAGAAGGCCGATCTTGAGAAGAATCGTGATTTGGCAAAAATAATCTGGAAGAACTCTAAGGGAGAGGCGTTGTTGATCGCTCTCAAAGAAGGTTTTGAAATGGCTGCCGAATTAGGCGCCAAAAGGAAAGCAATTATCTTTACTGAGTCAAGAATCACCCAGGATTACCTTTTGAGGCTTCTTTCTGAGAAAGGTTACGATGATAAGATAGTTTTATTCAACGGATCAAATAACGATGATAAATCTAAAACAATTTATCGAGACTGGGTAGAGAAAAACAGGGACAGCGATAAGATTACCGGTTCTAAAACGGCAGATAAGCGCGCGGCCATTATAGACTATTTCAAAGATGAAGCAGAAATTATGATTGCCACTGAAGCCGGGGCAGAAGGCGTTAACCTTCAATTCTGCTCATTGCTTATAAATTATGATTTACCCTGGAACCCTCAACGGATTGAGCAAAGAATTGGCAGATGTCATAGATATGGGCAGAATTATGACGTGGTTGTTATAAACTTTGTGAATCGCAAGAATGCCGCTGACCAGAGGGTTTACGAACTTTTAGATCAAAAATTTAATCTCTTTAAAGGTGTTTTCGGCGCAAGCGATGAAGTCTTGGGAAGCATTGAATCAGGTGTTGACTTTGAAAAAAGGATAGCTGCCATTTATCAGAGCTGCCGAACAGAAGATGAAATAAATACTGCATTTGATGCCCTACAGAACGAAATGGATGAAAGCATTAAAAATAATTTGATGGACACTCGTCAGAAACTTCTCGAAAACTTTGATTCAGAAGTTCATGAAAAATTGAAAATTAACATACGAGAAAGTCAGCTTTTCCTTGATATTTATGAACGATGGCTTTGGGATACCACCCGATATTATCTTCAAGATAATGCTGATTTTGCGGAGCATGAATATTCTTTCATGCTTAAAAGCAATCCTTTCCCAGAAGAAAATATACATCCGGGTCCATACAGGATTGGCAAGAATATTGAGGATGCTCATATTTACCGGCCAGGGCATCCTTTGGCTCAAAAGATTCTAAATGTTATTAAGAGGAAACCTCTAGAAGAAGCCGAAATTATTTTTGATTATTCTAACAACCCTACAATCATCTCTGTGTTAAAGCCATTAATCGGCAAGACCGGAATTTTGAAGGCAAGCAACTACACAATAGAATCCCTGGAAGCAGAAGACCATGTAATTTTGTCCGCCTTAGATAATGATGGTGAAGTAATTGATTCGGACATCGCTAAAAAACTATTTTCCCTAAAAGCTGATATTAATGGCTCATCATGTGTTGTTAATGAAAGTGAGAAGAAAAAGATCAGTAATTTAGAGCAGGAAATTATTAATCTTATAACAATGCGCAGTGCTGAGCGTAACAGCGAGTATTTTGATAATGAAGTCGATAAGTTGGATAAATGGGCCGATGATATGAAGAAAGCTCTCGAATTGGAGTTAAAGAAGCTGGATATTGATATTAAATCCTCAAAAACAAACGCCAAGAAGATTCTGAAACTTGAAGAGAAGGTGAAAGAGCAACGCAAGATAAAGGATATGGAAAAGAAACGGAACGAAATGCGCAAAAAGTTATTCGACGCTCAAGACGAAGTTGATAATAGAAAAGAAGAATTTATCCAGCGTGTTGAAGCACAGCTTAAGCAGAAAACTTCTTTGAAAGAGCTTTTTCAGATTCGCTGGAAGGTTGTTTAATTTAGAACGAGAGGAATTTATGAATAATAAGAAACAAAAGCTTGAGTTAACCTGGATTGGCAAAGACGAACAAATTAAGCTTGAACCGCGTATTTTGATTGAGGATCCCGAGAAATCTTATGGTGATAAGAATACTGAGAATATGCTTATTTATGGGGACAATCTTCTGGCTCTTAAAGCATTAGAACAGGATTTCGCAAATCAAGTCAAATGTGTTTATATAGATCCTCCTTACAATACAGGTAATGCTTTCGAACATTATGATGATTCCTTAGAGCATTCATTATGGCTATCGCTGATGAAGCCCCGTTTAGAAATATTGCATAAGCTTTTAAGCAATGATGGTTTCTTGTGTTGTCAGATAGACGATGCTGAAGGTCATTATGTAAAAATACTGTTGGATGAGGTATTTGGTAGAAATAATTATCTAACAACAATTTATGTGCAAGTTAGATATGCAACCAAAACCTTAAAACAGGATATGGATTTTCATAAACAGATAGAGCAGATACACGTTTACAGAAAAGAGTTCGGCGCAAAGCCCAATCTTAATAAGATAACAACATCCCTTGATAAATTTTGTTATTACGTAAATGAAAAAGCTAAAGGCAAGGAAATTGTATTAGGAGGGAAAAAGGGGGTTATTTTTCAAAAAGATGAGTACGAAATCAAAAAAGGAGAGGGATCAGAAAAGGGATTAAAAGAAATTTGGGCTTCAGGGACTATTCTGGATGGGAATTCTTCAGGAAGATATTTTAGAGATTTTTTAGCAGGACTTTCAGATAAAGATGGCTTGGGTGTATTATATAAAATTTATGGTATTGGTGATGATCAATTTGATTTTAGATATTTCACTGGACCAAAACGAGAAGGAGCAACAAAAGGTAAGTATTATCAAGGTGTCCCTATTAGTCAACTAGGAGGAAAGACGGATGGACGGACAAGGCCAATAGAAAATTACTATGACATGACGGCAGAATTTGGGAATTGCCGCTTAGAAGGTGGTGCGGACTTTAGAAGTGGTAAAAAACCTGAAAAACTAATAGAGCTTATTTTAAAGCATTTTTCTTCACCGGGCGATATTGTTCTTGATTCGTTTCTTGGTTCTGGCACAACAGCTGCAGTTGCTCATAAAATGGGTAGGAAATGGCTCGGTGTTGAATTGGGAGAACATTGCCATACACATTGTATACCGAGATTTAAAAGTGTTATAGATGGAAAAGACCAATCAGGTGCCTCTAAGTCACAAAATTGGAAGGGTGGTGGAGGGTTTAAATATTACTATCTATCCCCGAGTCTCTTAAAGAAAGACAAATATGATAATTGGGTTATTGATGAGAAATATAACGCGGATATGCTGGCTGCGGCTATGGCAAAGCATGAGGGCTTTAAATATTCTCCCGATGAACAAGTTTATTGGAAGCAAGGTCAATCAACGGAGAAAGATTTCATATTCACGACTACCCAGTTTGTAACAATAGAACTTTTAGACAAAATTCATGAAGAAATGAAGGAGGGGGAAAGCCTTCTTATTTGTGCCAAGTCTTATCAGAAAGCCTGTGAAGACAAGTATGCTGAAATTACAATTAAGAAGATCCCTCAAGCTGTGCTTGGCAGATGCGAATTTGGTAAAGAGGATTACATGCTGAATATCATAGATTTACCTGAAGAGGAGGGTGACCTGTATGAATAAAATAGCCAACGCTATTAAGAATCGCCTCAGTTTACGGCCACCCCAGACAGATAGCTTGAATATTTTAGCTGACTTGGCGGATAAACTAACACTGCAAAAGAATGCGAATCTTTATGAAGAACTTCAAAAGGTCAATAGCGCTCACCCGACTTGCTCTGATTTTGAAAGAGATTTCCCATCCATTTGTTTCTCGATAGCAACTGGTGTAGGAAAGACAAGGCTCATGGGGGCATTTATCGCCTATTTATATTTAGCCAAAGGAATCAAAAACTTCTTTGTCCTGGCTCCCAATTTGACTATCTATAACAAATTAAATAACGACTTCTCTAACCCGGCGCATCCAAAGTATGTATTTCAGGGCATCGGCGAATTTGTTAATAATAGGCCACGTGTGATTACCGGTGAGAATTACCACGAGGCACGACAATTGACTATCTTCGAATCAGAAGTTCATATTAATGTTTTCAATATATCAAAGATCAACGCAGAAACCCGGGGTAACAATGTTGCCCGCATCAAGAGATTGTCCGAGTATATTGGAGATTCTTATTTCAACTATTTATCGAATCTTAAAGACTTAGTTCTGCTAATGGATGAATCACATCATTACCGGGCAGATAGAGGGATGCAGGTAATTAATGAGCTGAACCCAATATTAGGATTAGAATTGACTGCAACTCCTCAGGTGGAACGAAGCGGGGGCCCAATAAAATTTAAGAATGTTGTGTATGAATACTCTTTAGCCAGGGCAATTATTGACGGTTTTGTAAAAGAACCTGCCGTAGCAACACGAAAGAATTTCGATCCAAGCCATTATTCCATAGATGAGTTAGACCAGCTTAAATTAGAAGATGGTGTTCGAATTCATGAAGATACGAAGGTTGCTTTGGATATTTATGCGCGGGATAAGAAAACCCGGTTAGTTAAACCATTTGTACTTGTTGTTGCCAAAGACACTACACATGCAGGAAAACTTAAGGAATTGATCTGCTCTAAAGCCTTTTTTGATGGGTACTATGCAGACAAGGTAATGGAGATTCATTCTAATCAACGCGGGGAAGAAAAGGATGAAAACATTGCGCAATTATTGTCTTTAGAAGATCCGAGTAACAATATTGAGATAGTTATCCATGTGAACATGCTCAAAGAGGGATGGGACGTGACCAACCTTTATACGATTATTCCACTACGAACAGCTGCTTCTGTGACGTTAAGAGAACAAACGATTGGCAGGGGTTTAAGACTGCCATACGGAAAGAGAACAGGCGTGGATAAGGCTGATAAGCTAACCATTGTTGCACATGACAGGTTTCAAGAGATTATCGATGAGGCTAATAAGCCCGGATCTATTATTAGACGAGAAAATATTATTGAAATTGATGCTGATGATTTAAGCCAACCCAAAGAAGTTATGACTTCGACTTCTAGCTTGCAGCAAGAGATAGCGCAAGAAGAAAAACGTATTCAAGAGATAACAAAGCCTGAAGAGAAACAGCAAGCTTTAGTGAATAATAAGGCTAAAGAGGCAATAGTTGACATGTTACCGGAATTAAGCAGTTCTGTAACCAGCATACATGACCTCAATAAAATTGAGATCAAAGAGATCGCTATTCAAAAGATAAAGGAGAAGATACAGAGTACCCCTCAGCTTGATCTATTTGCTGGCGATATGATTAAACAGATTGAAGAGGTTTACGAGACGATAGTTAACCGTTTTGTTAAGAATGTTATTGAAATACCCCGTATTATTATTCAGCAAAGTGACAAAGTACGCTCAGGTTTTAAAGATTTTGACCTTGATGTGGGCCGCTTGAATTTTCAGCCGGTATCAGAAGAAATATTGGTAAAGAAGCTAAGGGAACAAGATAATGCATATGATACGATTATTGGTGGCGGGAAGATAGTTATTGACCATCCTGAAAGGATAGTTGTCAATGAACTTATTAACTCTCCGGAGGTTGAATATGACAGACACGCAGATTTGCTCTTTAAACTGGCAAATCAGGCTATCGATAAGTTTAAAACCTATTTGGATTCAGAAAAACTAATTAATGTAGTGCAATATCATAAACGTGAGATAGGCCGGTATATCCATTCTCAACTTATGGAACATTTCTATTTTGAAGCTCCTGAATTTGAAAAGCCTATCGTAAAGCCATTTACCAAGATTGAAGAACACAATTTTTCTAAATACACAAAGGATAAAATTCATCATTATACAGACACAATTATACCTACTAATTCAATACCGACTAAGGTCTTTAGTGGATTTCAGAAGGCGTGTCATACATTCTATAAATTTGATTCTAAAACAGAGAAAGACTTTACTGTCATCTTGGAAAATGATGCCGATGTTTTAAGATGGCTACGCCCAGCCCAAAGCCAATTCAACATTTATTGGAAGTATAATTCACGGCAATATACCCCTGATTTTATCGTTGAAACTCAGGACGCGATTTATATGGTTGAGACCAAGAAAGAGGGAGATATTGAGACATCTGAAGTTCAGGCAAAATCTCAGGCGGCCTTAGAATATTGTCAAAATGCAACTAAGTTTACGACTGAAAATAATGGAAAGCCTTGGAAATATATCCTAATTCCTCATAATGCAGTTATGTTAAATATGAGATTAGATATTTTAATCAAACAATATGAATTTAATCTAAGTTGATTGCCTTCCCTTACCCCAACAATCAAAGTTCCCGTAAAATTGCTTCGCAACGACGAGACAAGCTGTCCGGCGCCTTGCCCCGTTAGAGAAGGATAGAGATGTTTTATACATGTTTTGCCTGCCTGTCGGCAGACTGGCGGGGGGATTTCCTAATTCAGACTGATTGGTAGGACTTTGAATATAACCGCTAAATAGGATGGTTTTCCATTAAGAAACCAATAAATGCCTCTAACAGAGGGGACTTTGTTCTTCCTTTATGAAATACGATATAGAAGTGTCTAATGAGTTCAAGACCCTGGATATTGACTTCCAGGAGCACCCTAAGTTTCAATTCATTCTCCACTGCCCTCTTGGAGAGAATAGATATGCCGATTCCAGCCTTGATCCCTTGCCTGATCGCTTCGGTACTCCCCATTTCAGCTATAACCTTTAGGGTGTTTAAATTAATCCCAATATCATGCAGGGCTTTTTC
>JAGVOC010000470.1 GCA_020052975.1 Desulfobacterales bacterium | reverse complement strand
GACATGGTCACTTCTCCTTTCTGCTATTGTTGTTTCGACTATTCAACTTTAACAGATTGAGAATACCATGTCCTCATTCCTCTTCCCTATAGTAAGCTGTACTATTGTTTTTTTCATTTTGTCCATCTTTGCGTTATTTCAAGTGTAAATCTTCAATTCGGCCTGAAAACGGGGTCTATTTTCCTCTTGACTTAACATTCTAATATGAATATTCATCAAGCGTTGTTTCTCTGCTTAGCTCAGCAAACCCATCAACCTTACCCTTTACCTCCCGGAGTTCATTGTTAAAATGATTTATCGGAAGGTGCCAATATGTTAACTCCCATGGAGGTTATCATACCTTTGCGGGGGCTTACGTTTTATGATACTCAAGAATATCTCTTCTCATATAAAACAAATTCAGGCATTCACCCACCTGTAAAAAAGGAGGTAAAAAAATGGTTACCATAGGAATGACATCTTACCCCACGGAAAGTACAAAGGAGATGGGCAATCGTTTTAAAGAGTTACCCACGCTGCCCGCATACATTACCAGGAAAGGACCATATCTCGGCAGCGAATTAGGGGTGGGTATTAATAGTTTATCTATATTTGAGTATGACCCATCTAAAATGGCAGAAGCCCATGAATTTTTAGGTAATTATTATGCGCATTTCATCGGCGTCCCCGGCTTTACATATACTATTCGTCCATGGTTTGAGGTTATGGAGGCCTTTAAGATGATTGGATTAGCCTAAAATTCAAATGTTGGATAAAATTACTTTTTCGGCTATGATTTTGAAAGGCGGCTTGCGTCGTAATACTCAATGGTTGTTTAACCACCTAAAAAACATGCCATAAAAGGAGGATCCGATGGCAAAAAACTTTAAGTGCTGGCCTCCCCAATGGCCGAAAAATCTAAACTACCCGGACCGACCGGTCCATATGTTTTTAGAAGACACCGCTCAACGCGTCCCCAACCGCATCGCGATTCATTTCGGCGGGATGGTGCTGACCTATGGAGAGCTTAAAGCTCTTGTGGACCGATTTGCCACCGCGCTGGCAGGCTTATGTATTCAAAAAGGGGAGCGGTTTGCCATCCATCTGCCTAACATGCCCCAATTTGCTGTTGCTTATTATGCGGTCATGAAAATCGGTGCCGTGTTTACCCCCTTAAGTCCTCTCCTGTCGCCGAGGGAAATCACCCACCAACTTAATGACTCCGGGGCTAAGAACCTGCTGTCGCTGGATCTGCTCTATCCGGGTATCGCATCCGTCATTCCTGAAACCCCGATTGAGCGGATCATTACGACCAGTATCGGCGACTGCTACAATGCCGTCATCGCTCCTCTCAAACCTATCGGCAAACTGCCCGTTCCCGATACTCTGGATATGGCGGAGCTGATCAAAAACAATCAGCCCGCCCCGCCGGCTGTCGAAATAAACGCTAATAAAGATCTCGCGCACCTGGCGTATACCGGCGGCACCACCGGGGTGTCCAAAGGCGTCATGCTGACCCATAAAAATGTGGTCAGCAATACCTTGCAGTTCGGCTGCTGGCTTAACGGCGCGCAACTCGATATTCAAAAAGACAAAGTCGAGCTGATTTATCCCGAGGGCGTTGATCCTGCAAAAGACAGGCCGGTGGTTCGGGATAAGGAAATCGCCCTGGTGGTAGTTCCCTGGTTTCATGCCATGGGCACCATAGGGTACCTTAACCAAATGGTTTCCGGCGGCACCACCATGGTCGTGTTTCCCAGGTTCGATCCGGTTGAATATATTGAAGCGGTCAATAAATTCTCCGCCACAACGTTAGGCGGAGCGCCCCAGCTCTATGTTCCCCTGGTGAACATGCCCGGATTTGAAAAATACGATCTGTCTAAAATCAAGCTCATTGCCTCCGGGGCCGCCCCGCTGCCTCTGACGGTTTTAGATTCCATGAGAAAATCATTTTCAAAAAGCGTGGTGATCGAGGCATATGGTCTGACTGAATGCTCCATGGGCGCAACCTCCAACCCCCCAATTCCGGAGTTGACCAAAGTCGGGTCCGTCGGCATGCCCGTATTTGACACCGAATGTAAAGTGGTGGACTCCAATACCGACGCGGAACTCCCGCCGGGCCAGGTTGGCGAAATCTGCATCAAAGGCCCCCAGGTGATGGGCGGTTACTGGAACCGACCCGAGGCCACCGCAGAAGTCCTCAAGGACGGGTGGCTTTATACCGGCGACATTGGCAAAGAGGATGAAGACGGATATTTTTTCATCACCGACCGAATAAAAGACATGATCATTTACAAGGGGTACAATGTCTATCCACGGGAACTCGAGGAAGTTCTCTTCAGCCATCCGGCGGTGGAGATGTGCGCGGTCATCGGCAAACCAGATGTCCAGGCCGGTGAAATCCCTGTGGCGTTTGTCAAACTCCTGGCTGGACAGCAGGCGACTGCCGAAGCGCTCATCGAGTTTGTGAATCAGCAGGTGGCGGCCTACAAAAAACTCCGGGAGGTTATTTTCAAGGATATGATTCCGGTATCAGCCGCGGGCAAGGTGTTGAAGCGGGAACTACGGGATCAGATAGCTCAGAAGCGTCAACGGGAAAAATAGGACAAAATATGCGGTACAATATCAGTCATAATGGACTGTGTGTATTGGGGGTTGGTCTCTTTATCTCTGATTTTCGACTGCTTCCTCTGTTGCTAATGGCTCTTTAGTCAGATTTTCAGGCAACCTTTCCTGTACGCCTCACATCTTCGACTTTGTATGACTTGATGTATTGATCCCAGGAATATTCAGGGTCACGATAGATGCAATCATTACAATCGCAAATCCTCAAAATATTTCATACACCATGCTTGTTTGTAGATATTTTCTTCAAATTTTGTTCATTATTCGGTTCATAACGAAACAAATATTTTCCAGTGCACAACTTTATCCGTGCTGTGGAACCAAATCGGGTCAAAACCGGGCACTTTTTCAAGGTGCTCACGTTTTGTTGACATATGAAGTGCGCCTGACATGGCAGAATAGCTGCCGGACAGGCACACTTCTTTTTTGTCCGCCCTGATTTCATTTGCCAGTAACTTCAAGTATTCTTTCCCTGAGCACCTGAACAGATTGATAAAATAAACAGAACTTTTTTAAAATTTAAAAGTGTGATAAGGAAGGAATATATTTTCAACCCACCCCGTGTTACTGAAACGAGGGAACATCATTTATCGGCCCATTCAAAAAACAAAATGAAATATTAGATCATATGAGAAAGATGATCTTCAATAGGCTTACTCGAAATGATGATATCTCAGAACCTGTCGTACCTGATCCATAAGTTTTATTTTGGGATCTGGTGTAAATTTATTCTTTATTTCCATGGGAACAATCAATATCGTTAAAACGTGGAAAATTAGACAGTGTTTTTTCCGTGTTTTATTGATAATACGACAATATACGGAAATATTTTCCATCGTATATGGGCAATATATGGAAAGTTTTCCGCTTATTACCACTGATAAGTGAGACCGTTCGCTGGCGCTCACTTGGCCTTCGGCCATCTCACTTATCGGCGGCTGTTGAGTTACACTCGAACACCCTTGACAGGTTCCGCTCACGCTCCACCTATCAAGGGCGTTCGAGCCGACTGCGCTTCTCGGTCTAAAAAAAGAAGAACATTTTTTTAGACCTGTGATGCTCGCGGCTCAACAGCCGCCGTTAGACCGCAAGAGCCATAAAAGGAGGATATTACATGTCGGGTGCTGTGGAATCGATCGTCGTGAGTCTTGGTGCCGGTCTCGTCGTTCTATCGATCGGACTTGTAATCAAGCGTGTACCTAAACCCGTAGCGCTTTTGATGGCTGTAGGCATCGGAATGCTCGCGTTTGTACTCTGGCCACGTGCGGCCTTGGTGGAGGTGCCAGACCTGTCCGACCTCAGCCGCGACGAGGCCGAACTCAGGTTATCCTCCATGAAACTGGTTGGAGTGCCGCAGCCCCAGGAGGCTCCTAACACGCGGCCGGAATACGTAATCCCTACGTCCCAGAATCCGCTTGCCGGGACTAAGGTCAGACGCGGCACCCTTGTGCGTTACTCCATCAGCACCCAAACATTCGTAGTGCCTCGGCAGACCGATGACACGGGTGGTTCAACTGCAACTGTTGCAGTCTCAATATTCTCGCCGAGGGAGGATGGCGATATTGTGCCGAGGCGTGGTGCAGACAACGTATTCAGGTTCGATGTGGAAGGCACTATTGAGGGTGTCGACCTCGCAAAGTCCTCTCTGCTCATATGGGTCCAGCCGATACAGCCGCCGAGTGACCAGCCTGGATGGTATCTTCAGCGACTCCCGGCCAACGGCATTCGGTCGATCTCAGGGAATAAGTGGCGCGGTGTATGCCAAATTGGCAACCAACAGTATCCACCACACTCCGGCGACATGGTTGAAATTGCGGCTTCCATTGTACCGGCTGAAGAAGCTATGCGTCTTGAATCCAGACAAGGGCCATTGACAGCTGTCGTGCTTCCAGGGGTGGTCTCAAGGGTTGTACGGCTCACTGTGCGCCTCAATTGAGATTTTGGTCTAACAAGGCTAATGCAGCCGACGAAAAAAACCGTGCGGCTGATTAGCACCGTTAGCCTCGGAAAAAATCTTATATGAAATCAAATCTAACACTAATCGGGATGCCTGGTGCAGGGAAAAGCACTATTGGAATAATTCTCGCAAAAAATTTAGGACTTGGCTTTATTGATACTGATGTACTTATTCAAATTAACCAACAGAAGCCTCTACAACAAATCATAGATGAGAGTGACCATCTTAACTTAAGAACAATTGAGGAAGAGGAAATTTTAAAAATTAATCTTGAAAACCATATTATCGCAACAGGTGGGAGTGCTGCCTACAGCGAGAAAGCAATGGCCCATTTGCTGGGTATATCAAAAATAATATTTCTTGAAGTAAGTTTTGAAAAAATAAAAAAAAGAATCAAATATTTCGAAACACGAGGAATTGCAAAAGCCAAGAACCAAACATTCAAGGACCTTTTTGAAGAGCGTCAAATTCTTTACAAAAAAACATGCAGAGATTACTATTGATTGCAATGAGCTATACCAGGAAGAGCTGGCTTCACAAATTGCAAAGTCAATATAGAAATCGCGGCTAACATCGGCTCAACCTGACTGCAAGCAGCGTTGCGGCCTTGACG
Source organism: Desulfobacterales bacterium (assembly GCA_020052975.1). The sequence goes on along the minus strand of JAGVOC010000470.1, from coordinate 2,358 downwards.
GGCAAGTTTGGGCGGCGCAGCAGGTTAGCCGCTCCCGTCAGGAGTCAAATGGCAGACCCCCCTTTTACAAGGAGAAATTGATGATTACTGTGATTGCTGAATTCAAACTACCGCAGCCGATGTCGATCAAGCAGGCTCAGGAGACCTTCCTAAGCACAGCCCCGAAATACAAAGGCATGCCCGGCCTAATTCGGAAGTATTACTTTCTAGACCCTGACGGCAAGAAAGCCGGCGGAATCTATCTCTGGAAATCACGCGAAGATGCAGATCGTTTATTTACCCACGAATGGAAGGCATTTGTACGCGGGAAATATGGTTCAGATGATCCCACGTTGACTTACCTCGAGACCCCTGTTGTTGTGGACAATGTCTTGAATGAAATCATCTCGAACCCGTAATACACAACCCATCACCGACGCCAAGTCTTTTGCCGAAATGGGCAACCTTTTTTGGAAAAGCTGCATTTCCGACAAATATAAGGAAACATTAATATTCAGGAGACTTATCCGGGATGATCGCTCAAGAGATCCAGAAAAGACTGCAGGTGCTTGGTGATCCACAACGGGCACAGATGCAGCAAAGATTCTTCAAAACACGCCCAGGAGAATATGGCGAGGGGGAATATAGGGGGTCCGTGGGATGATCAAGATGGTCGGATATGAATGCAAGTCCGTATCTGTACGGGTGGGCCACTGAACTGGTAGTTATGTGAGAAAAAGGAGAACCAATGAGTGACAAACCAGTAGCTGCCGGAAAGAGCTATATCTCTGATTTTTGCGTCAGGCATTCGGAGAAATCATAATGCAAATAGCTGACATTCCATTTGGAATAACAGACTGGGCGTCCATAGAGCGAACTGCGCATAAAGGTCAGGCAGGCGTCGCCTACTGGCGTACCCAAAACTTCGGCGGCATCCGCGTCCGCATGGTCGAGTATTCGCCGGGTTACCTGGCTGACCACTGGTGCATGAAAGGGCACATTCTCTTGTGTCTCGAGGGCGAGCTGCACACCGAGCTCAAGGACGGTCGGAAGTTCGTTCTCAAACCAGGCATGAGCTATCAAGTCGCCGACAATGCTGAGCCACATCGCTCCTTCACTGCGATTGGAGCAACGCTTTTTATTGTCGACTGAAAGTCATGCCTAACCACTATATGACCTTCTGTTGTCAAAAAAAACTTCTCCTCAATATCGGAGAGTTAGAGAAAAATGAAACCCGTCTTTGTATCCGACGTTTTGACAAGTAACCCGTTTATTCCGGCTTTTTACTCAGCAAGACAATATATATGAATCGATTTTATCGTTTTTTGTTTTGCCCCCGTGGGCAGCTTTCATGTATAATGCACGCCTGAGAACGAACTGGATTTTATATCGACGCATTCGACTCCGATAACGATATCGTCGAGAAAGGGGAAACGATGATGCAGGCGTACATTTTATGAGAGTGCAGATCGATACCTCAATAGAGGGGCTTGCCGTTTACTTCTTGTTAGCAGGCGGTTAAACCCCGCCTTTGTGGCCCTGGCGCTGGTTCATAATGTAACAGGAAAGGTAATCAACCGGAAGAGGATATTTAAAGACGACTTTGACCGGAACAGCGTTTCATATAAAACGCTGACAATGTTAGCTGATAATTCAGCTGATAATTCATTGACAAACCGCACACAATGTGATTTCTTAAATCCGAATTACGACAGTCCCGTCAAGATGCTCAAGCGTCTCCTTTGGCGCATTACATAAAACTCATAAGTCTGTTCCACTGGCTTCAAGAAGCATGTCCTCAACCGCGGACCGGCTGGCGTTCGCAGCCCCTTTGATGGACTTTGAGGTCATCGCGGAGGTTTTTGTTATTATATCATTTACATACAAGCGCCGCGTTCATATGCTTACTCGTCTAAAAAGAAAGTTCTTATATATTCGAACCCAAAAATCAGGCCGTGATTGTGAGTCACTGCACAATTCTGTGAGCAAGATTTAAGGCAAGTTCATCCATTCGCAAAAGGAGATAAAAATGATGAAAAATGGTAAGAGTATCTTCGCTGTGTTGGCGATAATCGCCCTGATTGTGGGGCTATTGGGCTGCCAAGAAGGCCCGGTGGAGCGCGCCGGCAAGAAAGTCGATAAGGCAGTAGAAGACATCAAGAAATAATAGCCCTGGCAAAAAGATAGGCCAAGATATAAGCCGCCGTGATACCGACTTCTCCCTATGTTCCATTACGATGTGAGGGGGATATTAAGGACAGTTGTGCCCTTTTCAACCTATTAATCAAAAGAATTCCTCGCAGCTCTGCTGCGGGGTTGCCCTTTTTGTGATATATAAATCACTCTATGAGTGAACATATCCTAAAATGGCACAATAAG
>JAGVOC010000093.1 GCA_020052975.1 Desulfobacterales bacterium | reverse complement strand
GTGTTGCGCTTCATCTTTCGTCATTGCAGCGTACCAATTAGTACGCTTCATTCCTCAAGATTCGCGCGCCTTGCATAATGAGCTTTTTACTTTGCCGTCTGAATATCGACTTCCAACAAGTTCGTTGGAAACAGGTTGCCGCAAAGTGGCATAAACTTAGTTTTTTACGAGTCAATAAAATAATGATGCCGATCGAATACAAAAATATAAATTATAAATATCCGGGGGCACAAAATCCGGTTTTCAACAATCTGAGCTGCCGTGTCGGGGAGCCGGGGTTTCATGCATTATTCGGCCAGTCGGGAGTGGGAAAGTCAACTTTTGCCCGCATGATTGCGGGCCAGTTAAACGGATTTGCCGGCGAAATTGCGGCCAAGGAGCCGAAAAAAGTTTATTATTCCTATAATCTTGAGAGGCTTCCGGGATGGTCGGGCGTAGGTGAGCATATCGATAAGGTTACACCCGAAGCGAATAAGGATAGAATCAATGAAATCGTTGAATCTTTCGGGCTTTCAGCCTGCATGGGTTCGGGCTTTTCGAGGCTTTCTCTCGGGCAGCAGAACAGGGTAAACCTTGCAAGATATCTTTTGCAGGATTTTGATCTTTTGATTATGGACGAAAGCCTTGCCAATGTGGATGAGGCCACGCGGGAGCAGATCATCTTTAAAATAAAGGAGATGTTTCCGGAAAAAAGCTTTCTTTATATCTCCCACAGTGTTGCGGAAGTTTCCAGGTTCTGCGGGAATATTCTTGTGTTAAGAAGTTTTCTTAAGATGCCGCAGGCCCTCACGATACATGGACAGGATGATGTAAGGGGAAAACAGGTTGTGAAAAAGAATCTTGAAGAGACCATGCTGGAGATTGTAAATGCTTCATAAGCGGCTATACCAGTTTGTTCTTGTCTATTTTATCGGGCTTGCCTTTTTATTTACGGTAAAAGGAGTTTTTAATCTTTCCGACTATGTTATTCCAAGCCTTCCTGATATTTACATTACCGTGCGCAGGGTTTTTACGAGATATTTTTTCGATGTGTTAAATACACTTTCGGTGGCAATCGTCGGACATATAATTTCTATTGCGATGGCAACCGTTGTCGGAATAATCGGCCGCCTGTCAAACTGGATCGGCTCGCTTATTAAAACCGCAGCTTTTAACATCCAGGCATATCCTATAGTCGCGGTGGCTCCGATGATTTTCATCCTCCTTGGCGACGGTCTTTCATCGAGGCTTCTTATTGCGGCGATGATATGCTATTTTCCCCTACTTCTGTCGTTTATAGGAATTCTTTCCGAGCCGATAACAGACATAGAGCATTTTTACGTCCATTCAGGAAGGATGCGCTGGCAGCTCGAGGTAAAGATAAGAGCCTTTGAAAACATGAACAAACTTATAACGGTTGTTGCCGGAAGCGCGACCCTTGCGATGGTAGGAACAATCGTCTCGGAGTTTATAGGCGCCAGCGCCGGGATAGGATACAGCATTCGTATCGCACTCTACCAGAGCGACCTTTCAAAAATTCTGGTTGCGCTTTTCCTGATAGGAATTTTTACATCGCTTTACCTGGCCGTTCTTGAATGGCTCGGCCATATTGTGAGCAGGCGCTGGGGGGCAAAAAAGGCGTGAGTGAATAGGCAAGTTTCTGGTTCATAGTTTCCGGTTTATGGTTACAAGGGAAAAACCAGGAACCAGAAACCAGAGACAAGCAACAATAAGCCGGGAGTTGGGAATGAATATGAGAAATAGTGCGCGAATTATTATTTTGCCTCTGATGATTATCCTTTTATGCCTTCATGCAGGATGTGGCAAAAAGCATGAGGAGACGACAAAGGTTTCATACCGTCTCAAGTGGATCTTCAACGCCAGTGTCGCCGGCGATATATATGCCGGTGCTCACGGGTTTTTTGAGAAAGAAGGGCTCGTAGTGGAAGTAAAAGAGGGAGGGCCGGAACGGGATGCCATAAAAGAGCTTGAGATGGGGCACGCCCAGTTTGGTGTTGCCTCGGCAGACCAGATTATCAGGGCCGTTTCAAAAGGAGCTCCTGTTGTGGTGCTGGCGCAGCTTTTCCAGGCCAATCCCCTTCAGTGGGTATACAGGCCGGATGCAAATAAAATCGACAAGCCGGAAGATATCAGGGGAAAGGTTATCGGAATAACCTTCGGCGGAAATGATGAAACGATCATGAGGGCGCTTCTTGCTAAATACGGTATAAAGGAGAATGAAGTAAATCTATTCAGCGTAAGATACGATTATACTCCCTTTTATGAGCGCAAGGTTGCTCTCTGGCCTGTTTACAGGAATGCCCAGGGGATTATTATAGGGGACCAGCTTAATAAAGCAGGGGAGGCTGTTGCCTTTTTTGACCCGGATGCATCCGGGATCCGTTTTGTGGCAAATTCGGTTATAACAACCGAAAACATGATCAAAGAACATCCTGAAACTGTTAGAAAATTTGTTTCAGCTCTGATGAAAGCATGGGGTGAAGCTTTGAATCCTGTTAATTCGGATAAGACGGTTGAGACTATTCAAAAATTCGACAAGGACACCTCTTCGGATGTTATCCGCAGGCAGCTTGATATAACAAGGCAGTTCATGAAACCGTCGGGAAAGACGATTTTCGGCGCCATAGATATTGCTGCCTGGAAGCAGACCGAGAGCATAATGCTTGAGCAGAAGCTTATCCTGGCGCCGGTCGATATAGAAAAAAGGCTGAAGACGGAGTATGCCGGGCAATAGGCACGAAGCAAGAAAGGGTTCAAGGGGTCGATCCGCCATACTAATTGGCGGACCTGCGGGAGGCGTGAGAAAAAAAGTATCAGACGACTCCGTAAAAAGTTCAGATACAAGGCGCGCAAATCCTGAGGAAAGAGGCATACCAAGTTAAGATTCTCAGTTTCCAATTCGGAAATCGGCAATTTTGGGCAAGCTCAAGGAATTGACAGGCAACGGGCATTAGGCATGAGGGTGAGAAAGAAAAGAAAAATATCAGACGGCTTCGTAAAAAGTTCAGATACAAGGCGCGCGAGTACTGAGGAATGAGGCGTACATTTTAGTACGCCGCAATGACGAAGGATGAAGCGGAACACAGTAGCTGAGCGTTTTACGAAGTCGTCTATGCGGCGCATATGCCGTATTTAGGCAGTATCTCATTTATAATCGAAAAACGGTGTGCCATCAGGGCGTCATGGAAGAACTTCCAGTCGCTTCCCAGAAATGAAGGTGAGTATGGATACGTCTCATCTTCAGCATCTGTTGTTCTATCCGTCCCGGTAGCTTCATGTTTCCACGATCCTTTTCCCTTGGGAATGTAATTAAGGGTTACAGGCGGAAACCCGAAATAGCCTTCCTTTAAGGCTTCGATCCATTTTTTGCACCTTTCATCGCCGTTTTCATCGGTTATAACGGTCATCATATGCATGATTCTTTCTCTATCGGCATCTGAAAGCCCGGAAACATCCGTATCAGGGTCACCTGCCCTGAAGCGCTGGAGGGCCTTGCACATCTCATGAGCTGCTTCAGTAAATTCAGATGGATTATCACGGAGTACCGTGTTTCCGAGGCCGTCCATATAATTCCATTTTAAATACGGCCTGTCCGGGAGAGAAAGGGCGGCGCCGTGGCCGAGCGGAAGAATATCACACGCAAACCTGCCGGCAGCCTCATCGAAAATATCTCCGAAAAAGCGCTTCAGCTTTATTGCAAAGGCGGTGGCAGAGGTTTTTCTGTCATCAAACCTGGTTATGGTATTGACTCTGTGGGTTACGCCCGCAAACCCGTTGTGTGCCCATGTATCCGCATAAACATGCATGGTTATTCCAAGCCTGTGAAGGCCGTATTGAGTATTTCGGTTTGTTATGCAGGCGTGAATCATGTCTTTTGCAATGAAGCTTCCCGGGCGGCAGATGAGTTTGTCAATAAAAGCACCATCAGGGTTTTCGCCGGCTTTTTTACCTTTATTTCCCGGCAGGAAATGAAAAGGGATCCATACATGGCGGTATGCAAGCTCGTTGAAGTTCCTGTAGTCAAGGGTCCTGTGTGCTGAACTTGTGCGGGCATACATTGCGCCGTTATCAAACATCATGGTTCCGGAATTTGTTGCGTCATCCACATACTGGGCACAACTTGCTAACGTTTCTGCTTCCCTGTGCCCGAAACCGGCAATACGGGAAACGATATATGTTACGCAGAGATGAAAGTCTATTTGCATTTTGCCCTCCCCGATAAATTAAAAGGGTTCATTGCTGTTTCGTGTGGGTGCACTCCTGATGCCCCTGGATGCAATTCGACAAACCTGGCGCCATAATAAAAATTTATCTGACAGGATTTACAGGATTTGACGGATCAACTGCATCAGGCCGCTCCGGAAGAGCGGCCTGAACCACTCATCGGCTTCGCGGAGTCTTGTAAGCGCAACCGACTGATTGCCCTCCTCGCCGCAGGCGTTGGCTTATTGCCTGTCCGGCTTCCGGCCGGCAGGCAACATCCTGTCCATCCTGTTAATCCTGTCTAAAAACCTTCGTTGTTCGTTATTCAATTCACGATTCACTTTCCACGATTCACGATCTTTCCTCCCTATATTCTTCCGTAGAGCAAGGATATTCTGAGACCGCCGTGAAATAAAGTTGCTGCTTTGAGGCCAAAAGGAGATTTTTCTGCAATGTTCACGTCCGGGGCTATCAGGGCGACTTTCCAGCCCGCAAAGTCATTTTTCAGTTTTCTGCATATCTCATTGAACAGATTTATGCTTTCCTGCCTGCTTCCCATCCTGTGCCCGTACGGCGGATTGATAACCACGAGACCTTTATCTTTTGTCAAAGCGTGAGGGGTAAGATCAAAAAAATCTTTTTGCGCCACCTCAACCGTTTTGAAAATATCATATTTGTTTATGCATGATATCAGCGAATCGCAGGCCCCGGAATCGATGTCGGATGCAAAAATGTGAGGCGAGGAGATCAATTTTACACCGGATTCCGCTTTTCGTTTTATATATGCCCATTTTTTTGGCCCAAAGCACGGCCAGTTCATGAAAGCAAAGTTCCGGAACCAGCCTGCCGGGATGTTTTGTGAAATCATGGCGGCTTCGAGGGAAAAAGTGCCGGACCCGCACATGGGATCGAGCAACGGTTCGCTTCCGTCGTATCCGGAAAGCTTTAAAATGGCTGCTGCGGTTGTTTCTCGTAATGGTGCCTTTGCTCTGTGTTTTTTAATTCCACGCTTGTAAAGGAGCTCTCCGCTGCTATCAAGAGAGATTGTAAACCTGTCATTGACAACCCGGACGAAGACCTGTTGAGGTATTGAAGGATCCTGCGCGGCTTGCGCAAAGCCGGTTGATGCGAGGCTTTTCCCGATGCTTGAGGTAAATATTTCTGCAATTGCATCTTTATGGTAGAGCCGCGAATGTTTTGTTGCGGAGTTGATTTCAGGCCGGGAATCTGCCGGAAGATAAAGCTCCCAGGGAAAATCAGAAAGCTTCTTTTCCAGCTGCAGGAAGTTTGTGGCCTTGAATTCTCCGATCCTCATGAGAATTCTGTTTGCCGTGCGAAGATTCAGGTTCGCGGAAAAACAGTCCGTTATCCGCCCTGTAAATTGTACACCCCCCTCCGTTTCGATGATCTCTTTACCTGTTTCGGCAATTGTTTTGAGCTCATTAAGGCAAAGAGATTCGAGTCCGGGAGATGTTGCGGCAAAAAACTCTTTTTCACGTCCGGTTACATGCCGTTTGGTCCGCTTTGAAAGAGATGTTTCAGGAGTCCTGTTTTCCACGGTTTTGAGTGCGTACAAGGTCCGGGGTCTTATCATCATATTCCACCTTGAATTGCAGCAGAATGATTGATGCAATCACCATTATGCCCCCCGCCATCTGCAAAGGTTCAAGAATTTCATTTAAAAAAAAGTATGAAATGGCGGCGGCTGTTATAGGTTCAAGAGTTCCGGTTATGCTGGCTCTCGTGGAACGAATGAGGTTAATCCCTTCAAAATAAAAACCGAATGGAATAACTGTTCCAAAGATACCAATATAAAAGATCAGCCCCCATTGAAGCGATGAACGGGTATGAAAAAAGGCTTCCAAAGGCGGATGGAGTATGTTCCATGTGATCGCGGCGAAGAGAAGAGCGAAGAAAAGTACGGTTACAGGATCGTATCTCCGCATCCCGTACTCGCCATGGACGGAATACCATGCAAAGGCGATGGCGGAAAATACGCCTGAGATTATTCCTGTTTTGTTCAATGAGAAAAGATTGAGATTATAGGCTCCGACTACGAGGTAACAGCCTGTTATGGCGCCTGCAATTGATAAGACAGTTATGAGGCCCGGCTTTTCCTTTGCAAAGATGAATGAATATATGGCGATAAAGGCCGGCGCGAGGTACTGGAGAAGAATGGCGGCGGCAACATTTATTTTGCTGATTGTAAAAAGGTATGTGAACTGTACCGCGGCCATAACAACAGCACCGAAGAATACGAAGTAAAAAAAATCGCCCGGCATCATCCGCATGAGGTTGCGGCGCCAGATCGAAAGCACCAGAAAAAGCAGTACGGCCGAGATTGTCAGGCGAAGCTGCACAAGCTGAAAAGGCGTTACTCCTGAATTGAATAGAAACTTTGAGGATGAGCCGGATACGGCCCAGAGTAGAGCTGCAATCATTACATATACATATCCCCGCCTGGAAGTTTTGATCTTTTCTGCTTGTTTCATACCAGTTAACAGGTTCCTCTATAAAAAAATTATCTGACAGGATTTGACGGATCAACTGCATCAGGCCGCTCCGGAAGAGCGGTCTGAAACACGCATCCGCTTCGCGGAGCCTGGTAAGCACAATCGATCTCTTTATGGGCTATGTCTTCTCTCTCCACCGGATTGCCCTCGCTCGCCACAGGCGATGTCTTATTGACTGCCCGGCTTCCGGCCGGCAGGCAAAAAATCATGTCAATCCTGTTAATCCTGTCTGCTCCCATCCTCCTTGCTTTTTAACGCTTTATCTGGTCTATAATATGTTTTATATATTCAATAATACATATTTTCGCAAGCAAGGAATTTTCCGGGGGTTGATATGGATAAGGTTTATTTCAAAAAAGCGGAATATGATTATACTCTCCTGAAGCCGGCGGTTTTTGAAATAATTGATGCCGCTTGCGGGTATTCAATCGGAAAAGGAACGAAGGTTCTTATCAAACCGAATCTGCTTTTGCCGGCAAAGCCTGAAGCAGCGGTTATCACTCATCCCCTGGTGGTTAAAGCAGCGGCAGAATATGTTCTTGAAAAAGGCGGAACCGTTAAAATATCGGACAGCCCTGCCATAGGCCTGTTCGCGAAAATATTGAAAGACGGCGGATACAGGAAGGCTTTTGAAGGGCTCGATGTCGAATTTAAGGAGTTTAAGACATCTGTTAAAATAGATATCGGGGAGCCGTTCGGATTTATCGAGATTGCAAAAGATGCCCTTGAGGCGGATGCAGTCATAAATATTGCAAAGCTCAAAACCCATGCCCAGATGTTTCTTACCCTCGGAGTAAAAAACCTTTTCGGGTGCATAGTCGGTTTTAAAAAGCCCGAATGGCATTTAAGAAGCGGAATTGACAGGGAAATGTTCGCGAGGCTCCTTGTCCGTATCCACAGGGCGGTCAGCCCGCAGGTTACAATTGTGGACGGCATCCTTGGAATGGAAGGACAGGGGCCGGGTAAGGGGGGAACGCCGCGCAGACTTGGCGTGCTTGTCGGAGGGAGCAGCGCGTTTGCCGTTGATGTGGCAATATGCAGGATGCTCGGGACGGATCCGGACAGGCTTCCGACAAACAAGGCGGCTAAAGAGCTCAAATTAACCGATTATAATGTTGATGTCACCGGCGATTATGAAAGCATAAATGATTTTGTTTTTCCAATCCAGGATCCGCTAACTTTCGGGCCCAAGCCGATACACAGGATAATTCGGAAGCATCTTGTTCAAAGACCCGTAGCGGATAAAAATTTATGCAAGTTGTGCGGAGAATGCTGGAAATACTGCCCTGCTGAAGCAATTTCACACGATAAGGAAAAGGTATCTTTTGATTACGACAGATGCATCAGGTGTTACTGCTGCATCGAGGTCTGCCCCGAAGGATCGCTGAAGGCGGTTGAGACTTTACCGGGGAAGATTATAAGAAGGCTTTTGCTGTAACGACCATTGCCCCGGCACCCAAGAAATTAATCTTAAAAAATCATTGTGTTATATTAAGAGCATGAGCATGATAGATGGCGGAAAGCAGAATGAAAATGATTTTTACAGACCTGAACGCGAGATTGTGTTATAAAGAAATCGGTTATGAAAAAATCTTAATGTATGGAGAACTATAAAATGAAACAATTTAAAATAGTTGTCGAAAAGCATCCGGATACATATGTCGCTTATCCGCTCGGAATAAAAGGGGTTGTGGTTGGTCAGGGTGAAACATATGAGGCTGCATTAGCTGATGTAAAATCGGCTATAAAATTCCATATTGATACTTTTGGTCCCGACCAAATCGAAATTGATCCTCCGATTTTGGAAGCTTTTATTGCAGAAACAGGAATAGCTGTTTGACGGCGCAATTTCCTGCAGATGCTCCTGTTAGAAAAGTAATGAAAGCCTTGGAGCGCTTAGGATTCACTGTGGTTCGTGAGGGGAACCATATTGCCATGATAAAAGAAAACCCCGATGGAACTCGAACTCCCCTTACAATGCCCAATCATCCAACAATTAAAAAATCCACTTTACGAACCATCCTGACTCAAGCAAGAATTTCAAGAGACGAATTTCTTGAAGCATATTATTCGTAACATAATATTATAAAAAGCCTGTTTTACCGGACATGATGCTTCACCAGACAGAAAACATTGTAGCGTGAACCGAATCATCGAACGTATTCCCCTCACTCGAACCCTGGAACCCACGACCCCCGAAGGTCCGCCGATCTTTGTGGCGGATTGAATCCTATCCATTTAATATTCATTGACAAATCATATGCTTTGTGATTCTTTAAGTCCACATTTCAACAGTCCCATCAAGATATTTTTAAGCGTCCTTGACGATTTACATGGATGTAATAGTTAAAGGGAGCGTTCATGGCCGATACAATTTTCATGATTCATGGAATGTGGGGCGGAGCCTGGTACTGGGAAAAGTTCCGGAGTGTCTTTGAAGCTAAAGACTACCGGTGTGTCGCTGTAACATTGCCCTATCACGATATGGACCCGGGAGGAATTCCGGACCCGCGCCTCGGGACGACCAGTCTTCTTGACTACGCCGAATCACTCGAACGGGAGATCGGGAAACTTGGCGTAAAGCCGATTGTAATGGGCCATTCCATGGGAGGATTGCTGGCCCAGATGCTTGGCGCCCGCTCACTCGCTAAATCTCTTGTATTGCTTACCCCTGCATCACCATCCGGCATCGTAGCCCTTAAACCCTCCGTGATAAAAAGCTTCTGGAGCGTCATGTCAACCTGGGGTTTCTGGCGGAAACCGATGCGCCAAACATTCAGCGAGGCGGTCTACTCAATGTTGCACCTGCTGCCGGAAAAGGAACAGAAGGAGACCTATGGCAAGTTTGTCTATGAATCCGGGAGGGCGGCGTTTGAGATTGGCTACTGGTTGCTTGATTCGAAAAAAGCGTCAAAAGTTGACGAGTCCAAGGTAACCTGCCCTGTGTTGGTTATTGCAGGCGCCGAGGACCACATCACCCCTGCATCAGTCGTTCGCAAGGTAGCAGGAAAATACAGGAATGCAACCTATAAAGAATTCCCGAATCATGCCCACTGGATCATGACCGAGCCCGGATGGCAGGAGGTCGCAGAGTATATCAGCGGCTGGCTCACCCAACAGCGGGCCGATTGACGTTCCTATCCCCTTTGACGGTGATTTGAGATCAATGCAGTGGAAAGCTTTCGGGAAGGTAAGTTAAAAAACCAATCAATAAACCAGGAGGACCTCTATGTCGGATACACTGAATGTTCAAGAAAAAAGTATCGATCCAGCCGTCCAGCAAATGATTTCAAAGGCCTATAAAAAAGGGATCGTCACCGTCT
>JAGVOC010000071.1 GCA_020052975.1 Desulfobacterales bacterium | reverse complement strand
TGGGGTTACCTCCTGTAATTTGAGATTCTTGCTGGAATCCCTTATTTTACAGGGTAACCCTTATGGTTTATATTTTCACTGTGCAAGATTCAGGTATTACAAAAGAGTCAGAGGAACAAGATAGACGAACTCATTAATAAAGAATTTGGCAGACGAAGGATTAACTCAGTTTTCGAAGAACTCGGCATCAATCCTGCCCGTCCTATCCGTGAACAGAAACCCAACCCTTTTCCTGATCGTAAAGCCCTCGACAATATCGTCTTCGACATCCTTGGCCTGACAGAAGATGAGCGGAACGAAGTCTACTGGGCCGTTTGCGAGCTGGTGAAGAACCGCCTTGAGAAGGCAAGGAGTGTGTAAGGGGGATAAGTAAGCATATTTCACAACTATGATAGACAAGGGCAAGGATTAATTCCCTCTTTCGTATTTAAGTTGATATGAAGCACAACAATACAGTAAAGCGAAGAAAGATTCCGGACAAGCCGGAATGACATCTTTGATACCTCGCAGCTTGCTGCGGGGTAGTTCATTCAAATGCCATTAACAGAAGAGCAAAAAGAGATAGTTGAAAGTATTGGAACCCCTATACTGATTTTAGCCGGGCCAGGAACTGGAAAGACTGAAGTTTTGGCTCATAGAATTTTGTATTTGCTTAAAAATAATTTGGTAACAAAAAATGAAATCATAGGAATTACTTTTACAACTAAAGCAGCAAAACAAATGCAGAATAGACTCAAGGAATTAGGATTGGAAGTTGACAACCAGCCATTAATATGCACACTGCATTCTCTTTCAATGAGAATGCTTAAAGACAAAGGAAATGAAATAGGTATTTCCGAAAATTTTATAATTGCAGATGGGTATGAATCATTCCTAATACTCAGTGATGCTATTTCAGATATCAATCCAAAAGCTATGAGGAAAATAAAAGAGTGGTCAGGCAAAATCCTTCTCTTAAAGGCAGAAAAGAAGGAGGCAAGTCTTATATCTGATGGATTATTTAAGAAAATATATATGAGATACCAGGAGTTGTTGCGATTCCATTCTGCTTTAGATTTTCAGGATTTGATAATACAGGCATGCAAACTCTTAGAAGCAAGTGAAGAGATTAAGAATAACTATCAAGAAAGGAGCAAACATCTGCTGGGTGATGAATTTCAGGATATAAATAAATCTGAATATTCTCTTATAAAATATATAGCTGGTATAGCAAAAGGATTCTTTGTAGTTGGTGATGATAAACAAAGTATATATGGTTGGCGCGGTGGCAACCCTAAAATAATATTGGGCTTCACTAAAGACTTTTTACAGGCAATGCAAAAGCCCATGACTATATGTTTCCGCTGTCCGGAGAAAATCATAAAAGGAGCAGACAAGTTCATCAATCGAGATCCGCCTTTAAAGCCTGTACAAGGAGATTCTGAACCGATTTGGATTCTTGATTGTAGAAGTGATGTCCAAGAAGCAAAGTATATTTCTGACTGGATTGAGAATGCTTTAAACAGCAGTAAATATACGCCTAAGGATATAGCTGTCTTATATCGTGGAGGAGATATTGCTGATAAGATTGCCAAAAGTCTTGCTAATGCTAATATTCCCATAATAAGACCTTCTCCTGAAGAGACAAAACATGTAAGGGAATTTATTGCCTGTCTTAGACTTATTGTTGATAGACGGGACAGCTTGGCTTTGAGAGTATGCTTGGCATCAAAGTTAGCTAAAGGTATTGGAAATAAGGCTATAAAAAAGCTTCGAGACTATGCAGAAAGCAACAGGTGTTCTTTATGGGATGCATTGATGACGTCTCAGAACGATAATACTTTTAAGTGGTGGCATAAGCCAATAAAGGCATTTAATCAACTTTTTGAGGACTTATCAGCTACAGTTTCTAAGTCAAAAATTAATTTTTCGCTTTATAAGATAGCAAAAAATTTCGGATATGAAAAGGAACCGAGAATAGTAGATATGATCAAAAAATCTGAATCTATTCCAGATAAATGGAGTTTATACGATTTTATTCAAGACATCCGAGGTTTGAAAGGAGAAAAAAGTGTAGACCCGAGAGAATCAGGCGAAGAAGAAGTTAATGCCGTATTATTTATTACCATGCATTCTGTTAAAGGATTACAGAGAAAAGTTATTTTTGTTTTGGGCATGGAAAAAGGAAGTTTCCCCCGGTTGGATGGAAACATTGAAGAACAACGAAGGCTTTGCTATGTAGCTATGACAAGAGCCGAAGAGAAGCTTTTTCTATGTTATGCCAAAAAACGTGAAGGAAAGGCAGCACAGGGATATAATTATTATGATAAGTCACCCTTTATATTTGAAATCCCTGAATTATACAGGAAGTTCATACAACCTGATGATTAGATTAAAGAACAACATCAATTCTAAACAGCCCATCCGTGAACAGAAGCCCAATCCTCTCCCTGACCGCAAGGCCCTCGACGATATCGTCTTCGACATCCTCGGCCTGACAGAAGACGAGCGGAACGAGGTCTACTGGGCCGTCTGCGAGATGGTAAAGAACCGGCTTGAGAAGGCAAGGAGTGTTTGAAAGGAGGTCTATGCATATGAAAAAGATTATCAACTTACCCAAGATTGCCGATCCGACTATCGAGCAGGTGCTTGAGGAGTTTCTGGCTGAGCAGATGATAAACTTTAAGCCCAAGACCGCATCGGGTTATAGAGACGTAAT
>JAGVOC010000297.1 GCA_020052975.1 Desulfobacterales bacterium | reverse complement strand
GTGGTGGCTGCAATTCCGGTAATGTTCCTTGAATTTCAACACAGCCTATGCAAATAATACTGATTATTATGTAACAGGCAATGAGTTTATAATGATGAAGGTGCATTTTCTAACTCCATTGTGTAAAAAAGAGTAAAAAAGGAGATATTCTTTATAACCTCTTGTTTTGAAAATTGTTATCTATAAATTATTTCTGGATTGTCAGGGGTTCTTAATAAATCTCAAACCATATCGTATCTCCCAAAGATTGATGGTGTCATCCCTACTCCCTGATGCAAGATACCTGCCATCCAGACTGAAGGCAACAGACGGCACCCACTTACTGTGTCCTGTAAGGCTATTGACAAACCTCCCGCTTCCCTCTTTGGACAAATTGCCCGGGATAAACATCTAAAATGTTAGCGTTCCCTTTATTGACCTTCCTATTGCCAGTGTTGTCCATGACAACCGTACCATTGATTATCACATATTTAATTCCAACAGGAGGAAGAAGTGGGTCCTGATAGGTAGCCATATCAGAAATAGTTTTAACATCAAACAAGACGAGGTCTGCATAATAATTATTTTGTATTTTCCCCCTGTTGTCTATGTGAAACACTTTTGCCGGCAGTCCTGCCATTCGATAAACGGCTTCATCAATAGAGAGTAGTTTTTTTTCTCTCACGAAATATCTTATAAAACGAGGAAATGTCCCCCATCCCCTTGGATGAGGTATCGATTCAGAGTTGTTATAACGAATAGCACTATCTGTGCCAATCATGTTTTCTTCCTCTTTCGGTATACGATCAATAACATCAGGATAGATATTATGGTATATCATTTGTGCCCCGCCGTGACTTTCCATTTCTACAAAAATATCCAGTTGACCATCAAGAGTAGAAACGGTTGCCTTTCTGCGGAACCTGTCTATGATGTCTAATGAGTGTCCTTGCCACTCACGATGTGGTGCATAATAAGACACTGTCGCAAATTTAAAATCACTGAAGCCTTCATGGTTCAACACTTCTATAATTCCAACCTTAATCTTTTTGCGTCCTGTCGGCGTTGCAATTGCTTTGGATTTACCCTTTTGGTTTAAAGCCAAGTACCATTTCGGCAAAAAGATATTGAGGTTTGTACTTGAGGCATCATAGGGATAGTAGTCCAGATGTATCTGCATACCTTTGGAGCGGACATGGTTGATGATTTTTTTCAGCATATCAAATTGACCGCAATTCTTCAATCCTGTGATTTTATAATGGGAAATCAGTAAAGGAATACCGGCAGATTGAGAATAATCTATAACTTCCTCAACCGCTTTTTTTATCTCTCCGCCTTCGTTTCTCATATGGGTAGCATGGATACCACCGAACTCTTTTGCGACTTTCAGTTGTGCAACGATTTCAACCTTTGAAGCGAAAATGCCAGGCGGGTAGGCAAGGCCGGTACTTACGCCTAATGCACCAACCTTCATACCGGATTTAATCATCTCGCACATTCTGGCGATCTCGGATAAGTTTGCAGGGGCGATGGATTCGTTCATAACTTTTTTTCTGATTGCGTTAAGGCCAATTAGCGTCGCAATATTGATATTACTTTTTCGATTTTTAAAACTTCGCGCAAAAACCGGGATGTTGGAGTGTGACCTACCGCAGTTCCCCACAATTACGGTTGTAATGCCCTGGCCTACAAAATTATCGGCACTGACCTTGCCGTTGCCGCTGTTACTGATGCTGAGGTCGGCATGCGAATGGGTGTCGATGAACCCAGGGGACAAATCAGCACCCTTAGCGTCTATAAGCTGTGCCGCTCGCGGCTTGATAAACCATGACCGACCTTTCCAAATCTTTACTATTTTATCACCTTTAATACCGACCCCACCTCTATATCCTTTCCCGTCTTTAGTTCCATCATGAATATCGGCGTTGATTATGGCAATGTCGTATGAGACGGCTCTGCATTGGATGTAAAAGTAAGCCGATATGAGAGTCAGTAATATAACACCGCTGAACAAAAATAGCCAACGGAGTTTCTGCTCTTGCTTTTGATTGAGATATCTATATTTCATAATTCTATTTCACGCACTGTAATAATTCATGATAAATGTCTTGAGGCATCATGTGGCCATTGTCTACTCGTAGATAAGTTATATGTAATTGTCATATCAAATATCTTACCGTTTGCATTAAACATCTTCCCAATAAGACAATTTTGTTTCCCATAGAGCTTGCAATTTGCCGTAAGATTGCCGTTTGTATATTCCTCTAATTCTACACTACCGTCTTTCAGCCGTTTACCTTTAAGTTTAAGGTGAATAATTAATCAGGAGATACCGTTGACCTTCTTCTGTAACAAGTCAATCTTCTCCGGGTTCTCCTCATACTTCAATGCCTCCTGATAATAATTTATCGCCTCCTGTTTCTTGTTCTGTTTTTCACACACATTGCCCAAATCTGCAAGAATAGAGGGACGGTTTCTTTTTAAATTCAGGGCATTCAGAAGGAATTGCTCCGCCATTTCCCACTGGCGATCTTCTGAATAAATTGCTGCTATATTTGTATATGCCCACGGGAAGTTGGGGTCGGCCTCGCAGGCACGATTATACCAATTAATGGCTTTGTTCTTATTGTAATAAGGAGAATCCTTGCGGACATAACCCTTTGCGATACCATTGATTGCAATAACCCAATTCGGCTTTAACTGGAGTGCTTTCTGATAAAGTGACAATGCCTCGCTATAATTACTTTCTCCTCTGCCTCGAATAATTTCGTGTGCCTTGCTAAATGCTGCCCGTGCGAGGATCTCATTGTCTTCCGGCATAATCTCAATCAGAAAGGCATATATTTTCACGACATTGTCCCAGCCTGTATCGTCCGATTCATTATAAAAATTTTGAAATGCTGTGTCTCCCTCCTGACCAAACTTTACCATAATTTTATTGGCAGCCTCTTTCAGTTCTCTGGAATCAGGAGAGTTAGCCTCTTTTGCCCTGTAAATTTCTTCTACATTATCACCCGGAGGAGCAAAATACCTTCCATCTGCAAGAGCACTGTCTATCTTTCCAATAAAGCCTCTTTTGACGATAAAATAATCATATCCGAAGTAGCCGCCTACGGTTATTAAAACGGTTAATATAATCCCAACAAAGATAGATGTTTTATCGCTTTTTGGAATAACTAAGGGTATTTCTTCAGTCGGTTCATCAGCTGCCGTTTGCGTTATTACACCCTGGGCAACGGGCACGGTTGTACCTGTTATGAGAGGTACACCACATTTTCCACAAAAGTTCTTTGCCTGACTATAAATTGCGTTGCATTTCGGACAAATAGTCATCTCGTCTCCTCAACTCACACCAGGACGATTCTGCGTGACTTGTGTGGCACTGACGTTCCACCGATAGGCTGTCCTGACGCCGGAATTGCCCGTTCTCTTCCCCAATTGCGAATCTCCTCAATCTTTTCAGGATTTACCTTTGATAAAGGCACAACATTCTGAAAACTTGATTTAAGAAGGTCGTCAGAAATTTGCAAATTCTCATTTGCAATGAGATTATATCCAACTTCCTTAACTGCTGACTCCAAATCTGCACCGGCGAATCCTTCAGAATAATCAACTAATTCTTCCATTAGATTATTACTAATTTCAGTTCTAAGAAATCGTTTGATGTAAAGACCTATTATTTCTTTACGCTCTTCATTTGTTGGAAGGTCCACAAAGAACAATTCATCAAATCTACCTCGTCTTAAAAGCTCTGGGGGCAATTTTGAAACATCATTTGAAGTTGCAACAACAAAAACCGGTTTTCTACATTCCTGAAGCCAGAACAAAAACTGTCCCACCATCCTTACTGATACACCACTGTCACCAGAACCCTGTGCACCTGCCAGTCCTTTTTCGATTTCGTCAATCCACAGAACACACGGCGAAATATGCTCTGCAGTACAAAGTGCTTCTTTGAGCCTTCCCTCGCTTTGTCCTACATACATCCCCTGAACTGTAGCAAAATCCAGTCTGTATAAAGGCATCTGCCAGCTTGCCGCAATAGCCTTTGCAGACAGGGATTTACCGCAGCCTGGAACACCAACCAATAAAATACCTCTCGGAGGTGGTATTTTCCTTTCCCTGAGCTTTTCTCTTTTTTCTGCTGATAGAAGACGGCGTTTTTCACTAAGCCATAACTTTAGTCCGCTAAGTCCTCCAATGTTTAATTCCTCTCCTGTAATATCAAATCTTTCAAGACCGGAGATATTAGAAAACATCCGGTCTTTAGCGTATCTTAATTCCACCATATCAGCTTTCTTTATAGTTCTGTTTGCTATTAACGAAGCAATTACATTTTGTGCCTCAATACGGCTGATTCCTGTTAAAATGGTAGCTGCCTCCTTGTAATCGTTTATGTCCCACTCAATAGAAATATCCCTTTGATAAGGCTCAATTGCCTCTTTGATAATCTGAAACATTTCTTCTTCGGAAGGCATATCGAGAGCAACTGACATTCCCAATCG
The DNA here is from genome assembly GCA_020052975.1 of Desulfobacterales bacterium. Next base: position 9,843 of record JAGVOC010000297.1, on the reverse strand, counting down.
CTGAAGTGAACTCCATACAGGATTAGTCGTAATTACGATAATAATTGCACCACATTCTTCAGCGAGCATAACGACATCAAGGAACTGACGGGCTGTTAAACTGTCATTCTCTATGTCGGAAACTTCTGCCAGAATAAAGCTGAGGTTCTGTCTTTGCCTAACCTGTTGACTGATGAAATCAAGAGCACCAGAAACAGAGCGGTCTTCATTCACCGTGCGTCCGGTTGACAGATCATACATACCTTTTGATAAGGTGTGTACATAAAAGGGCAATCTGATATTATCAGCAACCTGCTTTACGATTTCCAGAACCCTTGACCGCTCGCTCGTATTGACACTGATAAACGGTATTCTCGCAATTGAGTACCGCTCTAATATCTTTACACAACTTTGAACATCAGCCATTTTGCTTTCTTCCTCCTGATTATTTATTCCAATGCATCAACCCGATTGTTTCTAATAAGACTACCCAGTCTTCCGCTCCTATCGTTTTTTGCACTGTTTTCAAGCGACTGCTGGACATTTTTGGCGTAATTGACTATCTGCTGAAAAAAGTATGTCCTTTTGTCCTCAGGAATAGCGGAAAGATTAGTCAACCTTTTCAAGAATTTCAGCTCCCTCTTTATGCCCATTAGTGCAGTTACTATAGCGGTTTCATTTCCTCTTGACATATCCATGTTACGCTGGAACCTTTTGGACGCACCATCAATTCTAATATTAATTACTTCAAACAACTGAGTGGAGAACCGCTCCGCAACACCGCTTGACCACGACAAAGTTCCTTTTTCCATAATAGCCACTGTCTCCTCATCCTTCAATCCTTGCTTTATCTCATCAAAACATTTCATCCAGTCTGCATAACTTTGTGGTATGGTCATACGCTGCGTTTTATCCTCCTTATGGGCATTGCTGGCGGTAGTAATTCCCACTCTGGAAACTGTGATGCAAAAATTGATGCATCATAAACCGATTGCTTTGATGATTCCACTGTGGGAATAGAAAAGTCAAAGCTGGACTTTTCTACCGGCTGAGGGACAATATTCTTCATTTGTCCCTTTTTCTCTCCCATGGTCACATCTACTATTTTACCTAAGGCTGCCTGTGACACAGGTTCCTCTATCTGTTCCTTTGGCTCTCCACAATTATAGCAAAATATATCCCTTTCTTTTATCATGGTATTACACTTTGAGCAAGTCCATGTTCCGGCAGAATCCCCTTCAAACTCTTCGCCTACTTCTGAAATATCTTCTTCCTCATCTAATTCTTCACCACACTCTGGACATTTTGTCATATCCTCACTGATTATTACTCCACAGGAGTTACACGACCAAAATTCTAGATTACACTCAGGACATTCCGTATCATCCTTGCTTACCATTGTTCCACATTGTGGACACTTATGCTTGACCCACAGAGGCTTCGACAACATCATAGTTATATCTCCTCCTTCACTTACCCGCTATCATCCGGGAACTATAGTTTGAAAAAACAAATTGCTGTGGTGCTATTTCCTCAAGGAATTGTATGACTTTATCATACTTTAAATCTTCGGTTGCTATTTCCCTTCTCACATCCACAGTTTCCGCGAGTGTTGCCTTAAGAATATTCTGGCATTGTTCCTGAAGTTTGTTGAACTCATCTATTGTCTGCTTGCGTTTTTTGTCGAGGTCAGAGTATGATTTTCCAAACCATGCAAGTCCTGCTAATCCTATTACGAGCATTAAAATGTTTATAGGGGGATTTATTATTCCGAATATTATGAGGGCAATTCCGCCTACAAGTGTAAACCAGTGCATTATGTTCAACTTGATTTTCTCGATAGCTTTAGTGAGTTTATTATTAAGATAGGTCTTTATTGATTTGAGGAGTTCCTCTTCATTTGAGCCATCCCTTGTACTATTTTCCCAGCCTTCTATTTTCAGCTTAATGTCAAGAGGTACCTTTGACCTGTTCTTGGCTGTAATATCTTCATAGGCTTTGATAATCCAGTCTTTTGACATCGCTATAGCAAACCACTGCGTTGCTTTTGATGCGTGGGAAGTTTCAGAATACATGGCTGCATTTGTCAAAAGTTGAGTAAAACTAAAGCATTCGGTAAGAGATACCTTCTCAAGAGCAAATTTCTGTTGTGCTTCGTCACGGTCCCCATTTTTTTCAATGATTAAGGTTGTAAGTCTTTCTTCTTGTCTCAATGATAGCTCTTCATCATCAAAATTAGTAACAAGTTTGTCCAACAGGTTGTCAACTGCTGTGGCAAGATTTTGTGATGGTGAAATTGTTCCGGAAAAGACATTTTGAAAATAATCAAGAATTGCTTGATGAAGTTTTGCAGCCAGAAGGGATTTGTTAATTTGCTCCCATGTTGAACTATACTTAGTTAAGTACGGATACAGGACACCTCCTCCTCCAGGCATCCTGGATAACAACGCATCTGACCATTGCTTATATTGTTCTTCTGCAAAGCCAACTTTCTCAGACAGTTCAGTAATCCATTTCTTAATATGCCTGGAGCAATTACCATGGGAATCCCCACCAAACAGTCCACTTGCAAATGCGTCTATCACAACAATCATATTTCTTTCCAGTGCTGTCGGATCTTGCATGCTGAAGTACCGCTCAAGCCATATTTCACTGGCATTGAATCTGTTGGCTCTACGGCTAATGAGTGCAAAGAGAAGAGACGGCTTTTCATCGTCTCTCCTCAAGGCTTCTTTTATTGCCTTATCCGCAAGATCCTGATTGTTATTTATCCATGCTGCCAATGCTATGAGGCAGGGAGCAAGCCAATAGTGTGGTGCAGATAGCATCAGTTCTTCCGTGCAACTCGTTATTGTTTCTTTCCTTACGACACTGATATCCACAGCCTGCAATATACCGGTTATTCTACGTCTTGCCTCGTCATAATAGCCAAATTTCTTTTCAATTTCTTGTCGAATCCTGATGATGTCGGTCATAGACCTTTGAAGCTCTTTGTCCATTGAATCCTTTAGAACAAAGCTATAAAAATCTTGAGCCAATCGCTCAACTTTTGAGTCAACGACACCAACATTATGCTGAACGCTACTAACCTCTTTAGCTACAATTCGTAAATTATTATTAACGACATCCACTGCGCGCATAACTGGGCTAAGATCAATACTTATCTCCGGCATATCAATCCTCCTTTACTACAGAAATGCTACCATCATTTTTTACTGCTCTCAAGCAGTCATGATAGACTTCGATAAACGCATATCCCCCGTGAATCGCCAGGCTTCTTGCTCTTTCGAGAAGCGGCGGTAAGGACTCATGTGATTTATAGTGTTTTATGATCTCACCATCCATGGACAGACAATGGACTTCATGGGGAGGTTCGAGGTAGCATTTGGCAATGAAGCCTATAGGAAGTTGCTCTATAGTTATCTCCGGCAACTCCTCGCGTATGACATTTATCAGAGAGCGAATAATTTCCTTGTTCATAACATGTCCACCTGAATCAAGTTTTGTCATCGCCTCGATATATTTGGTGGATCTTTTCTGACGAAGTTTTCTATCCAACTCCATAGGAGAAAGAACTTTTGTCCGATTAAAATTATCAGTCGAAAACCTTATTTCAACTTTTTCCTTATTCAAAAATATTGGCCTCGGCATATTCTCACCTCTGATTCCATTTGACTCATACAATAACACAATCTTCAAAGATTGTCCTATTTTTTCTGTATTTTTTTTGTAACTGCTTATTCCTCAATAAATTAGTTTCAGAATTGTCTCCTATCATTCTTGCCACAACAACATTGCTTGCAAGTGAACACAGAATTTCTTCTATTCCAAAGCCTTGTTTTTCACTTAATTCTAAATCCTTTTCCCGTTTTCCCTCCGTTTCCCTTTGATAAAAATTCCTTATTTCCTGCTTCTATTAAATCTCTGTGACCCCTGCGAACTCTGTGGCAAATCATTAAAACTTTGTGGTAAGTTACACGCACAGTTTTTGCAAACATGGTTTGTTTGGGTATAATTTTTTACAAGCTTTACCTTTTCCTTAAAAACCTATATCCAATATAGACCGCCGCAATGATTGTCAAGGGGGAAATGAGCAGTCTTCCAAAGGAAAACCTTCCAAGAATCATATACAAAAAGAAATTTACCACTGCGACTAAGATTATAAATTCGATTAAGTTACCTATCATAAAAAGTATTGACTCCTCTTTTTTCACTTTTTCGTAGAGGAAGTTTTGTTATTCGGCTCCCTTTCTAATTAATATCCGACTACCCCATAATAACAAGAAACTGATAGCACTATTCATAAAAATTGTCCAAAGGATGGAATTGTTATTCTGGCTATCGGTATCTATACCTGATGAAAGGCTAATAATAAAGACTACACCAGTGAGCAAAAGAATCCCTATTGTCCCAATTATCTTGGCCGGGATTAAGAATTCCGGCTTGCAATAGTACAGCGGCACACCGCTAATGGTTTGAAGAATCCATAAGACAAAAGTCCAGAGACATCTACAAATAGCGGCTATGGCTTTAAATATCAATATTGGCACCCACATCCAAAATGCATGCATACAACCCATTAATCTATCCCCTTAATTTGGTTTACCACAGAAATTTCACGAATTGCCACGGATTGTTACGGAATTTTTTACCACGGAAATTTCACAGAAAATGCATGGAACTTTATGAAAATGTATGAAGGTTTTTTATGATATTTCTTTATCTTTCCGTGTATCTCCGTGGTAAAAAACTCCGTGGTAAATTTTACTTGTAAATTCGGTCTATTATCTCATCCGCAAAATGGTTAGCATCCCTTTCCACCGGTTGATTTTCATATTCTGCAAATTCTCTCTTGTATTTTTCAGGGTCTGATTCTGCCAAGCTTTTATCTGGCGGCTGTTTATAGTCTCTCACTCTCAGATTCTCTGCCCATTCTTTGGCTTGCTCTGGGTTATCAGTATGAAATCCATTTCCAAACCTGTTTGCCTGTTCGTACTGATAACTATGCCTGAATTCATGGGAATAAGTGTGGAGTGCTTCTTTTGGGTCGTCTCCAAAGAGCTTTCCTCCACACCTTGTCTCACCATCCTTGTTTAGCTCAATTCTGTAGTCACTGCCGACAATCTTATCGCTTCTTTTATCATAAGAGTATCCATCTCCATAAACCCCTAATGAGTTTTTCCCCTCGTCCTTGTCAGAAATTACAAAGAGAGGCGGATCTGGATGATGGTATCCATCAGATAGTTGCCTACCTGCTCTTTCTAAGGCTACCCTTTTCTCTGTATCATTTAATTTTTTCCAGTTTTCAGGTTTTAGCCAATCATTCTGCCGTAATTTTTCCCCTGCCTCATCAAACCGTTGACTTTCGGTGGGCTGGCGTTTATCAGACACAGCGATATCATCAAATGTCCTGATAGAATCTTTCGACTTCCCCTGCCTGGCTATATCATCGAAGGTCTCCATCCGCCGGTGGCTGTCAGGTGAATTAGCTATATCATCGAATGTATTTATCCGTCTTTTTTCGATAGGCTCAGCTACCTCTTTGGAAATTCCATCCTTTGTTGGGTCTATTTCTTTCATGGATATCTTCCTCCTTTTATTCCAACAGAAACAGAATAATTTACCACAGACTTTTCACGGAAAGACACTGAATTAAGAAAATTTTGGATTTTAAATCCGCAATCTAAAATCTAAAATTCTTTTCCGTGTTATTCCGTGTCTTTCAGTGGTGAACTCTTACACAGAAACCATTGTCTTATATTAGCCAGAATCTCTTCTACACTCCACTGAATGGATACTTGAATGAAGAAACAAAGGGCAATATTTTCGATAAATTCAGGGCTATTCCCAAGAGTAATTCCTCTGGCGACCTGAAGACAAAAATTCCTGACATTTGCTCTTGAATCAGGCCCGGATTTTATAGCCGCAAGTAAGCCGTTGCCAATAGAAGGATTCTTTATAATTTGCTCTACCTCGAATCTAAACAGGCATTTGTGCTTACAAAACTCATTGCAGCCAGGAAAGGGACCTGTTTCAATCTGAAGTATTTCCTGATACAATTGCTGGAACCGTTCAACCTGTCTTTCGGCTTCCAGCGATAATTGTGTCTTGATTTTTACGGCAAACAAGGAGTTGATCGTATTAAAGTAGCAATCGAGCAAAGGGCTGATTTCAGGAGAAGATATTTTGTATAGCTCTCGCTTGTGCCTGAAAAATTGGCTTCCTGCATTGATAAAGAAACAAAACATAATCCCTTCTATTTCATCTGGAGTAAGTAAAAGAGCAGAGATTTCACGAAGCACAATATCTTTCAAGTAACTATATTTGGATGTAACAGCATCTTTATTCTCTATTGCGGCCAAGAGATACCTTGTAAAAGCCCTCTTGGGTTCAGGTGCGTCTAAAATACGCTTTGCTATGTCTAAATACTTGCACTTATTTTGACAGGATACACATCCTTTTTGTTTAGCATAGACATAGTCAAGAGCAAGCAATGATTTTGACATAAATTGCCTGACCTCGGCATCGCCTGGTGTTGTTCCTGCCTGAATCCGGCTAACATCAGGGAAATAAGGCACCTTGACTAAAAAGGGTTCATGGAATCCCTCACAAAAGACAACCGCTTCTCCTGTTTCGATTATTGAAACATAGTTATTTTGTTCCTCGGACAGATTCATCGTAGAACCTAAAAAATCTCGATCGTCTTTGGCTACAAGTCGGTGCATAATCTTAAGATTGCTATTTTTAATGGCATCAGCGGCTAACTTGGACGGAATCTGCTCGGCAATTAGTATCCCCTCTCCAAATGCCCGAATTTCAGAAAGGATATTACAAAAGGATTCAACTCCCTTTGCCTTCGTGCCGACAACCTCTAAATTTCCAGAATCCGGCGAAGTCCTGGTTAATAATCTGTGAGCCTCTTCAATCAAGGTAAGGTGTTTGAACTCATGGATAACTATCATCCTTTTGTGTTCAACCTCTCGAAATTCATAAAGCCGTGTTAGAAGCAGTCCAATAATAAATGATTTCTCTTCATCATCCCCAATACATTGCAGTTCAAGGATAGTGGGTTTAGATAATAATAGTTCTATTGGTATTGATAGCCGTGTGTCTAACATTGCCCCCTTACCGCCAATACAAAGGCTTCCGATACGAGTCTTTAAAGCCGCTTTAACATCCATCGTTATCCTGTCTTCATATCCAAGATTATTAACAACTGAATCTATCTTTTGGTAAAGGTCTGTTAGGGTAGGGAAGATGTCTGCCTTGCAGTTTTCATCCCGGGCATATCTATTCTTATTATTGGTCAAATCCCAACCTTTGTCTTGATAAACTTCATGAATGCATCGTTCAAGGACATAAGGCATCGGGGCATACATTATAAAGGCGGCATTGAAAACAGACCTCAGATGGTCAATATGCGATTGGATTTGAACACCTTCTATTACCTCAAAGGGATTTAGCCTGAATTGAGAGGTAGTCTCATCTCCCAGGGTAAATATCTGCATATCATGGAATCCATCTACCCTTAAAAGGGCACGATATTCGGTTTTGGCCGGCTCAATTACTAAAAAAGGTGTACGAGTGGAACCATTCCAAAGCTGAGATAAGAGATTAAAACAGGTATTGGTCTTTCCACTCCCGGTAACCCCTGCAATAAGTCCATGTTTAACTAAATCAGTCACCTTTACAGAACAGAAATTCCCTGTGGATAAGCCCCTGTCCAGCACCTCACCTATGTTAAGATGGATTCCTTCCTGTTTAGATGGCAAACAAACCCCAAATCTGGCAGTGTCCTTAACATCGTATCCCGGCATCTCTTCCTTTGGCAGGTGGGTTAAGGTAGCTAAATCACGGGAATTGAGCGGGGTCATAAACTTATATTTCATAAGTCGCTGTAGAGGATGTCCTGCTTGTATCCCTAAAGAATGATAATTCAACTCAACCTCAAGTTGGCGGAATTGCTCAATCAGTGTTTTCGAGTAGTTTCCAGTAAGGATTAATGTTCTAATCGTTTCAGGGACAGATTTATCACCACCAAAGACACCCTTTAACAAGTTTTTCATTCTACCGAGTGTAGCAGGATTTGGAGAGAAAAAATAGGTTGTGGTTCGCCACATTCCTTGTGCCTTTGCCAATTTCAATTTGTCAAAAATAGTTTCTAAAAGTTCAATGTAATACTGGACCTCTTTGTTGAGTGATTCGCCACTAAGGGTTAAGCGAGTGGTCTGGGTATATTGCCGTGATTCTTTTACAAAGATTGATTTATCCTTAATCTCTGAGGATACATCCTCAAATGCCCTGATTATTTCATGGTCAACTATTGGGTCACAGATAACCATATATCCAAATTCCTGCTGATACAACCCTCGCAGTAATCGTTCAATCTGATAGGTGCCGTATTCTTCTATTCCAATCTTGGGCGTAGGAATACCCGTCATAATTCCACAATGGCAAGAAGTGCGAAAGAATTGATGAATATTCTTTTCAACCTCATCGTCATCTAAGGTCTTTATCTCTATGTTGGGAAATGTGCTGCATAATGAACTAATGAGGACATCAAGGTTGTCTGTTAGAGAATACTGAGAAGATGGCTGTTTGGCGGGAATACCAAGATAGACATTTATATAGGATTTTGAACCAAGTATTAGATAAACGAAAGGGGTCATTGAACCGTGAAGACCTGAAATAACATCTTCCATTAAATATCTTTCGGCTTCGGCTTTTTGGGTAGGCAATGTCCTGGCAATACTTAGAATCCTGATAAATTGAAATTTACCTTTATCTAAGGTGGATAGACGAGATACTTGTGATGCAATCTCCCTCTCCACATCAGTTGCCATGTCCAAATCTCGCCTTTCTACAAGCTGAACCAACTTGCCATATTCATCAGGATTAGTCCCAGGGTTTCTGATGTTGTCCATTACCAAAATCCTCCATGATTTACCACGGAAATTTCACGGAATTTCACGGAGTGTCACGGAATTTTATGAAAATATACAGAGGTTTTCCCATAATATTTCTTTATTTTTCCGTGTATCTCCGTGTCCATCCGTGGTAAAATATCCCCGTAGTTAAATATTTCAAAAAAGCCGAGCAAAAAAGCCTGGACCAGGTGTAACCCAGGAGTTGGTTGTATTGTTGTATATGCTCAGGGCACGGATTACCCCACCTTTATCATTACCTTTTACTGTTACCTGGTCACCAATATTTGCATCTCCTGGAATATCTCCCTTAAACAATATCTGCACAATCTTGCCGTCTGAAGTTAATAGCCGTAACTTAAAGATAGGAATATAACGAGAATCCTTTTGGTTTGGCAAAATCAAGCCTGGCGGCTGCATCTGGCTGAATTCTTTGTAATCAACTTCACCCGTGATTTCTATCATTGTATTTATCCTCTAAAGCTTACTACCACGGAAAGACACGGAATATCACGGAATTTTATGAAAATGTACAAAGGTTTTTATAATATTTTTTTCTTTTTCGTGCATTTCCGTGTATTTCTGTGATAAAATATTTTCAGTGTCCTTCCGTGAAAATCCGTGGTGAATTATTTTACATATAATGTTACTTTATGGCTTATGGAGAAAACCTTTTCCGCACTCAGGACATCTCTGTCCTTCCGAGGAGTGTTTATAGCAATATTCAGCACCACATTTATTGCATCGTCTAAAAGCAGCTCCACTTTGTTCAGTAGTTCCACACTTATAACACTTGTGGTATGGCATGTGAGCACCTCCTTTCCAAAACTTGGCGACTCTGAAAGTCAGGCAATATTGGGGTCATTTGACACTAACTAATACATTGTCAATATTATACCCTTTTCTTGACTTTTTTTCAACTGTTTTTTACCTCTGGTGG
>JAGVOC010000443.1 GCA_020052975.1 Desulfobacterales bacterium | reverse complement strand
GTGAACGACTGTAAACCGTAAACCGTAAACTGAAAGCACGTAAAGCGTAACATATGAATTTCGAGATTTTTTTAGCACTTTACGATTTACTCTTTACGGTTTACGATATCCGCCGCAGAGACTTTATGAGACCCGTTAACATTTTATCTATATCATTAGTTAATAATGATACTTCTGAAAAGCGGTCCTCTTTAAAATAGCCTAATCGAATTGCAATCTCCAACTGCGTATCAAGCTCACTAAGAGAGCCTTGCGCCATGTGTAGAAATTGAATAAATTCCTTTTTAGTCTGCCTTGCCGCTCCTTCCGATATGTTTGAGGGTACGGATATAGCAGCCCTTCTCATTTGATTCGTTAGACTGAAATCTTCATTTTTTGGAAATATTTTTGTTAGGTCATATATCTCCTGCACAAGGTCAATTGCCTTTTTCCAGACATCCAGTTTTTTATGAGGTTTGTTTAACACCTTACGTTTTACGCTTTACTGTTAATTCATGCGACATGGGGTCAATTCTTTATTGTTGACAAATTCACAAGCACTCAAGCGAATAAGTTCATGGTTCATAGATGATAGCGAATAGAAAAATGCGTTTATTGCGTTCTTTGAGTTTATAGGGTTTATTGGGTTTATTGCGTTATAGGGTTGAATTGAGGTATTTGATGAAGTTGGAGATTTTTCGCTGAACCCTGTCAATGTCTTCGTATAGTGTATCGAATTGTTCTCTTTTCACATAGCCCTGATCCAAGGCAACATAAAAATGGCTCTGGAGTTCAGCGGCAGAGGCTTTCGCTATGAATAAAAACTGCATGAATTCTTTATTGCCTTTCCGTGAGAATCCTTCAGCAATATTCGCCATTATTGAAATCGCTGCTCTTTTTACCTGATCTGTAAGGCTATAATCTCTTTTCAAGCCGTCAGCGCTATAAACGCTATTAACAATATTCCTCGCTTCTTTCCACGCTTCAATATCTTTAAATCGCTCGATTTTCATGAAATTATTAACCCGGCAAGTAAATACTTTAAACATCGTCATTGTCCGGCTTGACCGGACAATCCAGAACCTACTTCTGTGTTTCCCCTTTTTTAAACTCTCTTTTCGCCTGTTTGATATCTTCTCGTTCTTCGTCTCTAAGCGGGGAAACATCACTTTCAGCAAGGGTTTTCCAGAAAATATTTATAAGATCCTTTTTCGGCAAGGTTTTCAGCATATTGACAACAACCTCTTCCGGCATTAAAAGCGTCTTTGTCGACATACTCATCTCCTACATAATTTTATTCCCATTATATCATACAATCTGACAAACATAATCTCGTTTCACTCCTCCCTAATGATAATCGGTAATTTCAACTTCATATGCATCAGATTCCTTGAATTTAAAAACTATCCGGTATTGTTTCTTAAGTTTGTTACCGTGAATGCTTGTACAAATCGTCATGGTCAAGAATACGGAGCAAAAAAACATCAGCTGACCAATCAGGACTTCCCGAAGGCAATAATCGTGCAGGATCAAAGGATATCCTGTATCTTTTGTCAACTCTTATTGACCAAGCTGTCGGATCATTGACAATCCGCTCAAGATTCAGTCCGGGATGGAAAGGATTTTTTTCAAGCAATGCCAAGGCTTTCGCTATTTTCTTTCTTGTTATCGCATTGGAACGGAACACTTCAATGTCATCGAGAAATTTCCTACTCGGGATGAGTTCCGGCATTCTCTATGTCTCCGACTATCCATTCCGGCAGTTTCCCCCTGCCACTCTTTCGTGCCTCCCCAAGCTTGGCAAGTCCTTTCTCGTTGAGCCTGATTGACGGATACACAGATACCGGCTGGAGCACAATGGCTCCTCCTTCCTCAACTTCCAGGTTCAAATATGATCCGCTTTCTATTCCAAGTTCTTTCCGAAGCGTCTTGGGTATATTGATACTTCCCCTCTTATCTACGGTTATAAGCATCCCTGTCTCCTTGACTGTCCTTTATTTATATTATATGCATATAATGACATATTGTCAATTTGACATTTTCGTCAAAGACTGCATGGGGTCAATTCTTTATTGTTGACAAATTCGCAAGCAGTCAAGCGAATAAGCTCATGGTTCATAGATGATAGCGAACAGGAAAATGCGTTTATAGCGTTCATCGCGTTATAGGGTTTATTGAGTTACTTTAGCTAGCAAGCTGACAAGCGAGAAAGCTCATATTTCATAGCTGATAGATCTTGGCTCTAAAAGAACAAGCTTATGTTTTATAAATATTATCGTGGTGATCAAAATCAAAGAGCGTAAATTAATTAGGGACGCTTCCCAAATAAAGGGTTTTGGTATCTTGGTTTTACAATAGACTACCGGGCTGCTGCAACTTTGAAGTGAAGCAGTACAGTCGTGTAAAAGTCCTCAAGATCCTTAAGGTTGTTAGAGAGGATTGATTTTAAAATATTTCCATCAATTGCCTGATAATCATAAATAGCTATGTTCCTGAAGCCAACCATTGATTCCATTCTTCGTGCAAGCTCTTCATTTATTATGCCGGCTTTCTTAAGAAATTTGAAATTATCCTTGATGGTATCCGGCAGACCGAGTCCCTCTGAAGCCACAATATGTGTTGCAAGGTCTACAGCTGCCTGTACTGCTCTCTGG
>JAGVOC010000221.1 GCA_020052975.1 Desulfobacterales bacterium | reverse complement strand
TTGACCGGGGGATCCAGTCCCGAAAGCTTTCGGGATGAAAACACTGGATTCCCGCCTTCGCGAGAATGACGAATTTTTATCAGAATCGTACTTTATACACAGATACCAAGTAATGTTTATACAGAGAGACAAGCGTTACCTCATTTGAGAGAACCAAGGAACCCCTTCCTATGATAGAGATGCATAACAAAGGAAATATTTTAATAGTTGACGATGAGCCGAATGCGCTCAGGGTTCTCTCTGCGATACTCTCAGAAGAAGGATACCAGGTCTTTGATTCCATGAATGTTGAAAATGCAATTGGTTTACTGCATCATGCAGATCTCGATGCAGTAATAACTGACCTCAGAATGACGGGTAGAGACGGTACGGAGCTATTCAAATACGTGAACAGGAATTTTTCCGATATCCCGGTTATCTTTCTTACCGCTTATGGTACCGTTGAGTCTGCAGTTTCTGCCATCACTCAGGGAGCGTTTTATTATTTTATCAAACCACCGAATTACATGAAGCTCAAAGGTATCATTGCAAGGGCAGTTGAACAGCGATTTCTGAAAAGAGAAATTCAATCACTGAGGGAAAAACTCGCTTTCAGAGACAACCATCACCGTATTATCGGAAATAATCATGAGATGTGTAAAATACTGGAAACCATTGAATCAGTGAAGGACGCTTCAAGCAGTATTTTCATCAAGGGTGAAACAGGCACAGGGAAAGAGCTTGTGGCGAAAGCGCTGCATTATCGAAGCAAGAAAAAGCATATGCCATTCGTATCGATAAACTGTGCCGCCATCCCTAAGGAACTGCTCGAGTCTGAATTCTTTGGTTATGAGAAAGGTGCCTTTACCGGTGCAAATTCAAGAAGGGCAGGAAAGCTTGAAGAAGCTTCCGGGGGCACCATGTTCCTTGATGAAATAGGTGAACTTGAACTTTCCTTGCAGACGAAATTCTTAAGAGTACTCCAGGAGAGGGAGATTGAAAGACTCGGAAGCAATAAGAAAATCAAGGTGGATTTCAGACTCATATCCTCTACAAATCGTGACTTTAAAAAGGAAGTCAGAGAGGGAAGATTCAGGGAAGACCTCCTCTACCGGATTAATATCATAGAAATACAGTTGCCTCCACTCCGGGAGAGAAAAGATGACATACCCCTGCTTATTTCAGAATTCGCAAAGGAATTTTGCATAAGAGAAAACAAAAAAGTTGCCGTATCTGATCAGGCAATACAAATCTTACAGGACTATTCATGGCCCGGCAATATAAGACAACTGAGAAATGTCATTGAGAGGGCAATAGTCCTTGTAAGCGGCAATAACATAACTATAAGGGAATTGCCTGAAGAAGTTCTCTCTGATAATAATACACCTTTCCATCATTCATTAAAGACTCTTAAAGAATTGGAGACAGAGGCAATACATGATGCAATCAGAGAAAGCCAGGGGAATAAGTCCAAGGCGGCAAAGATCCTGGGCATATCGAGAAAAACTTTCTATAAACGCATCAAGGAAATCAACTTGTAGTTTTTGTTAAGAAAGCAATGTTCTGTTTTACATTGAAAACAAAACAAATATTCACACTAATGTATAGTATTTTGTATCCGTCGTACTAAAGATTGACAAGAGGAGGATTCTGCTTTCTTCCTCTTTTATTTTAATCATGATGTGTATCATAAGGAATCATATCAATCATGCATGTTGTAGTTATTGGATACGGTATCAATAAGCGTCAAAACAAAAATAATTATTATTCAATATCTTATAATCTCCGTTTTTTTCATTCTGCCTTTTCAGACAGGAGGAGGTCCTTATGAAGGCTGTAATTCTTGCAGGAGGATTTGGTACCCGTTTCACGGAAGAGACGGTATCACGTCCCAAGCCGATGATAGAAATCGGCGGGAAACCGATACTTTGGCATATCATGAATATTTATGCGGTCTATGGAGTAAATGAATTTTTTGTGGCTGTTGGGTATAAAGCTGAAGTAATCAAGGAATATTTTCTCAATTTTTATTCAATCAACAACAACATTACCATAGACCTTTCAAATGGCAAAACCTTTATTCACGACGGAAATCAGCCGAACTGGAAGATTCATATCATAGATACCGGACTTTATACACAGACCGGCGGACGCTTAAGACGTCTCAGGAAATGGCTTGAAAATGAAGATGTTTTCATGTTCACCTATGGTGACGGAGTAGCCGATATCAATCTTGACGACCTTCTGGCGTTTCACCGATCACATGGCAAATTAGCTACAGTTACCACAGTGCGCACACCAGCACGATTTGGGAGAATCGGATTCGATGGTGACCGTATTGCAGAATTCTATGAAAAGCCTGAATCCGGTGAGGGATGGATCAGTGGTGGTTATTTTATTCTCAATGCTAAAGTTATCGATTACATCGATAATGATAACACTATCTGGGAACGAGACCCTGTTGAAAGCCTTGCCAAAGAAGGACAATTAATGGGTTACCGCCATTATGGTTTCTGGTCGTGTATGGATACATTAAAGGAAAAAAACTATTTAGAAGAATTATGGAATTCCGGGAAGTCACCCTGGAAAATATGGTAATGCTATTAATGCACAAAGATCTTAAAAGTTGTTTAAGATTTTCAATACTGTCATTCTGGCTTGTCCAGAATCATCTTTCTTTGTCTACAGAAGGATTCCCGACAAGCGGGAATGACAACTTAACTTATCAATCATTGGAACAGAGTTCGCTATGAATAAGATTTTTTGGAAAGACAAAAAAGTATTAATTACAGGACATACCGGCTTCAAGGGAAGCTGGCTTTCTTTATGGCTGCAATTAAAAGGTGCTCATACTATAGGATATGCCTTGCCACCACATACAAAACCGAATTTATTTGATACAGGACATATTCCAGAGGAAATGATATCTATTATTGGGGATATCCGGAATTTGGAATTACTGCAATCTGTTTTAGCCGAATACAAGCCAGAAATTATTTACCATATGGCTGCACAAGCACTGGTACGTCATTCTTATAGTCATCCCGTTGAAACTTATACCACAAATGTTATGGGTACATTAAATGTGCTGGAAGCGGTGCGTCAAACAGACAGTGTTCGAGTTGCGGTTATCATTACCAGTGACAAGTGCTACGACAATAAGGAATGGGTTTGGGGGTATCGGGAAAATGACCCTATTGGAGGACATGACCCTTATTCAAGCAGCAAAGGATGTGCTGAATTAGTCGTTTCAGCATATCGCAGTTCTTTTTTTTCACCGGATAATTATGATAATCATCGGGTTGCAGTAGCGAGCGCCAGGGCTGGAAACGTTATCGGCGGCGGAGACTGGTCTGCAGACAGGCTTATCCCTGATATCATGAATGCTTTTATGGAAAAAAAGCCTGTTGTAATTCGAAACCCAAATGCGATACGACCGTGGCAGCACGTATTGGATCCCCTATCTGGATATTTACTTCTTGCCGAAAAATTGTGGACAGACGGAGGCGATTTTGCCCAGGCATGGAATTTTGGGCCTGATGATAATGATATGATTACCGTATTAGGAATTACAGAATATCTAAGTCATCTATGGGGAGACGGGGCGTCATGGGAATTGGATTCTTCCCGAAATCCGCACGAAGCTCACTGCCTGAGACTGGACTGCTCCAAAGCTAGAAACATTCTGGGATGGTCTCCCAAATTGAACTTGCAAAAAGCGTTAGAATGGACTGTAGCATTTTATCGTAAATATCATCAAAAAGAAGATACCGTAGCGCTAATAAAAGATCAGATTAAGTGTTATGAACTCAATCAAATAGGACGATATTCAAATAAACACAATTAAATGTGAGTAATGTAATTTTATGGATGCGCTCTCTTTCAAGAATTCTCAATATATACAATATTTGAATACTCAGAATAAATGCAGGTTTTGCAGCAGCACTCTAAACTCTACCTTTGTGGATTTGGGTATGTCACCGCTGGCAAATGCATATTTGAAAGAAGAGCAACTCAACAGGATGGAGTTATTTTACCCACTGCATACTTATGTTTGTGAGAAATGTTATCTGGTTCAATTACCGGAATATCAATCCTCAGAAAATATTTTCAGCGATTATGCCTATTTTTCCTCTTACTCCGAAACATGGCTTAAGCATTCCAAGGATTATACCGATCAAATGATTGAACGTTTCAGCTTTGACTCAAGCAACCAGGTTATTGAGATAGCAAGCAATGACGGCTATCTCCTTCAATATTTCAAAGAAATGGGTATCCCTGTATTGGGTGTTGAGCCTGCAAAAAATGTGGCAAAGGCTGCGCAGACTGCCGGGATTCCGACTTTGGTCAAGTTCTTTGGAGTTCAGGCTGCAGAAGATATGGTGAATGACAATATCCTTGCCGACCTATTAATAGGAAACAATGTGCTTGCTCATGTACCGGATATCAACGACTTTGTAAGGGGCTTGAAGATATTGTTAAAACCACGGGGAATAATAACCCTCGAGTTTCCTCATGTTATGCACTTAATCTCCGAAAACCAGTTCGACACAATATATCATGAGCACTTCTCATATTTTTCCTTTCTCACCGTAGAAAACGTTTTATCAAGGCATGGTCTGACTCTTTTCGATGTTGATGAAATTCCTACTCATGGAGGCTCTCTCCGAATTTATGGCTGTCATTCTGAGGATACTTCCAGACCGGTAAGCCAAAAAGTATCTGATCTTAGGGAAAAGGAAATATCTGCCGGGTTCAGAAATCTCGCATACTATAACTCCTTCTCAGATAAGGTGATGGAGGCGAAAAGAAGAATACTGAGTTTCGTAATATCAGCCAAACAGCAAGGGAAATCTATCGCAGGGTATGGTGCACCAGCCAAGGGAAATACCCTGCTCAACTACTGCGGTATCAGAACAGATTTTCTTGATTATACCGTCGACCGGAGCCCGCACAAGCAGGGGCTGTACCTGCCCGGAACACATATCCCTATTCTTCATCCTGACAGGGTCAGCGAGACAAAACCCGATTATCTGGTGATACTCCCGTGGAATCTTAAGGATGAGATCATGGAGCAGATGTCTCGTATCCGGGAGTGGGGAGGTAAATTCGTAGTGTTTATACCGGACGTAAAAATATTGTGAGCAGTGAGCAGAAAGCTGTTTATAGCTCATAGCTTACATGAAATTCATTGAAACAAAACTAAAAGGCGTGTATATAATTGAAGTGGAAAAATTTGAAGATGACCGTGGATTTTTTGCTCGTACCTTCTGTCGCAGGGAATTCGAGGCTCACGGTCTCAATCCGGATATTGCACAGTGTAATGTCTCTTTTAACAAAAAAAGGGGAACGCTTCGCGGAATGCACTATCAAATTGCACCTTATCAGGAAGCAAAGCTGGTAACCTGTTTGAGAGGATCACTATACGATGTCATAATAGATTTACGCCCTGATTCTTTAACATATCGACAATGGTTTGCAGTCGTGCTTTCCGCACCGTGGAATGTAATCAGTAAGCGGTCAGCAGCAAGCATTGTTCACTTCACCTCTGATATTTCATGGCTTACGGCTCACTCGCTTCACGATGCCACGCACGGTTCACAGCTCACTGCTCACTATAGAATGGTCTACATCCCCGAGGGCTTTGCCCATGGTTTCGTTACCCTAATGGACAATACTGAAGTGTTCTATCAGATGTCAGAATTTTACATGCCCGAATATGCGCGGGGGATAAGGTGGAATGATCCTGTTTTTGAGATCACATGGCCTTTTGATATTGCAGTAATCTCTGAGAAAGATATGCGATATCCTGATTTTCTCTCATAAATCGTTACACACGAACCCCGTGAGTTTGAACCACAGGGAAAGACTCCGTACCAGCCGGAGTGACAAACACTTTAACCATACGCATAGTCTTCTTAGTAAGAATGATATGAACTCAACAGATCCCAGTTCAGATATGAATTTTGAACAGACCGGCAAAGAGATGTATGATCTCATGACCCAATTGTATCCAATCTGCCGAAGTATTACAGGAAAAGGGGTGCGACAGACATTGGATATTCTTGGAAAATACATTCCGCTGGAGATTCATCAGGTTCCCTCCGGCACACCGGTATTCGACTGGATCGTACCAAAAGAGTGGAATATAGAAGATGCATATGTAAAAAATTCAAGGGGTGATAACGTCATCGATTTTAAAGAAAATAATCTTCATATCCTCAATTACAGCATCCCTGTGAAGAAAAAAGTGTCGTTGCAGGAACTGAAGGATCACCTGTTCACTTTGCCGGATTATCCTGACTGGATCCCCTACCGGACTTCGTATTATAAGGAAAATTGGGGATTCTGCATAAGCCATAATCAGTTTTTGAAACTCAATGATGCAGAGTATGAAGTATTCATCGGCACATCCCTTGAAAATGGCCACTTAACCTACGGCGAATATTTCATACAGGGGGAAGAAACGGAGGAAATTCTTGTATCGTGCCATATCTGCCACCCTTCCCTTTGCAATGATAATCTGTCGGGGATCGCCATTGCGACATTGCTTGCACAACACCTGACCCAAAAACCTTTAAGATACTCCTATAGATTTCTCTTTATTCCCGGCACCATCGGCTCAGTAACATGGCTTTGTCTCAACGAAAACAAGGTTGCAAAAATAAAACATGGTCTGGTTGCAGCGTGCCTGGGAGACCCGGGAAAATTTACTTATAAAAGAAGCCGTTTGGGTGACGCAGAAATTGACAGAGCGGTTCTTTGCGCATTGAGGGACTCCGGAAATGATTTTGAGATGCTCGATTTTGTTCCGTACGGCTATGATGAACGGCAATACTGCTCACCCGGGTTCAACCTCCCGGTCGGCTGTCTCATGCGAACTCCCCATGGCAGATACCCTGAATATCATACATCAGCAGACAATCTTGACTTCGTCCGTCCCGAATATCTTGCAGATTCGTTTTCTTTATTTTTATCGATTCTCAATGTTCTCGAGAATAACAGAAGATATCTTAATCAGAACCCGCAGTGCGAACCGCAACTCGGAAGAAGAGGCTTATATCAGACCATAGGGGGAGAAAATGATAAGAAGTTCAGAGAACTTGCACTCCTATGGGTGCTCAATCTATCTGACGGAAGCAATACATTGCTGGACATCTCTGAAAGATCCGGTATCCAATTCTCTCGCCTTAGAGAGGTTACCGATATTCTCCTGAGTCATTCATTACTGAAAGAGGTTTTGTAAAATGTTCACACCTGCTGATCAATTGAATACTACTGCAAGAGTTTCCGGTCAAAAGATACTTGTTACTGGTGGAAGCGGATTTATAGGTTCGCATTTATGCAGAAATCTCTGTGAGAACGGGGCTGAAGTATATAGCGTGACCCGTGCAAACCTCCTTAACAGAGATGATGGTGTCCGCTGGCAACAAGGTGATTTGAGCGATTATGAATTCGTTCATGATCTGCTGCGTACGGTAAAGCCGGCTATTATCTTTCATCTTGCAAGCCATGTTGTCGGCTCTCGTGATTTGAGTATGGTAATGCCGACGTTCAGGAATAATTTGATGACCACGGTAAATCTCTTGACAGCAGCAACCGAGTTGGGGTGTCAGCGCTTTATTGTGATCGGTTCTATGGAGGAACCGCGGGCAAACAGCATGAATATCATCCCCAGTTCACCGTATGCGGCAGCCAAATGGACTTGCACTGCCTATGCGAATATGTTCCATGCACTTTATAGGACTCCGGTAGTTATCGCCCGTCTTTTTATGGTTTATGGACCCGGTCAAAATGACCTCAAGAAACTGATACCTTATGTTACGCTCTCCTATCTCCGTAACCAGGCCCCAAGGCTGAGCAGCGGAACACGGCAGGTCGACTGGATTTATGTGCAGGATGTTGTTGAGGGTCTTGTTGCAATTGCCTGTGCACCTGATAGAGAAGGGGATAGCCTCGATTTGGGATCAGGAAGCCTAACATCAATTCATACTGTGGTTGAATATATAAGAAATCTTGTCAATCCTGAAATTGAACCATTATTCGGTGCCCTTAATAATCGCCCGATGGAACAGATACGAGTTGCAAATATCTCCGATACCTTCGAGAAGATCGCTTGGAAACCAGTTGTCTCATTGCAAAAAGGTCTGTCCCAGACAGTTGAATGGTACAGAAATTCCTCTCTTAATGCTGAAAAAAACATGTCAGGGTAAAATATCATCTCATGAAAAAAACCGACCAAATGTCAGAATCACCAGTAATATTTCTTAAGCCTTCATCGGGCTGGGTTGCGCTGAAACTGAACGAACTCTGGGATTACAGAGAACTGCTGTATTTCCTTATCTGGCGTGATGTGAAAGTACGTTACAAACAGACAGTGCTTGGCGCAGGCTGGGCGATCATACAACCGTTTTTTACCATGGTAGTATTCAGCCTCTTCTTTGGCAAATTGGCAAAAATGCCATCTGATGGTATACCATATCCAATATTCAGTTATGCCGCGCTCGTGCCATGGACTTTCTTTACAAATGGCCTGAACAAGGCCTCGAACAGTCTCGTCAGCAATGCTGGCCTGATTAAAAAAATCTATTTCCCGAGGCTCTGCATTCCGATTGCATCGGTATTGTCCGGTGTCTTTGATTTCCTCCTCTCTTTCCTGGTCCTCATTGCGATGATGTTCTACTATAGTCTCACGCCCACCATAAATATAGTCTGGCTGCCCTTACTCCTGTTGTTGTCGTTAGGCGCTTCCCTCGGTGTTTCCCTCTGGTTGTCAGCAATGAATGTCCAGTTCCGGGACGTCCGCTATATACTACCGTTCATCGTTCAGTTCTGGATGTTTGCGACGCCGATTGTGTATCCCAGCAGTCTTCTGCCTGAGCCCTGGCGTACTATTTACGGAATTAATCCAATGGTCGGGGTTGTCGAAGGTTTCCGTTGGGCCCTCTTGGGCACAAACACTGCGCCAGGTCCTGTTATCATTGTGTCATCGTTTGTTACCTTGCTGCTTCTTGTCAGCGGAGCTTTCTATTTCCGCCGCATGGAAAAAACGTTCGCGGATGTAGCATGATAAATTCACAGACAGAAATCACAATACGCTTAAATCAGATCAGCAAAAAATTCCATATTGGGAAACAACAATCAGGTTACAGGACCCTCCGTGATACCATTGCTGATTCGATGGTAGCTCCATTCCGTCGTGCCGCCAGACTCATACGGGGTCATGCATCAGGCGCATCTGAATTAAATGAGACGATATGGGCACTGAAGGATGTTTCAATGGAAATCAGCAAGGGAGAAGTCGTCGGACTTATCGGGCGAAACGGAGCCGGCAAGAGCACCCTGCTAAAAATCCTTTCACGCATAACAGAGCCTACTCAGGGATCAGGTGAAATCCATGGGAGGGTCGGTTCACTTCTTGAGGTTGGCACCGGCTTTCATCCCGAACTGACCGGGAGGGAAAATGTGTATCTTAACGGGACAATACTAGGCATGAAGAGGACAGAAATCACAAATAAGTTCGACGAAATAGTCAGTTTTGCAGAAATAGAGAAATTTATCGACACCCCGGTGAAGCATTATTCAAGCGGCATGTATCTGCGGCTCGCCTTTGCAGTGGCAGCCCATCTGGAAACAGAAATCGTCTTTGTCGACGAAGTGCTTGCTGTTGGGGATGCACGTTTTCAGAAAAGATGCATCAGCAAGATGGAAGATATAGGCAAAGAAGGAAGGACCGTACTCTTTGTTTCTCACAATATGCCTGCGGTTACCCGTCTCTGCAAGAGAACAATTCTTCTCGAAGAAGGCCGTGTAATCCAGGATGGTCCGACAAAGCAGGTTGTATCCGGATACCTGCGGTCTCAATATGGATTAACCGGCGTCAGGGAATGGGATGATCCTTCGACAACCCCCGGCAACGATATTGTCCGCATGCATGCGATCCGGGTAATTACCGAAGACGGCGGAGCAACCGATGCAATTGATATCCGAAAACAGGTCGGTCTTGAGATAGACTTCGAAGTACTCAGGGAAGGATATTCTCTCATCCCTAACTTCGGCGTGGTGAATGAAGAAGGGCAGATCGTTTTTGTAACAATAGATCAGGATGCTGAATGGAGAAATATTCCCCGTCCCAAAGGACGGTTCATAAGCACTGTATGGATCCCCGGTAATTTGATGGCCGAGGGCACGTTTTTCGTCGGAGGAGGCATCGCAACCGAATCTCCATTTACGGTCCACTGCGATCAGCCGTATGCGGTTGCATTTCAGGTGATCGATACCCTCGAGGGGAATTCTGCCCGAGGTGAATATACAAGAAATCTCCCCGGCATCATCAGGCCTCTCCTGCCGTGGAGCACTAAATTCAGTCCTAATGGAAAATAACCATCTTTCATCCCTCAACCTTTCAGGATAAAAATAACAGTTACAGGCGCGGTATTAACATTAACAATGCATCAGCACAGGATAGCAAATTTTTCTTTACGAAATTATGCTTGCATTCTTTCATCGACAAACAGCCAGAGAAAGAATAATCATCCCGGATATGTTCAATAAATCTGCTATTGTATGTGCGCATCCGGATGACGAGATCTTATGGTTTAGCTCAGTCCTGGATAAAGTCGACAAGGTAATCGTTTGCTTTCTGGGTATCAGCTCTGATCCGAATTATCGTATTGGGAGACAATCGGCCCTCAAGGAATACCCTTTGAAAAATGTATCCTGTCTCGGACTCAATGAGTCAGAAACTTTTTACGGAGTCGATTGGGATAATCCCGTAATCACCGAGTATGGGATCGAAATTACAGACAAAAAATATCCTGATCGTTTATACAGAGAAAATTATTCCAGCTTAAAGAATCTGCTCGCATCAGAACTGGAAGGTTGTATGAACGTGTTTACGCACAACCCCTGGGGAGAGTATGGACATAATGAACATGTTCAGATATACAGAGTTGTAAAAGAATTGCAGCATAAATTCAGGTTTGATTTGTGGTTCTCTAATTATTACAGCAGTAAATCGGCGCCTCTAATGTTGAAAATATTGCCTGCACTTGAATCGGAATATAGAACATTAAAAACCAACAAAGGGCTAGCAAAAAAAATTAAAAATAATTATAAAAATAATGAATGTTGGTCATGGTATGACAAATGGGAATGGTCTAACAAAGATTCTTTTATTAAAGATACGTATTACCAACACTTGATAGAGGAAAACATAGCAAAAGTTGAAATTTACAAAAAAGAAATGAGAATGTCTCATCAAAACTTGCCGCTGAACTTTGTAGAAATTGCCATTAAGAATAGGACTAATAATAAATTAAATAATTTCAATTCTCTGCATCTTTTTTACCGAATAAAAAAAAGTCTCAAAAAAATGATAAACAAATTTGCTTTAAAGTTTGGTGTAGAAATAAGAAAATGCGTACCAAATCCAATAGAAAGACTCATCACACTTAACCCTAACAATGATTCTAAGGGCAATGTACTTTTATCTTATAGAATAGAACCTTTCTTGTTGAAACCCGGGGAGCCGATACCCAATTCTCATACCCATTTTTGGGAGACCTTTCAGATTGCTAATACTTTCTTGAAACTCGGTTATTCTGTTGATGTTATTGATTATAAAAATAATACATTTATTCCTAATAAAAAATATTCGATCTTTGTTGCAGCGCGCACGAATTTTGTGAGGATTGCAAAGCAGCTTGGTGAAAATTGCATTAAAATTGTGCACTTAGATACAGCGCACTGGCTTTTTAATAATCATGCTTCACACAGCCGATCTTTAGCCCTACAACAAAGGAAAAAGGTTACAATTGAAAGTCAAAAAATAGTGGAATCAAATCTCGCAATTGAATACGCTGATTACGCAACTCTTTTAGGAAATCAATTCACAATCACGACATATAATTATGCCCAGAAACCGATATTCCGTGCTCCCATTTCAACATGTGCCGTGTATCCACGACCGGAAGATAAAGACTTTGAGTTGTGCAGGCATAACTTTTTATGGTTCGGTAGCGACGGATTTGTCCATAAAGGCCTGGATTTAGTTCTGGATGCATTTATAGAAATACCGGATTATAATTTATACATTTGTGGTCCGATACAGAAAGAAAAAGATTTCGAAAAAGCATACTATAAAGAGCTCTATGATACTTCTAATATACACACTATAGGTTGGGTCGATGTAAATACTCCTGACTTTCTTGATATCAGCAACAAGTGTCTGGCACTCATATATCCTTCTTGCTCAGAAGGTGGTGGTGGAAGTGTAATAACATGCATGCACGCAGGGATTATTCCTGTTATCAGTTATGAGTCAAGCGTGGACGTAGATGAAGATTTTGGAATGATTTTACAGGATTGTTCTATCGACACAATAAAGAATACCATAAAAATAATTTCCAGCATGCCTGTTGAGAAACTCAGACAAATGTCTTTTAAGGCCTGGGAATTTGCAAGAGCAAATCATACAAGAGAACTCTTCTCTGAAGAGTATAAAAAAATTATTCAAAATATTCTGAAAATTTCAAGTTTATAAAAGATTACAACATGAAGGAGGAAAATAAAATGAGAAGAATTTTTTCACAACAGATGGTTTTCGCTTGTGTTTGTTTTTTCTTGCTGAGTTTGAACTCATTAGCCATAGCGCAACCAAGCGGATGCCCGTCTGACATGCTTCACTACTGGAAGCTTGACGAAGCCGCCGCACCGTATGTTGATTTCTTTGGGACCAATAATGCTACCTGTACCGTCTGCCCGTCTCCC
>JAGVOC010000102.1 GCA_020052975.1 Desulfobacterales bacterium | reverse complement strand
TGGCGGGAAATCCGCCTGAGGCGGACTCTCCCGCCGCTTGAAGTAAATTCAAGCGGTTCCACCCTCACCCCAGGCCGGGGCTTAATCGCCCTCGGCCTGTTGATGGACTATTTACGAGTCCATCAATGCCGAATAATAATAAAGAGTTATAATAAGAAAGATAAGCATGGAGATTTGCAATCCTGAAAATCTGAACACAAATCAAAAAGAGATACTTGAGCTGAAGGAAGAAAACAGGATCCTCAGGGGAGAAATCCGTACCGCAAGGAAGGCAGCTGAGATAACAGCCGATCTTGTCGTAAAACAGTTTGAGGAGACCGAGGAGATTCTCTATCGCTTCCAGATCGCTAATGCACTGAGAAAGGCCGTTCTTGATTCAGCTCTGCAGATTGCCATAATTGCGGCAGACAAGAAGGGCTTTGTCATTGTTTTTAACAGGGGAGCCGAAAAGCTCCTGGGCTACAGGCCTGAGGAGGTCGTCGGCAGACTGACATATGATACGTTTCATCTGAAATCCGAACTCGATTTATTAAGAGAGGAATTAATTTCTTCAAGCGGTAAACAGCTTGACGGCCTTGGGGTCTTCTTTGAATATGCAAGAAACGGGAATCTGAAAGAACGCGAATGCACTTACATCCGAAAAGACGGAACGAGGTTATCTGTTATCCTTTCTGTTAACGAGCTTCTGGATTCGGATGGAAGTACAAGCGGATTTTTGTGCATCGCCTCCGACATTTCAGAGATTAAACGTTCCGAGGAAGCACTCAAAGAGAGCGAGAAGAAATACCGGATGCTGGTTAATAACCTGCCCAATATCGTTTGCAAGGCGTATATGGATAGTTCGATAGAATTTTTTAATGACAAGATCGAAGTGGTGACAGGTTATAAAAAAGAAGAATTTATGCAAGGCAGCTTGAAGTGGTATGACCTTGTACTTGAGGAGGATCTTCCATATGTTAAGGAAAAATTTATGGAGGCTCTTGCAACCGATAAATCTTATATCAGGCAATACAGAATTAAAACAAAGAACGGAAAGATAATATGGATCGAGGATGGCGCCCAGATTGTCTGTAATGAAAAAGGAGAAGTTGAATTTATAACAGGCGCTTTTCTGGATATTACCGAGCGTAAAAAAGCAGAGGAGGCATTAAGAAAAAGCGAAGAAAAACACAGAAGCATACTTGAAGCAATGGAAGAAGGTTATTTTGAGCTGACTATTTCCGGAAATATGACTTTCTTCAACAGAGCAATATGCGATATGGTCGGAGCAAGCCCGAGTGAACTATTAGGGAGTAATTTCAGAAGCTTTCTGGATGTGAAAACAGCCGACAGGCTTTTCAGATTTTTTAACCGCGTATATAAGACAGGGGAGCATGCCACTGAAACAGAATATGAAATTGTCAGAAAAGACGGAAGTAAAAGATTTTTTGAACTTTCGGTTTATTCTTTGAAAGATCATGAAGGCAGTTTCATCGGATTCCGCGGGATTTCACGTGACATAACGGAACGGATGATAGCTGAGAACGAAAGGAACCGGCTTGAAGATCAATTGCACCAGGCCCAGAAGCTTGAATCAATTGGCACTCTTGCAGGAGGTATTGCGCACGATTTTAATAATATTCTCATGGCTCTTCAGGGAAATGCAACTCTTGTTCAACTCCGGACTGAGAAAGATCACCCGAATCAGGAACATCTCGGAAACATAATGGCCCTCGTTAAGACAGGATCTGATATTACCAGGCGCATCCTGGGCTTTGCAAAAGGGGCAAAGTACGATATTGAAACGTCGGATTTGAATGACGTAGTAAAAAACAGCACGAACATGTTTGCCCGGACAAAAAAGGAGATTACGATTCACGAAAAATACGAAAGGGGGTTGTGGACCGTTGATGTGGACCGCGGTCAGATAGCTCAGGTTCTTTTGAACCTTTATGTGAATGCTTCTGATGCAATGCCGGAAGGCGGAAATTTATACATTGAAACCAGAAACATCGTTTTGAGCAAGCAGCTTAAAACAGCATATGAAGCCTTGCAGGACAGGTATGTAAGGGTAGCCATAACCGATACGGGTACAGGTATGGATGAAGCCACAAAGCAGAGAATTTTTGAGCCATTTTTTTCTACAAAAGAAAGAGGCAGGGGAACCGGTCTTGGGCTGTCATCCGTTTACGGAATCATCAAGAGTCATGGTGGTTTTATACATGTATCGAGCGAGAAAAGAAAGGGTACGACCTTCGAATTATATTTTCCGGTTTCAGGAAGGAAGCTTAGTTTATTGCAAGCTGAAAGTACAATTGCTGATGCTCCGTCCAAAGGTTCTGAGACAATCCTTCTGGTTGACGATGAGAGTGTAATTCTCGATGTTGGCGGAGAAGTCTTAAAAGCCCTGGGTTACAATGTAATTCCAGCAATAAGCGGGAAAGAGGCGATTGAAATATTACGCCAAACCATGGACATGAGCGGCCG
Organism: Desulfobacterales bacterium; assembly: GCA_020052975.1. The sequence goes on along the minus strand of JAGVOC010000102.1, from coordinate 7,995 downwards.
GGGCAAAGGAAAAGTTCTTAAGCCTGATCTTGTCATCCTCGATATGATAATGCCGGAAATGGGAGGAGCGGAGACTTTTGATGCGATAAAAAAAATTAACCCTGACTTAAAGGTTCTTCTTGCCAGCGGTTATTCCATTGATGGCAAGGCTACAAGGATACTTGCGAGCGGCTGTAACGGCTTTATCCAGAAACCATATAATATACAGCAGATAAGCAGGAAGATCAGGGAAATTCTGGAAAGTTGATTAGCAGGTTAATCTGTGATAATTTTTTTTAAACAGGTGAATTTTTCATGAAGCAATATGTTATTGATGAACTGCGATACAATGACTATAAAAAGGTTAAATTATACCTTGATGAAAATCTTGGGGATTCGGAGATCGAAGGCATTTACTGGTTACAGCTTGAAAAAGAGATGTTAACCAATGAACAGACATCACATACCGAATGCCTCCCTCTTTTTTTTGTTGTCGACCTTAAACCGGAGCTTATTTCCTGCGAGCTTCTTGTGCGTACGAAAAACCGGATCAAATGCAGCTGCATTGATTATGCCACTGAAAAACAGCGGAACTGGCTTATTCAATATATTGATGATATGCTTAAGCAGCTTGAAATTAAAATTTGATGGACTCGTAAAAAGTATAAAATCCCGTCATTCCCGTGAAAATCCGCCGCGGCGGACTTCCGCAGGAATGACGAAAAAGTGAAAATCCGGACTTTTTACGAAGCCGTCAAAGATGCTTTTTAAAAAATTTTGGGAAATGACATGTTAATGACCGCGGCTATTATTGCATGGATTGTTCTGGCAACAATCTTTTTTGGCCTGCTGACAATCTTTGTTTCTTTTGTTAGCCGTAAGGGAGATTTGCCTCACAAGATTGCCGGGATGTGGGCACGGTCTATCCTTGCTGTAAGCCCCCTGGAAGTGACGGTTAAGGGCCTTTCAAACATAGATCCGGGTAAATCTTACATTTATATGTCCAATCACCAGAGCAATTATGATATTCCGATCCTTTTAGGGCTTCTTCCAGTCCAGTTCAGGTGGCTCGCCAAAATTGAGCTTTTCAGGATACCGTTCTTTGGATATGCGATGAAAAGGGCCGGATATGTCTGCATAGACCGTTCAAACCAGAAATCAGCCTTTGAAAGTCTGAAAAAGGCTGCCGGAATAATAAGAGATGGAGTTTCCGTCATGATTTTTCCCGAAGGAACTAGAAGCAGGGACGGCAATATAGGCTCCTTTAAAAAAGGCGGGTTTGTTCTTGCGATTGAGTCGGGTGTCCCGATTCTGCCGGTTATTATCCGGGGCACATTTTCAGTCATGCCCAAAAGCAGGCTCCTCATTAAACCCGGCAAGGTTACCCTCGAAATCCGGAAACCTGTCGAGACCTCAGATTTTACAAAAGAAACCAAGGATGAGCTTATGGAAAAGATCAGAAATATCATGTGTGAATCCGTTGATGAGGGGAAGAAGGGCATTTTGTGATGTTAAAAATCATTCCTCTCGGCGGGCTTGGTGAAATCGGCCTTAATATGATGGTTTTTGAGTATGACGACTCGATATTCGTGGTCGATGCCGGGCTCATGTTTCCTGAAGATTACATGCTGGGAGTCGATTTTGTAATTCCCGACATGCTTTACCTGAAGCAGAATAAATCCAGAATAGCCGGAATAGTTTTGACTCATGCCCATGAAGATCATATCGGGGCGCTTCCTTTTTTATTAAAAGATATAAACGTCCCTGTTTTCGGGACTCCTTTTACCCTGGGACTTGTCCGCCATAAACTTGAAGAGTATGGGCTTCTGACACCGGCTTCACTTTATGAAATATCGCCCGGAGAAAAATTAAAACTGGGACCCTTTGAGATTGAGTTTATAAGGGTTGGCCACAGCGTAGTTGATGGAGTAGGGCTTGCGATCAGAACCCCTTTGGGAATGATTATTCATACGGGTGACTTTAAAATCAGCCACACAGCCATGGATGGAATGATGACTGATGTCCATAGCTTTGCACGATGCGGGGATGAGGGGGTTTTGTGCCTTCTTTCCGATTCGACAAACATTGAAAAAGAGGGCTATACTATTTCAGCAAAGGAGATCGGCGAAACCCTTGCAAGAATAACAATGGGGTGCAGTGGCAGGGTAATCATTGCCCTTTTTGCTTCCAATATTGCAAGGATTCAGCAGATTGTTAATATCGCAAAAGCGAGGGAGAAAAAAATTATTTTCAATGGAAGAAGCATTGAAATAAGCATAGGCATTGCAAAAAAGCTCGGCTATCTGAAAATTCCTGATGGGATAGAGATTGATATAAACCAGATAAACGAGTTTTCAGATGACGAGATAATTATGATTACCACAGGCAGCCAGGGAGAACCATTGTCCGCACTTGCGAGAATGTCAACGGGTTCGCACAAGCAGATAAGCGTGAAAAAAAATGATACCGTTATCCTCTCTTCCAAGTTTATTCCCGGCAACGAAAGAGCCATAACCAATATCATTAATAAACTTTATAAGCGCGGGGCTGATGTAATATATGAAAAAATATCAAACATCCATGTGTCAGGGCATGCTTTTAAGGAAGAATTAAAGCTGATGATAAACCTGACCAAACCCGAGTATTTTATTCCGATACATGGGGAATATAGACATCTGGTGCTCCATTCCCGGCTGGCTGAGGATGTTGGAATAAAAAAGGGAAAGATACTTCTTGCAGAAAACGGACAGATAATAGAGTTTGACGAGAAGGGTGGAAGGATAAGGGAAGATGTTGCAACCGGGCGAATTCTTATTGACGGAAAGGGAATCGGGGATGTCGGAAGGAGTGTGCTTAAAGAAAGAAGGGCGCTTTCCGAAGAAGGGCTTGTTGTTGTTAATATGGCTTTTGATGAAGAGACCGGGATTATTGTTTACGGGCCAGAGATAGTGTCCCGTGGATTTGTGTTTGAGACAGAAACCGGGCATCTCCTTGAGGATGCAAAATGCGTTATTCTCGAGATAGTTGAGGAGATAACTCCCGATACGCCTGACAGGGTCAATAAAATAAGATCCATGGTGCAAACCGCTTTAAGAAAATATTTCAATTTCGCGATAAAACGCAGGCCGGTTATTCTGCCGTTTATTCTTGAGATATAGAAAGCAGGCGTGAGGCGTGAGGTGGTATGGTTTTTCACTTGAACCCTCGAATCCTTGAACCCTTTGTTCCATTTGATGTGCGAAATTCGAAGTGCGAGTAAGGTGAGAGGCGAAAGACAGGACAATTAATATGCGCAAGGAACTAATCGGTATATTATTATTTTTTCTTGTTGTTTTCACATTAATCAGTCTTTTGTCTTACAGCCCTTACGATCCTTCAATAAATAACGCAAAAGCGTCGGGTGAAGTTAACAATCTGTTCGGCGTGGTTGGATCGAATATTGCCGGAATTATTGTTGCTCTCTTTGGAATGGCATCGTTTATTATTCCTGCGGCTATTCTCTTTGTCAGCGTAAGATTTTTCGGTAATTATACCGGCCGAATAATAATGGTTACTCTTGCCGGCGGATTTCTTCTTGTTGTGACAACGGCCAGCCTGCTTGCGTTTCACGAAAATGATTTTGCCATATTCGGACACGATTTTTCCCCCGGCGGGATTATAGGAATTTCACTTAAATCGTTTCTCGTTAAGTACTATAATATAACAGGTTCTGTTATTATCCTCGCTCTGTCATGGGTTGCCGGTTTTGTCCTCGCAACGGGCTTATCTGTGATGGGTATTCTGAGACGTTTCTGGGGGATCATTTTATTTGCTTCTGAACGTGTAACAACAAATTTCATTATGTTAAAAGAACGCAGGGAAAAAGCTGTAAAACGTTCCAGGCTTAAAGCAGAAAAAAAGGATCTGAAAGAACCGGAAATAGAGATAAAGGCGGCAATAACAAAACCTGTTAAGGAAGCGCCCGTTCCAAAACAGGAAGTATTTGACTTCATGCGCGCCGAAACAGGTTTCCAGTTGCCCTCCGTAAAATTTCTTGATGAACCGCAGGCCAGGCCGGCCAGTTTCGATAATGAAAACTTAAAAATGCAGTCAAAGCTTCTCGAGAAGAAGCTTGAAGATTTTGGTGTAAACGGGAGGGTAGTGGCAGTTATACCGGGGCCGGTTATCACGACTTTTGAATATGAACCTGCTCCGGGGGTGAAGATAAACAAAATCGTTAATCTCACGGATGATCTTTCGCTTGCTCTTCGGGCAACAAGCATAAGGATAGAAGCTCCGATTCCGGGGAAGGCTGTTGTCGGTATTGAAATTCCGAACACGGACAGGGAAATCGTCAAGTTTAAAGAGATTGTTGTTTCAAGCGCATTTGAGAAATCAAAATCAAAACTTACCATCTGCCTCGGCAAGGATATTGTGGGAAATCCTGTTGTGGCGGAGCTCGACAAAATGCCGCACCTGCTTATAGCAGGAGCAACCGGATCCGGTAAGAGCGTAGCGTTAAACACGATGATATGCAGCCTGCTCTACAAGGCTACGCCGGATGAAGTAAAGCTCCTTATGGTTGATCCTAAAAGGATCGAGTTGGCCATGTACGACGGCATCCCGCATCTCATTTCTCCGGTGGTTACGGACGCGAAAAAAGCCACAAATGCGCTCTTCTGGGCTGTGCATGAAATGGAGAGAAGGTACATGATTCTCTCGGAAAACAAGGCAAGAAATATAAACCAGTATCAGCAGAAGGCTGCAAAAGGGGCAAAAAATGAAAAGGGCGAGGTTCTCGAAAGACTCCCCCTTATAGTTATTATCATCGACGAACTTGCGGATATGATGATGGTGGCTTCACGGGATGTGGAGGTTTCTCTGACGCGCATTGCGCAAATGGCAAGAGCTGCCGGAATTCACCTGATACTAGCGACGCAGAGACCATCGGTTGATGTTTTGACCGGCATTATTAAAGCTAATTTCCCCACCCGTCTCTCCTTTCAGGTCTCTTCCAAAACCGACTCGCGGACCATACTGGATGCCAATGGAGCTGAGAATCTGCTTGGAAACGGGGATATGCTTTTCATGCCTCCCGGCACTGCAAGGATTCAGCGCATACACGGCGCATTCATATCCGAAGCTGAAATAACAAGGATTACAGAATTTCTGAAAAAACAGAAAAAGCCGGAGTATGACGAAAAGATAACGAAGGCGAGGTCGATTGAACAGTCCAATACCGATTCAGCAGAGCATGATGAGAGATATGATGATGCCCTGGCTCTGGTTACCAGGACCAGGCAGGCGTCAATATCCATGATCCAGAGGCATTTGCGTATAGGCTATAACAGGGCTGCCCGCATAATAGAGGTAATGGAAAAAGAGGGGGTTGTCGGCCCTTCTGACGGTGTAAAACCGAGGGAAGTACTTGTTCGGGGATATGATGAGATAAAATAATGACGGCTTATTAAAAAGTCATTCTGCTGTGTTGCGCTTCATCTTTCGTCATTGTAGCGTACCAATAAGTACGCTTCATTCCTCAAGATTCGCGCGCCTTGCATAATGAGCTTTTTACTTTGCCGTCAATAATGACGGCTTATTAAAAGGTGGAGATGAAAGGTGATATTTGACCCGGCACTTGTGGAAAGCGTTAAGGGTTTTCTTGATCCTGAAGAGGGCATGCGTCTTTATGATACGGCTCTTTCGGTTGCCGGGCTGGGGCCATGCCTTGAAATAGGAAGCTATTGCGGCAAATCGGCAATTTATCTCGGGACGGCGTGCAGGGAGAAAAATGGGATTCTGTTTTCCATAGACCATCACGGTGGTTCGGAAGAGCAGCAGCCCGGAGAGGAATATTTTGATCCTGAACTTTTTGATTATGTTTCATGGCGGATGAATACTCTGGAAAAGTTCAGGAAAACACTCGAAAAAGCGGGCCTTGAAGAGACTGTTGTTCCGGTTGTCTGCAGGTCCGATATTGCAGCACGCATGTGGGCTTCGCCTCTTCATCTCGTTTTTATCGACGGCGGGCATTCATATGAAACGGCGCTGACAGACTATAATTGCTGGGCAAAACATATAGTTTCAGGCGGCTATCTTCTCATTCATGACATTTTCTCAGATCCTGCCAAAGGAGGACAGGCTCCATACCGTGTGTATAATCATGCCCTTGAATCAAACCTCTTTACAGAGCTTCCAATGACAAAAACCCTTGGCGTCCTTCAGCGTATTTAATAAACCTTTTTAGACACATAATTCTTGCCAATGCTTAAAGTCCATGATAATTGAGCATTGTTTTGTGCTCTATGGTATGATTTAACTCATTATAATTTAAAGCTATTTCTTGGGATATGGTTGCATGTCAATATCCCATTTTCTCTGATTTGAAGTGGAAGCAGGCAGCGATAACAGAAAAATGCAGGCTATGTTTTTCCTGTATATGTCAACAATTAAAAACTAAGGAGGATTCGACAGATGGCTTATGATGCGGTAAAAATGGCTGACTGGCAGATTTCCGAAGCGGCGGAAGTCAACATGCCGTCACCGGAGCAGTGGAGAGAAAAACTGGGCCTTATGCCCGATGAAGTCCTTCCAATGGGCAGGCTTGCAAAGCTTGATTTTCTTAAAATTATGAACCGCCTTGAGAAGAAACCGGACGGCAAGTATATTGAGGTTACAGCAATTACCCCGACACCTCTGGGTGAAGGAAAAAGCACGACCTCGGTCGGTCTCATGGAAGGTCTCGGGAAACGAGGCAAAAACGTCGGCGGCGCCCTGAGGCAGCCTTCCGGCGGACCTACAATGAACGTAAAGGGAACCGCGGCAGGCGGCGGTAATGCTCTTATTATTCCCATGACCGAGTTTTCCCTGGGGTTAACAGGCGATATAAACGATATTATGAACGCCCACAACCTTGCCATGGTTGCCTTGACGGCCCGTATGCAGCATGAAAGAAATTATAATGACGAGCAACTGGCAAGACTCACCAAGATGCGCCGCCTCGATATCGATCCGACACGCGTTGAAATGGGCTGGATCATTGATTTCTGTGCCCAGTCATTAAGAAATATAATTATCGGATTGGGCGGAAGGACAGACGGCTATGCTATGCAGTCCAAGTTTGGAATTGCCGTAGGTTCAGAGTGTATGGCAATCCTTTCAATAGTAAGGGACCTTGCCGACCTGAAAAAACGACTTAATGAAATTACTGTTGCTTTCGACAAGAGCGGAAAACCCGTTACGACGGGCGACCTTGAAGTCGGCAACGCAATGACTGCCTTTATGCGCAATACAATTAATCCGACTCTGTTAAGCACTGCCGAGTACCAGCCCTGTATGATTCATGCCGGACCATTCGCAAACATTGCCGTAGGGCAGTCATCGATCATTTCAGACCGCATGGGCCTTAAGATGTTTGATTACCAGGTAACAGAGAGCGGGTTTGCGGCAGATATCGGTTTTGAAAAATTCTGGAACGTAAAATGCCGTAACAGCGGCCTCAAGCCTCACGTATCCGTACTGACCTCAACCATCCGCGCGCTCAAGATGCACGGCGGCGGCCCCAAAGTGGTTGCCGGGAAAGCCCTCGATGATGCGTACACAAAGGAGAACCTCGCTCTGGTTGAAAAGGGCATCGAGAACATGGTTCACATGATAGGCGTCATCCGCAAGGCCGGTATCAAACCGGTTGTCTGCGTAAACAGATTCTATACCGACACTAACGCCGAGGTAGCCATTGTAAAAAAAGCGGCTGAAGCAGCCGGCGCCCGCTGTGCCGAATCCAAACACTGGGAAAAAGGCGGCGAAGGCGCTCTTGAACTTGCTGATGCAGTTATTGAAGCCTGCAATGAAAAGAATGACTTCAAATTCCTCTATCCTCTTGAGATGAAGCTCCGCGATAGAGTTGCTCTCATAGCGAAAGAAGTTTACGGGGCTGATGGCGTATCATGGACTGCTGAAGCGGAAGCAAAGGCAAAAATGCTTGAGAGCGATCCCAAGTATGCCGATTTTTCGACCATGATGGTTAAGACTCATTTG
>JAGVOC010000290.1 GCA_020052975.1 Desulfobacterales bacterium | reverse complement strand
CCGTTCCGGGCGTGGGACTTGCCAAGGCATGTCAAATCCTTTCGGCATTTGAACTCGCCCGCCGCCACTTGCTCAAAGACACGGTCAAGATCACCGTTGCCCAGGATGTTCTGCCGCTGGTGGATGACATTGCCGGAAAGCAGCAGGAGTACTTCGTCTGCATCTCGCTCAACGGCGCAAACGAGGTTATCGCAAAGCGGGGGGTAACGATTGGCCTTCTCGACCAGAGCCCGGTTCATCCCCGCGAAGTATTTGCGGACGTTATCACAGACCGAGCCGCCGCCGTGATCTTCGTCCACAATCACCCATCCGGCGACCTTCAGCCCAGTCAGTCCGACCGCAATACACACGAACAGTTGACCGAGGCTGCGAAGATTCTCGGACTTCGTGTCCTTGACCATGTAATCGTGACAAAGAAAGGCTACTTCAGTTTTCAAGAAAACGGCTTGATCCGTTAAAAACTCTTCTTCTTTCTTAACACTCTCCGTCCTGGATTGGGGCATCAAACAGAACCGGAAACGGCTGAACATAATTATTGACATTTTCTGATTCCATGGTATTAAATATCGTATATGTCCCAACATCCCCTTGAACACATCTTTCATCCACGTTCTATTGCTGTAATAGGAGCTTCGGAAGATCCCCGCTCTCTGGGGTACCATTTCGTACGCCATCTCCTGGATTACGGTTATCGTGGTCAGATATACCCTGTAAACCCCAAACTGGAGAAAGTTTTTAACCTTAAAACCTACCCTGATCTCAAATATGTCCCTGGTTCAGTTGACTACGTAATATGCTGTATCTCTGCTTCGAAGGTGGTTGATCTTCTTTCGGAATGCCCAAATCATGGTGTTAAGGCCATTCACCTTTTTACCGGACGCTTGAGCGAAACAGGCCGTCCGGAGGCACTTAAAATTGAGAAGCAGATCCTAAAACAGGCAAAAGAGTTCAACATTCGTCTCTTAGGTCCTAATTGCGTTGGAATATACTACCCAAAAGAGGGAATCTCTTTTGGGTATGACTTTCCTAAAGAGCATGGCCCCGTAGGTGCATTTTTTCAAAGTGGAGGCTCAGCTACTGAGTTCGTTCGTTACGCTTCTCTCAGGGGGATACGCTTCAGCAAAGTCATTAGTTACGGGAACGCCCTGGACTTGAATGAGACTGATTTCCTGGGGTACTTATCCGAAGACCAGGAAACCAAAATAATCGTGAGCTATATTGAAGGGGTAAAAGACGGCAGGAGATTCCTCGATACTTTGCGCTATGCAAGCCGGCTAAAACCTGTTATTGTTCTAAAGGGGGGAAGGGGTAAGGCCGGGACTAGAGCCGCGGCTTCTCATACGGCGGCTCTGACCGGTTCCTTAAATCTTTGGGAAACAGCTATAAAGCAGGCAGGCGCCATACAGGCGGAATCCATTGATGAAATGATTGATCTGACAGTCTCCTTTTCGTTCCTTCCACCGATTTCCGGAAAAAGGGTCGGGATAGCAGGAGGAGGAGGGGGAAAAAGTGTGCTTTCTGCTGATGAATGGGAGGAAGAAGGATTTAATGTTGTGCCTTTGCCTGATGGGATCAGAAATGAACTAAAAGACAGAGCACCGGATATATGGGATTGGATAGGAAATCCCGCCGATAGATCGATGATGGAGGGCAGTCAAATCTCTACCGGAAATATATTAAAAATGATGTCACAAGAAGCTGATTTCGATTTTCTCATTGCCAATGTAACCGACGATGCCCCTTTTGAAAAAGAGAGATGGACTGCTACCCTCAGAGAGGAGATCACCGATTTTATCGAGATCGGCAAAAAAGGGGAGAAACCGCTGGCAGTAGTTTTGCGTACCGGTGATTTAGCCATCAATCACTTTGAGGACTGGCGCTGGAAGTTCATTGCTGAACAACGGAGACGTCTTATTGATGCCCAGCTTCCGGTTTTTTCTTCCTTTGGCCGGGCTGCCAAGGCAATGAGATGCCTTGTGGAATACTACCAAAAAATATCTAAATTGAGAGCATAAAAAGGACAAGGAGCTTGAGAAAGCCAAGAAAAAATTAGAAGGGTTATTTATAAAAAGGGGGAAAGGAAAATTTGAAGAAAATACAATAGCAAAAGGAGGTAACTATCATGGCAAGTGTTGAGAGTATCACTGGTGATCATGTACGGGATATTATGACAAAGAAGCCGGAAATAATGGAGAGACTCATTGGTATAACAATGGATAGGGGTACACTAAAAAGTGAACACTGGATAGATGTCCACCCTGGTCGCCAAAAACTGGACTTTTGCTTCCAGGATACCGAAGGGAAACACTATGTGGTTAAAATAGCCTTGAAAGAAAAACCCCTTAATGCAGTGAGGCATCCCAATATATGGCAGAAGAGGTGGGCAGAGATTAACAATTTGGATATAGAACAGGTTGTTCCAATCTTGATAATAGATGAAGAGACAGTAAATACCAATCCAAGGAACAAAAAAGACCTAGACGACTTTTCTCATGTAAGGACTATACAGTATAAGATCGCCGATATGGCAAAAGAGTTTTAAGCATAAAAACCGACAGAAGGTGTGCTAAAAATGGAAGAGTTTCAAAGGATTAAGAGATTACCCCCCTATGTCTTTAAAATAGTTGATGAGTTGAAGCTGGAAGCCAGAAGAAGGGGGGATGACATCATTGATTTAGGGATGGGAAACCCTGATCTGGCAACACCAAAACCCATTATTGATAAGCTAACGGAAGCCGTTTCCAATCCAAGGAATCATCGTTACTCCGCTTCTAAGGGTATCTACAAATTGAGATTGGCTATTACCGATTGGTACAAACGGAACTACAACGTTGACCTTGACCCT
>JAGVOC010000353.1 GCA_020052975.1 Desulfobacterales bacterium | reverse complement strand
TATTCTGCTCGATAAAACAGAACTCGGATATGGCGACTGAGGCATCCGGCTCTTCAAAAACCGGGAATTCACCCTCTCGGACCCTGTGCGCATTGACAATTATCGGGCTTTCTCCGGCCTGCCTGAATATTTTGCTCAAATAAAAAACAGGTGTCTTCCCGGAGTTTATCATGTCCGAAAGGACGTTTCCGGGGCCGACCGACGGAAGCTGGAAAATATCGCCGACAAGTATAAGCACGGAATTTACAGGAACTGCCGCGACGAGACTATACATAAGAAGAGTATCAACCATCGAAGCCTCGTCTATTATCAAGGCGTCGGCCTCAATCGGATTGTCCCGGTTTTTATCGAAACAGCCGTCAATTGCGTTATACCCGAGAAGCCTGTGAATGGTCTGCGCTTTTCGTCCCGTCACTTCCGTAAGGCGCCTTGCAGCCCTGCCTGTGGGAGCGGCAAGCTCAATCGTTTTCCCGATGGAATCAAAGATGGCGGCAACAGATCTTATAAGAGTTGTTTTGCCTGTCCCGGGTCCTCCCGTAATTACCGCTATGCGGTGTGAGAATACCCCTTCAAGAACACCAAGCTGCTCCTGCGACAGTTTAATGGCGAGTTTTTTCTGAACTTTTTCGGTTATATCGCCGGGATCTATTTTAAATGGAGCAACCGGAATTGAAAGATAAGCCGAAATCCTTTGTGCCAGGCCTGTCTCAGCCTGATATAATTCCTTTAAATATACGGCATCCGTTTCAAATCGGCCGGAATTCCTTTCGATAACGATTTCACCCGATCCGGACAAATAATCCGCCCCGTCTATCGCCGCATCATATTCAATCTCAAAATTATCCCTGCATTTTTCTATCAGCCTGCTTCCATATAAGAATACATGCCCGTCATTTGCCCCCTGTTCCATCAGATGGAGAATGCATGCTCTGACCCTTTCCGGCTTATCCTGCAAAAAACCAAGTTTTCCTGCTATAGCGTCTGCAATATAAAAACCGGCTCCGGGAATATCTTTGGCAGCGCAGTAAGGATTCTCCCGGAGAATATCAACCGCATTATCTCCATATGCTTTCAATATTTTGCCGCAATAAGAGGTTTTAACTCCCATATCCTGGAGAAACTGCATGAGGTTTCTTACGGAATGATGACTTTTCCAGGCATTTTCTATCGACGCCGCTTTTGCTTTTCCTATTCCCGGTACTTCGAACAGTCTTTCAGGATTTTTTTCTATTACTTCAAGCGTCATTTCTCCGAAACAGCCGACCAGCCGTCCTGCCAGCGAAGGGCCTATACCTTTTATTATTCCGGATTTCAGGTATTTTTTTATTCCTTCAACATTTCCGGGAAGAGTCACCTCGTAAGTTTTTATCCTCAGCTGCTGGCCGTATCTCGGATGGGTCTCCCAGCTCCCGCAGATTTTTAAGGATTCACCCGGACTGATAGCCGCCATGAAACCGACAACAGTAACAGGGGCTTCCACTCCGGAGGTTTTAACTTTAGCGATTGTGTAGCGGGTTTCCGGATTGAAATACGAGACATGGTCGAGGATGCCTTCGATAATCGTCTCAAAAGGATCAGCATTCATCGTTGACAATCATCCACATTGGCAATTATCCATCCCGCTGCTTCATAAAGATCACGGGCAATATGGTCGGGATAGATTTTCATTTTTTCAAGGGATGAAATGGCCTGTTCATAATTTCCTGTTTTAACCAGTATGGCATACCTGCATCCGGCCCTTCTCGCACACTCTATATCCTTTGCGTTGTCACCCACCATAACGGAATTCTTTACATCTATTCCATATTTTTTCTGAGCTTCAAGAATAAGACCCGGTTCCGGCTTCCTGCATTTACAACCGTCTTCAGGTTTATGGGGGCAGAAGAATATGTCTTTTATTTCTCCGCCTCCTTCCCTTACATTTTTTTTCATCATGGCGTGAGTAAATTCAAGATCATCTAAAGAAGCCATTTTGCGGTTGATTATTGACTGGTTTGTAATGATCACAACGGAATAATTGTTTTCAGTCAAAAGTCTTATCGCGTCCAAGCTTTCCGGCAGAAACTCAAACTCGGACCAGCTCTTCACATAATCCGGGGAGTCTTTATTTATAACTCCATCCCTGTCCAGAAAAACATATCTTTTGGCCATTTCATCTTTCATAAGCTATACGCATAAATCTTTGCATAACATGCTTTCTATCCCTGCACCTCTTGCCTCATGCCTCACCGGAACAGGTAAGGTCGGGCACTGGGAACAACTTGTTATTATTTAAAGAAATATTTACCGGCTCGCCTAAGCGGGTCCGGTGGATTGGCTGGATTGACTTGATATGCCCAATTTTCATCTTAAATATTTTTCAATTTCCATCGCACCATGAAATATGCCTAAAATATCTATCAAATTCTTGTTTCTGATGAGATAAGCAATTCTATAGTGACCATATAGAAGAATTCGTATCTCCCCTTCAGGCTCTGTTCTATACTTATATCCTATTTCTGGAAAATCTTTGAGGATTTGGGCTTTTTCATAAATTGCGGAGACAACTTTCTGAGCCGCAGTCGAATTGTCTTGAGCTACGTAGTCGAAAATGTCTCGAAGCCATTTCTCGGATTCATCTGTCCATCTTATTCTTGCCATGTGTGAATCCGATGCTGCATTTCTTCATTTGTAACAGCTCGGCCTTTTCTTGAATCCTCCAGCCCTCTATCCACCATACATTTAAATGCTAACTCTCGCATAATCTCTTCATATGACGCATCATCCGGTTGAGACTTTATCACCTCAGTCATTTCTTCTTTAGCGGTCTGCATAAAAGTTCTCCTCTCTTTTTCATAGGGCATAATCGGGATAAGGAGGGGCCTCACGGCCCCCCCCGTTTCAGTAACACAGAGGGGGGTGAAAATACATTTTTTGTTTATCACATTTCATAAAATTAATAAAGTATCTCTCATTTTATCTATATTTTCAATAGATTATTCTTGTCCGATTTGATTTTTCCCAAAATGCTGCCGGAGATTTCTGCTGCATTTCCTTGGTACTTGCCTATAATTACCGAGGAAACGACAAGGGAGTCATCCACCCTTCGGTAAACCAGCTCAGCGGTAGTCTTATGGCTGATAGCCCAGAGCAGTTTGTTCATTAAAATAGTTCATGGAGTTGCCGGTCTTAAAACGTTCACTGTTCAGAGCGAAGCCTTTTACGATATATTCCTTGAGTCGCTGGGTTGCCCAAATTCGGAATTGGGTGCCCTGCTGCGATTTTACTCTATAACCAACTGAAATAATTACATCAAGATTATAATAATTGGTATCGTAACTTTTACCATCCGGCGCAGTTGTCCGGAAATTCCGGACAACTGAATTTTCGGCTAACTCCCCTTCGTTGAATATGTTGCGGATATGTTCGGATATTGTTCTTTTATCCTTATTAAACAACTCAGCCATGTGTGCCTGAGTTAACCAGACCGTTTCTTTCTCCAGGCGGACGTCGATTTTAATAACGCCATCGGGGGATTGGTAGATGAGGAGTTGGGAGTTAGGTTCAGTCATTTGCATCTCCGGTGACAGATTATCCTTCGGCTTCAAAGAGTTCGATCACTGCTTGTTCGAGTTTTTCTTCGGTGAATTTCATATCGTCACCTTTACCTTGCCATTTTGCGGTTAATTATCGACTGGTTTGTAGTTATCACAACAGCATAATTATTAACCGTCAAAAACCTCATCGCGTCCAGGTTTCCCGGGAGAAAGTCAAACTCAGACCAGCTCTTCACATAATCCGGAGAGTCTTTATTTATGACTCCATCCCTGTCCCAAAAAACATATGTTTTGACCTTTTGACCATTTCACCTGTTATCGGCTGCACGCATAAACCTTTGCATAACACGCTTTCTGTCCCTTCGCCTCCTGCCTCATGGCCCCCCGGAACAGGTGAAGCTAAGCACCGGGAACAAATTGTTATTATTTAACATTAAGTTGAGAGGCGGCTACCACAAACTATGCTGCCCGGCAAGGATGTCGTAATTGGCTAAGGGTTACTGCTCTTGTGAGGATTGCCGCCAGTGGTAGACGTCCTTCTCAAACGGTTAGTTGGGTTCTTTATTCTTTTTTACACTTAAATTGTATGTCGTCAGTTTTTATCCTTTCATAGGAAGCGGTGGTCGGGATTGTTTGAACAGCAAAAAAGGTTTTTTAAGTGATAAGCTGCTCTTGTTCAGGCTGCTGCCTCTTTCTTGGGCAGTGTTGCCCAGT
>JAGVOC010000061.1 GCA_020052975.1 Desulfobacterales bacterium | reverse complement strand
TCGAGACCTTTGCAGAACATTCAATTTTGCTCAAGTTCAAGGAAGGCGATAATTTTAACCGCAGGAATACATTGAGTATTTCGAGGATTAAAATTTGAGCCTGACGAAGTAATCGGGCAAAAGGGGGTGTTATGCAAAGGTCTCATCTCCTATCCGGCAGGAAGCCGTGTTCTGGAAGCCGGTTGCGGCGTTGGCGCACAAACCTGTCACCCTTGCGAGGAACAGCCCGAAAACCGATATTCAGCGTCTTATGCGGATCAATCTAAACGTTGGTCTGCCTGGCGAATTGAATTCACCGTAAAGGAAGATTATGAAACTGGAAACTTTGCGGAAGACTAAAATGGAAAGCAAAAAGAATTAAATATACATTTTTTGCCGGGATCCGGGCATTACAGGATGAAATAAAACAGAGAATTTTATCGCTAAAATACATACTCATATTTTGATTAACCGGATAGTCAGCTCATATACGGATATGAATTGAAGGAGAGAGTGAATTATTAAAGCAAAGACGGTAAATGGGAAATGGATTGTTTACCTGATCCGATGTTCCGATAAATCTTTGTATTGCGGGATAACCAATAACCTGAAAAACCGGTTGGCATCACACAATACAGGCAGAGGCGCCAGATATACAAGATCCCGGAGGCCAGTTGAACTGGCTGGTGCCAGCTCAGAAATGACGAAAAGCGATGCGCTTAAACTGGAATACCGGATTAAGCAGGCATCTGTCGGCAGTAAAATCTCCGAACTTAGAAAATATTAACGTGGTTGAGCGGGTTATGGCCGGCAAAACCCGCAGGGCCTGTAACCTGCCGCCAAAGCTTCATTTCTGGTGCTGAAAAGAACATCGCAATTGATACAGTTGTATCTCCTGCAGCCTGGTTTATGGAAGATCTTGGATGAGAAGTTTCCATGGTATACCCTATCGGTTGGCTGGTATGCTGTGTCCGATCCTTTATTGCGCCGGAAATCCCAGGGCGGGAGCGCGCTGTTCATTGCCCACAGGCCAACCTTTCTTACCCTTGCCTCTTTTTCCTGTTTTGTCCATTCGCTGCATTGTGAGCGGTCGCAATACCGGAGGTAGACCCACGCATAGCCGTTGTTGATAAGTTCCTCGTTCAAAGAACGGCGGCTTCCATGGTATACGATTCCGACAGTTCTGCCGTAACGGTCTCTTGTTACCGGGTCAATTTCAACAATTCTTGAAAATATCCTGTTGGATGTGAACTGTTTTGCGCGCTCGCCAAAATTCTGCTGTTTCTCCGGGCAGTCTATTCCGTACAGTCTGATCTTTTCGGCAATACCATTATGCAGCACCTCAATGGTGTCGCCGTCACTCACCCTCACAACCTTTCCCTGCCATGCCCGCGAGACACCCGGAATAATGAATAAAGTAAAAAGCAATACTATCAGCAACGACCTGCAGATCTTCATGCAAGACTCCTTTTCGGTCTGAAATTCCAATCAACCGGGGCTTGTATCAGAAACATCCTGTTTTGTTCGAGTTCAGGAAAGGCGTCCGCCTCAGGCGGATCAACTCAGAAATACATGGAAGTATTACTTGATTGAACTTTGAGCCTGACACTTAAAATCGGGCAAAAGGGAATTCTATAATGGATCTATAATAAAACAGATTCTAATTATATTAAAGCATAAAAATATAAACAACCGATGAAAGAATAAAATGTCACTTGAAAGCCTTTGGATATTGTGTTAGGCGGGTCGGAGTTTTGTTTTATGCGAAGGGCTCTTTTATTGCTAATTTGATGTGGATATTGCTTTCTACCAATCCGACAGGAGGCCGGTATGATTGAGGCGGTTCTGTTTATGATGGGGCTGGGGCTTGCCTGCAGTTCTCTATTGAGTGCGGCCTCCAAAATATTTTATGTGTATGAAGATCCAAGGATCGCTGAAGTTGAGGGGTTTCTCGCAGGCGCCAACTGCGGAGGCTGCGGGTTTGCCGGCTGCTCTGCGGCTGCGGGCGCCATTGTATCCGGAAAAGCCAAGCCGGGCGCTTGTACGGTTGGCGGAATGGAATCAGCCATAAATGTTGCAAGGATTATGGGGTTGGATCCGGGAACGGCCGAACCTAAAAAATCCCTTAACGAATGCAACGGAGGAGACAGGGCCGAGGACAAGTTTATCTATGACGGCATCACAAGGTGCCGGGCAATATCAGCTTTTTATGGAGGAAAACGTCTTTGCAGTGTAGGTTGTATAGGGCTTGGAGATTGCGTTGATTCGTGCATATTTAATGCCATTCATATGGGACCGGACGGGTACCCTGTTGTGGATGAAGCAAAATGCGTCGGATGCGGCGCATGCGAAAAAGTCTGTCCGAAAGGCATCTTAAACGTTCGTACAATGTCCGAGAGGCTTCTTCATTTCAATGCTGAAGACGACGCTCTTTCCCCGTGCAGCCAGACATGCCCTGCCGAAATCAATATTCCACAGTACATATCGCAGATCAGGAGTCGTGATTATTCCGGAGCCGTCAATACAATAAGGGATCGGAACCCTCTTCTTCTTGCCTGTGGAAGAGTCTGCCCTCATCCGTGCGAATCCTATTGCCGGAGAGGTATTGAAGACGAGCCTGTATCCATCAACCAGCTAAAACGTTTTGTTGCAGACTATGAAATGAACTCGGGAAAGCGTCTTCCAATTCCCTGCGCTCCATCTACCGGAAAGAAAGTGGCGGTTGTCGGCGGCGGGCCTGCCGGGCTGAGCTGTGCATATTTTCTGAGACGGCTCGGCCATGATGTCACCATATTCGACATGATGCCGGAGCTGGGAGGCATGATCCGCTACGGTATCCCGGAGTACCGTCTTCCCAAAACCGTGCTGAAATGGGAAACAGACGGTATTCTGGCGCTGGGTATTGAGCATAAACCCAATGTCAGACTGGGAAAGGATTTTGATACCGCATCTTTAAAAACGGACGGATTTGACGCAGTTTTTCTCGGCATCGGCGCATGGAAGGATTACATGCTTGGTGCGGAAGGTGAAAACCTTGAAGGTTGCTATACCGGAATTGATTTTCTGACCCGGTTTGCAGAGCATCAGCAGGAAGGAAAGGAGGCTGGATCTTTTCCTGTCGGCCGCAAATGCGCTGTAATCGGAGGTGGAAATACCGCTATAGACTGTGTCCGGACCCTGATAAGACTGGGAGCAGAAGAGGTTTATATTGTTTACCGCAGAACCCGAAGCGAGATGCCCGCCAATCAGGTGGAAATTGAAGCGGCGGAGCACGAAGGCGTGAAGTTTGTATTTCTTGCCGCACCCGTCAGGGTAATCGCCGACCAGAACAACCGGGTATCCAAACTCGAGTATCTCAGGATGGTACTGGGAGAACCGGATGCAAGCGGAAGACGCCGACCAGTGCCGGTGAAAGGCTCTGAAACCTGTATTGATGTGGATATGATTATTTCCGCCATAGGCCAGGGACCTGATGTTTCATTTATAAATGACGACGAAGCAATAAAAGAGTTGAAAATTACCCGGTGGAGTACGATAGATGCCGACCCGGAAACTCTCCAGTCCAGCATCCCCTATGTGTTTGCCGCCGGAGACGCGTTTACCGGGGCTTCGCTGGTTATTGAGGCAATAGGCGGCGGGAGAAGGGCGGCCCGGGCCATTCACCTCTATCTTACGGGGGAAGAGGTTACGCCTGTCCCCAAATCCCTGAGGAAGCAGCATATCCGGGAATCTCTTTTTACATCCGTTGAAGGTGTGGTGCGCTCGAAACGGACGCCCATGCCGGAGCTTCCGGTAGGCGAACGGATCATATCCTTTGTGGAATCAGATCTTGTGATAAGCGAAACCGATGCGATTTACGAATCCGGACGCTGCCTGGACTGCTGCCGGATATGTTACGATAAAGAAGCTGCCTGAGGCGAAATTGCAAGGATAAGAGGCATCGATCAGATGGCGCCGATTACCATCGGCTCAAGACCTCTATCCCTCTTCTCCGCGCAATTTCATCCTGAAGCTGCTCAAACTGCCTGCCTACAACTCCTAAAAGATATAGCATTACCTGAAAACCAGTGGTTTTGTCGGATTCAAAAAGACGGATAATATCCTCTTTTTTAAATTTTATGACTTTGCATTTCCCCGAAGCGCAATATCCGGAAAGGCTGTATTTATATGGAGGAACAAAGCATGTCCATCCGAATGCCTGGGCTGCCGAGGTAAACGAAACAGCCGGTGCCTTACCCGAAACATCCTTGCCTGAAGGCTCCGATCTCAATTCAACATCGCCTTCCACCAGTATCCATACATTGGTCGCATCGGCTCCGTGAGTAAAGATCCGGGCGCCTTTTTCAAATTCAACTTGTTCGGCGCAATTCAGAACTGCCAGCAGCCGGTCATCATTCAGATCTTTAAAGACCCCCGCTTTTTTAAGAAAATCAAGACTTATCATCATCTGCCCCCTTCAAGCACCAAATCATTCTGAATCCGACCTGAAATCAAATGTTCATTGAATACCCGAATCATCTTTGCCGGGTCCATTTTCTGATAAATTACAGTCTTCTCATTTTGGATCTCAACAGTAACATTGGGCTCGCTCGCGCATCTGCCGATACACCCTCCGGCCGATATCTTAATTCTGGACTGACCGGACCTGGTTATTTCCTCTATAAGCGCCTTCATAATTTCCCGGGCGCCGGCTGCAATTCCGCAGGTTCCCATATGGACTGTAACCTTCACAGGGGAAAGAGGCGCTTCATCCGCCGTCTGAAGGAGTCTTTCAAAACGGTTTCCGACGACCTTCAGTATTTCGGACAGTATTTTATAACCGGCGTCAGGGTTTTCTTTCATAAACTCAAGCAACCGATCTCTTTCAATCATCACGACAGTGCATTTATCTGAAGCGCAATAAGCCGAAAGCTTGTATCTGTGAGGAGAGACAAGACTTGACCATCCGATAATATTATTTTCAGATACGGATGACAGAGTGCTCTCTTCAGATGTCTCGCTATCGGGCAGATCAAACCTAAGATCAATCAATCCATTTTCCACCACCCACAGATGAGCGGCTGAATCTCCATCTTTAAATAAACGATGGTTGTGGATAAATTTCTTCCGGGTGCAGAAATCGTCGATAACTGATAATTCATCATTACTCAGAGCGCAAAAAGCGTAAACACGTTTAAGCAATTCAAGGTAGGTCATCAATTCCTCCATATTTAATTGATGTTCGGGAGTGGCGAAGTTGAAGAAATAATATCAATAAAATGAATGGTATTCAATCTTTTTTACTGAATGCCCGCCCGTTGCCTGCGGTCAATATTTTTAATGCATTTTAACACCTTCATCTGATAGAAGGCCATAAATAGTATCAAGCAGTTCAGTCTGACGGTGGGAGCTTTATGAAACGATATTGACAGGATCAAAGCGAATTGGTTATCTTTATATAAACGAAGGAGGATGAAAAATGAGCATGTTGAAAGAATTCAAAGAGTTCGCAGTTAAAGGTAATGTTGTCGACATGGCTGTTGGTATTATTATCGGAGCCGCATTTGGCAAGATCGTTTCTTCTGTCGTCAGCGATGTGATTATGCCGCCGATAGGCTTGGTCATAGGGGGGGTAGACTTCAGCAAACTCGCCGTTACATTGAAACAGGCATCAGGTGATGCCGCTGCCGTTGTAGTTTCATATGGCAAATTTATACAATCAGTTGTCGATTTTACCATTGTGGCATTCGCGATATTTATGCTAATAAAAGCCATTAACACATTGAAACGCAAGCAAGAAGCAGCAGCACAACCTCCGCCTGCGCCTTCAAAAGAGGAGGTTTTGCTTTCAGAAATACGGGACATTCTGAAAGCAAAATAATAAGTTCTCTGTTGACGCACATGCATACCCCTGCCAGACCCTTTAATCAGATGTTATGCAAAGGTCTCTATCCTTGGAGGGACTGCAGGGAGGTACTTTAACTTTTACCTGGTCTTCTCTTTTTCCGCAAAGAGGCTCTTTCTGCTGCAAGGGTTTTTATTTTTGGAACAACGATGATAGTGTATAAAACGCAGACAACTGCAAAAGCCGCCATTGCAAGCGCTACCCAGTAATTGTGGAAAACAATATTTCCAAGATAATCTCTGGTGCTGTCCGCAAAAATTCCAATCATTAGCCCGCCGAACAGAATTGCCGTTATAACGGGAATCGTTTTCCCGAAAGGAATCAAAAAAGAGCGCTCTTTGTCCGGAAATATCTTTCTGAGCCTCAAAACACATACAGCCATGACAACATATATGAAACATTCCAGAGCTGCCGCCATGATAATGATAAAGAGATATTTGCCTGTAACGAGGATAAGAAAACTCAGTATGATTGCGAAAACGACAAGAGAAAGTATTGCCGCCCATGGAGTCGCATAATACGGATGAAGCTTGCTCAAAAATCTCGGGAGAGTATTGTCTCTTGCCATTGCATATGTGAAACGGGAGGTATTCAGGAGTCCTGCGTTAAATGAGGTCACAGAGGCTATAATGCTCATTAATATAAACAGAAAACCTCCTGTTGTTCCGAAAAGATTTCTGGCAAAGAGAATGTGCGGAATGGTCGTGCCGCTTTTCATCTGTTCTTCAGTAAGTCCCGAATACATTGCAACAACAAAAAGAGAGTATGTTACAGACAGGAGTCCGACCGCATACAGCATTCCTTTTCCGATCATGCGGAAGTCCGTGGTTTCTTCGGCAAGCGGAGCTACCCATTCAAAGCCGACATACATGAAAACTCCGACTGCCGCCGCGGAAAGGACTTTTCCGGTTGTGAAATTCGAGCTGTTTAAGGCTGCGGTGAAATTGATCTCCTTGACTGACAGAGTATAGACGGAGACAAGTATCAGAAAACCGAACATCAGGTATGTCAGAACATCCTGTGTCCAGCCTGTTATTTGTATTCCTCTGTAATTTATATAACCTACAATCAGGATAAATATAATCTGCCAGAAAAACCTGTCAATCACCGGACTGATAACTATTCCTGCCGAGTCAAGAATAACGCTCGAAAGAAGATAGCTTTCAGCTCCCACCATGCTTGCGCCAAGAATTACATAAAACATTCCGATGGCAATCGCAGATTTTTCATTAAATGCGTTTTCAATGAAAAGCTTTATTCCTGCTGCAGACGGATAAAGGGACGTAAGTTCAGAAAAGCACATGGCGGAAAGAAAGCATAATAATCCCGCAATTAAAATCGATATCCATGCAAGCTCACCGGCAACAATAATTGCAATCTGGAGGCCGGCAAGATAACAAGAAGTCGCCATAGCCATGCCGGCAGCAGTCGAGATAACGGTGCGCAGCTTTAAAACTTTTTTTAATGAAGCATTCATATTCTTAGCGTCATTTGTTTTCATCGGGTTCCCCTTTTTTCGGATAAATTATCAGGCGGTCACCCGGACGGACCGAGAGTTTTTTGTCAAGCTTATTCCAGATAGAAATAGACAGAACAGGTATATCAAACATCCTTGCAATCGAATAAAGAGTCTCTCCTTTTTTTACAACATATAGCTGTTTGCCCTGATCGGACAGAAAATCATTTAAAAGCTGTTCATACCGTTTGGCAAAACCCTCTGAAGCGCCTTTCGGGATAAGAATGGTGTGATTTCCTTTCGGAAGGAAGTAACCTCTTATTTCAGGATTAAGATCCATTATCTCCTTGAATGAACTCTTTGCCGCCTTTGCTACAATTTTTATGGGAATTTCCCCGGTGCATTCAAGAGTAATCCTGTCGAAGGCTATTGGGGGATAATAGTCCTTATCGGTCAGTCTGAATCCATACCTGGCCGGATCCTGCATTATCAGTTTTATTGAAAGAATCCGAAATATATACCTTTGGGTTTCATTCGGAAGATAAAGCCTGTAAAAATCATTGGTTTCCTGCTCATGAATTTCGGAAAGGAGCCCTGCTTCTCCCATGTTATATGCAGCTGCCGCCAGTGTCCATGAATCCAGCATGCCGTAAAGATTTTTTAAATAGCTTAAAGCTGCCTGGGTCGAAGTAAAAAAATTGCGCCTTTCATCTTTATTCCCATTGATGGTCAGCCCGTAATTCTGTCCGGTTCCAAAAATAAACTGCCAGTAGCCGACAGCTCCTTTATTTGATACTGCGTTTGGTTTAAGCGCGCTTTCCGCAATGATAATGTACTTCAGATCGTCCGGCATGCCGTTTTCTTTAAGTGCCTGTTCAATATAAGGCAAATAGCGGTGGGAGCGCTTCAGCCATAGAATAGCCTGCGCGCGATCCAATGAGGAGATAAGAATCTCTCTCTCGAAGCGTTCTTTGACATCCTGGATTTCAACAGGAACCCGTTCCCCGCAGAAAAACAGTGGGACCGAAGGAAGAACAGGAAGATTTGGATACGGGGAAGAGGGTTGTTCCAAAGATGTTGCTCCTGCATTCACAGTAATAATAAAAACGGAAAGAAACAATAGAATTTTGTTGCATATTATATACACATTTGCCTCCATCTCCATATTCCTGGAAATCAGGTTTTACAATCAGGTTTTAAAGTGCCGCACTTTATCTTTTAATACCTTCGTAAAAAGTCAAAAAATGACTTTTTACTTGGCGGGAAATCCGCCTGAGGCGGACTCTCCCACCGCTTGAAGTAAATTCAAGCGGTTCCACCTTCACCCCAGGCCGGGGCTTAATCGCCCTCGGCCTGTTGATGGACTTTTTACGAGTCCATCAACTTTTGTCGTCGTCATTGTAAAATTTAAATCCTAAAATACATCAACGGTGCAGATTAACAAGAAAAAAGTTGCGTTTTATTTATCATGTACTTAATATGAAATGATCATCTGCAAAAGAGTTGGTGATTGTATTAGGGTTCAAGAATTCCGGTTCAAGTTGCATAGTTAAAGCAAATATATAGGAGTGTTAACGTTAAATATAAGGAGGTTCCGCTATGGATAATAAAGAACTGATTCGCATGCTAAACAGGGATCTTACTGATGAACACGCGGCTATTCTCAGGTATCTTGTTCATGGTTACCAGGAAGGAGAAGATACACCGATAGGTGCAAGCCTCCTTTCGAGGGCAAGAGAAGAAATGTGGCATATGCACTGGCTTGGAATGATTATCGGACAGCTTGGAGGAGAACCCGATTTGAAACCTGCTCCATATCCTTTTGATCCGGCAAACCGTGCAACAATTTTTAAATCTTATGTTGATTACGAAAAGAAGCTTATTCCCCATTATCAGGGTGAGGCCGGCAAGGTGAAGGATGCACATATAAGGCGCGTTCTTGACAGAGAGGCATGGGAATCAGAAATTCATGCAAGAAAATTTGAGAAGATTCTCAAGAAGCTGACACCCGATGAAGCTTTCGGGAAACCGGGAGGAGAAAATAAACTGCCTGTTGAATTTGTTAATACATTGCAGGAAATAGTAAAGAACAAATATACCCAGATGCTTCAACGGATAAGAAGTGCCTGGGTTTTTCAGAAGGACGCAATGCTTGGGTGGCAGATAATGGATTTTTCAATGACAAAGATGAAGCAGCTTGCGCATGTTTCCGAAGAAGTTGCCGCAGACGGAATAAATCCCCTGTTAAAATCGGACAAATCAGATTTAAGCTCCTCGGTTGCCGAAGCTTTGCAAAATGCCGTTGAGGATTTGCAGAAATCACATATGGAATATATAACGCTTCAGGCAGGAGACGAAATAGCAAAACATGCTGGCCTTGCGAATAACATTGAGCTTGCATTAAACCAGGAAGAGTATGAAGCATCAGAGATGAAGGAATGGCTTCATGCTTTAAGAAGCAGGTAGAATTCTATCATCTTTCCAGTATACGGATAAGAACCCCGGCTTCATACTGACCCGCAACATCAAGCCTGGCACCGCAGCAGGTTATAGCCTGGCCGACAACACTAATGGCTTTTTGGGGAGTGTTGTTTGTCTCGCTTATATGCGACAGAATCACATGCTCAAGATCATCATGCTGGATTTCCTGCAAAAGAACTTTAGACTGTTCGTTTGACAAATGGCCTGTCCTGCTTTTTATGCGCTGTTTCAGGGGCCATGGATAGGGGCCGTTTGCAAGCATGTCAGGATCATGATTGGCTTCAAGAATAAGAACCGAGCACTTTTTCAGGTGTTCTTTAACCATTGTTGTGGCTATTCCAAGATCAGTTGCAATTCCAATTTTTGTGCTGTTTTGCGAAACTGTAAATCCGGCTGTGTCTTCAGCGTCATGGGATATTGAGAATGGATGGAATGTTAAGTTGTTTATTGTAAACTTTTCACCGCATTCAAATTTTTTTAATTCGTATGTTTTTCCAAGAAACGGGGAGGCTGCTTTAAAAGTTTTATTGTTTATGTAAACAGGTATGCTGTAACGGCGCGAAAGAACTCCGACTCCATGTATATGGTCCGCGTGTTCATGGGAGACAACGATTGCATCAAGTTTTTCGGGAAAGAGTTCTTTCGATCTCATCCTTCGCTCAATTTCAATTCCGGATAATCCTGCATCAACAAGTATCGATGTTGAACCATTTGAAATATATATTGAATTGCCTTTGCTGCCGCTCGAGAGCATGCACAGGGTAAGATAGCATGAATTGACTGCCTGAAGGGAGGGGTTTCTGTTTTTCATATCATAATCCGGTATGACCGAAGCCGCCTTTGCTTCGCTTGGTGTCGTCAAGTTCTTCCACAACTTCAACTTTGGCCTGGTAGACCTTTTTAACCAGCATCTGGGCTATCCTGTCACCGCGCCGGAATGTATAAGTTTTTTTTCCAAGGTTTATCACTGCTATCATTATTTCACCGCGATAATCGGCATCTATGGTTCCGGGTGAATTTATGATGGTTATCCCGTGCTTTGAGGCCAGACCGCTTCTTGGGCGAATCTCAATTTCAAATCCGGGAGGAATTGCCACAGCAAGACCTGTTGGTATAAGCGCGATGTTTCCATGCTCTATGTCCAGGGTGTTTTCAATGGATGCGCAGATATCCATTCCCGCAGAAAGGGGTGTCATGTACCGGGGAAGAGGAATATCTTCATCCCTTTCAGGCTTTAAACGCAAAAAACGTATAGTAAGAGTGTTTCCCATATTTATATTGCCGGAAGATTTTCGAATTGTTTTTCCCCTGAAACAGGTCCAAGTACTGTAATTGAAAGATTATTGGAATCGAAAAGGCTCCGGGCCAGGTTTAGTATATCTTCTTCTTTTACCGATTCTATATCACTAAGCACTTCATCAAGCGGTACAAATCGCCCAAAATGAATCTCGTTCTGTGCCTGCCTGAACATCTGGTTGTCTGTGCTTTCAGAAGCGAGAAGGAGGCATCCCTTCGAGTATTCAATAGCATCTTTTAGCTCGCCTGAATCAACAGCATGCTCCTTAATCCTTGAGATTTCCTTGATAATGACATCTGCCGCCTCAACTGCGTTGCTGGGATCAACGGCAACATAGGCTCCGAGCGTACCTGTATCAGTATATGAAGATATAAACGAATATACGGAATATGCAAGTCCTCTGCGCTCCCGTATTTCCTGAAAAAGCCTTGAACTCATATTCCCGCCAAGTACCGTGTTTAAAAGAGAAAAGGCATAACGCTTTTGATCCGTGAGCGGCAAGCCTTTCAGCGAAACACAGATGTGGACCTGTTCAAGATCTTTCTCGTAAACATTTACACCTGATTTCACTTCGGGAGTTATCCGGTTCGGGAAAACTGACCCTCTTTCCGGGGATTCAAAAGCCGGACCAACAATATCCAGTATATGATTATGCTCGATATTGCCGGCTATGGAAATAACAGTCCGCTGAGGCTGGTAACGGCGTATGAAATAATTTTTTATTTTATCAGTATCGAAGCCAAGAATATTTTCGCGCGTGCCGAGTACGGAAGACCCAAGAGGATTATCCCCCCAGCAGCAATGCCCTGTAAGAACATGTATATAATCTTCCGGGTTTTCTTCAACCATTCCGATTTCCTGGATGATGACAGGCCTTTCTTTTTCAACTTCTTCAGGATCAAATGCTGAATTTAAAAAAATATCAGAGAGGAGATCTGCTATGGCTTCTGTATGGGATGTTATTACTTTTGCGTGGCAGCATGTCGTTTCCATTGAGGTGAAGGCGTTTGTATTCCCGCCCATGGCATCAAATTCCTTGGCGATCTGAAAGGCGGATCTTCTTCTTGTGCCCTTAAACAGCATGTGTTCTATAAAATGAGAAAGCCCGCTTTCAATTAATATTTCATCGCGGGCTCCGACATTTACCAAAACCCCCATTGAAACGGAACGGGAATGAGGCATATTGTGTGTAAGAATCCTGATTCCGTTATCAAGGGTTGTTTTATTTTCAGGCAGGGACATTTGCTTCTTCCAGGACGGCCTTATGGCTCAGGCGTATCTTGCCGTCTTTGGAGATTTCAAGAACCTTGACTTTTATTACGTCTCCTTCTTTGACAACATCCGAAACTCTGGTAACCCGGTGGTTTGAGAGCTGGGATATGTGGACCAGACCGTCAGTTCCGGGCATTATCTGGACAAAGGCGCCGAAATCCATTATTTTTACGACGGTTCCTTCATAAATGGCCCCAATTTCAGGTTCCATAGTTATATTGCTGATAAGTGCAAGCGCTGCTTGCCCGTCTTCTTTTGACATTGCCGCAATTTTTACAACTCCGGAATCATCTATTTCGATACGGGTATTCGTTTCGCTCTGGATGGATCTTATGATTTTGCCGCCCGGGCCTATAATGTCCCGGATCTTATCAGGATTGATCTTTATAGTAGTTATAGCAGGAGCATGCTGGGAAATTTTTTCACGGGGCCGGTCAATGGCTTCAAGCATCTTATCAAGAATTATCAGCCTGCCGATGCGTGCCTGTTCCAAAGCTTTTTCCATAATATCTTTTGAGAGCTCAAGGATTTTTATGTCCATCTGCAAGGCGGTTATTCCTTCTCTGGTTCCCGTCACCTTGAAATCCATGTCTCCTGAATGGTCCTCATCTCCAAGTATGTCAGTAAGAATAACAACAGCATCTCCTTCCTTGACAAGACCCATTGCGATACCGGAAACCGGAGCCTTGATGGGTACGCCGCCATCCATGAGAGCCATCGTGCCGGAGCAGACTGTGCCCATGGAAGAAGAACCGTTTGATTCGAGAACTTCAGAGACAATCCGGATGGTATAGTCAAAATCTTCCTTTGCCGGAAGAATTTTTTCCAAAGCCCGCGTTGAAAGACCTCCATGGCCTATATCTCTCCGGCTTGGTCCTCCGAGGCGCTTGGTCTCCCCCACCGAATAAGGTGGAAAATTATAGTGGAGCATAAACGGCCTCGATTCTTCACCGCTTAATGTTTCAACTCTCTGCTCGTCAGGTCCGGAGCCAAGTGTCAGCACGCCGAGCACCTGCGTTTCACCGCGAGTGAAAAGGGCGCTTCCATGAGGTCTGGGGAGGATTCCGACTTCACATGTTATTGGCCTTACTTCATCAAATTTTCTTCCGTCAATACGGCGACCTTCCTTAATTATCAGGTTTCTGCAGATTTTTTTCTCAAAATTGTAAAATATTTCAGAAAATTCATCCTTACGGTCTGCATAATCGGGTCCAAGCTGCTCAAACAATTCAGCTTTCAGAGTCCGCAAAGCAGAATGTCTGTTTGTTTTTCCCGGTATCAGGAGAGCATCCCGGATACGGGATGCGCCTGCGGTTTCGATCTTTTCAACAAGAGCCTGATCCGGTTTCTTTTCTTTGTAAATTCTTTTCGGAACTCCGTTGGTCTCTTTTAATTTTTCCTGAATGGCTATAATGGGCTGCAAGGCATCGTGACCGCAGAAGATGGCTTCAAGCATATCCTTTTCATTCACAATATTACCGCCGCCTTCAACCATTACAACACCGGTTTTTGAACCAGCAACAATAATATTTATTTCGCTGCCCTCACATTCTTTTATAGTCGGGTTAATTATATACTCCCCGTTTTTCCTGATTACCCTGACACTGGCGATGGGCCCTGCGAATGGGATGTCCGATATTTCGAGAGCAGCAGATGCTCCGATCATTGCAAGGACATCGGGGTCGTTTTCATGATCCATTGAAATAACTGTCGCTATGATTTGTGTTTCATAAAAATATCCTTTGGGGAAAAGAGGCCTTATAGGCCTGTCTATAAGACGCGAAGTTAAGGTTTCCTTTTCAGAAGGCCTTCCGATTTCACGTCTGAAATAATTCCCGGGTATCCTGCCGGCGGCATAAATTTTTTCCTGGTATTCGACCGAAAGAGGCAAAAAATCACCTGGCCGCTCTTCGTTTGATGAAACTACAGTTACAAGTACTATCGTATCGCCGTATTGCACTACCACCGATCCGGATGCCTGCTTGGCAAGCTTGCCTGCCTGAATAGTCAATGTTTTTCCACCGATGTCGGTTTTATATGTATTTTCCATAAATATCTCCTAAAAATAGGCTGCTGTAATTCGGAAAGATTAAAGCTCTCCGCCGCAAGGAATCGGGTCTGTGTAAAAGTTGTTAGCTAACCCCGTTGCAAGAAACAGAGAATGCGGTCGCTGTTTCGGTTCAACAAGATTGTTGGATAAACCAGTCGAATCGGGGCATTAATAATGTTTACCAATTTACCTCAAGAAAAGTGACAAGTTGTCCCGTTACTAAAGTCTCAAACCGCAATATATTGTTGTTCCAGCACTTCATATTCCGGAAACTCAAAGAGAGAGTGGAGCAAATTTAAAAAACTGCCTTTTGACCGGTTCAGCAAATGATTATTTCTTATCTCCTGAGACCAAGAGTATCAATGATTGTTCTGTATCGCTGTACATCCTTGTTTTTCACATAATTTAAGAGTCTGCGCCTTTTACCTACAAGCATAAGCAAGCCTCTTCTTGAGTGGTGATCTTTTTCATGAACCTTCAGATGTTCGGTAAGATAAGATATCCGATGCGTTAAAAGCCCAACCTGAACTTCCGGAGAACCGGTATCACTTTCATGCAGCTTATATTTTTCAATCAACTGCTTTTTGTCGTCAGATTTTAAAACCAATTTCTTTTCTGCCTCCTTTTTATTTTGAAATACAATATTTATATATAGTAATTATAAATAGTTATAAAGCTTATCATGCCTCGTTGCTGATTTAATCAGCTTTACCATCCAATCGCACTATTTATATACATTTATCAACGTAAACAAACAACATAAATTATTTACGACGGCTTCGTAAAAAGCATATTCGTTTAACTCCTGTTTATAACGCAGCAATATACAAACTTGCCATTAATCTTGTTCAAAACAGCAATAAGTTCATTTTCTTTGTTTACAATTTTTATGAAATCGTTGAGCCCGGTCAGCAAATCAGATTTAATATCCTTGTCGGTTATTGTATTCCCGCGGGATATCTTTTCAATCAATATGTCATTTGCGATGCAGCCGGGAATATTTTTTAAAGCAGCAGCCATTTTTATTACCCGGGATGTTATATTTCCCGATAAAGCAAGTTTTTCAAGTTCCACTATCGTTAACGCTTCGCTGATTGAAAATCCGCAGCTTTCAATCCTTCTTAATTCTTTAAGATGACCTCCGCAGCCAAGATCTTTGCCTATATCCGCACAGAGTGTTCTTATATAAGTTCCTCCGGAACATGAAACCTCAAAAAAGATTTCCGGGAGGTTTATTTCAAGTATTTTTAAATAATAAATATGAACTTTTCTTGCCGGCTTTTCAACCGGCCGGCCTTTCCGAGCAAGCTTATAAAGGGGGACTCCCTTATGCTTTAAAGCGGAATAGACAGGAGGAACCTGCTCAATAGCCCCTTCATATTTATTAAAAACCGATATTATCTCTTCCCGGGAAAAATTCAACTCATTACAGGTTGAAAGAATTTTTCCGGTAAAATCCTGCGTATCGGTTGAGACTCCAAGGTGTAGTTTAGCCCGGTATTTTTTGTTTCCGCCAAGAAAGAACCTTGATATTTTCGTTGCTTCGTTTAAACAACAAAGCAATACACCCGTCGCGAATGGATCAAGCGTTCCTGTGTGTCCCGCCTTTTTTGCTCCTGACAATTTTTTTAAAACAGCAACAACCCTTGCAGATGTAATATCTGCAGGTTTATCAATAATAAGTATTCCGCTATCTAATTCCGGCATCTTATAAAACTATATTTTTTCAGACAGGCTGATAATCTGAGTTTTCAGGGCCTCTAATGTTGTTTCAATGTTAAATCCTGCTGCACCGGGATGGCCGCCGCCGCCGAATGCCGAAGCAATGGTTGAGACATCGAATGCTCCGTCCGAACGCAGACTGACATGAAAAGTTTTTAATCCATCGGATTGATCCGGGCCGTTCTTTTGTTCCTGTATGAGCGCCGCAACTTTTACGTCTTCAATGCGCTTTGCATAATTTATAAGGCCGTCTATGTCCTCCGAATTTGTTCCGGTTTCATATATCATTTCCTGGGTTATCGTCATCATTGAAAGTTTCCCGTTTGTTGAAATTTCAATTGAATCAAGAGCAAGGTTCAACAGCCGTATACGGCCAAGAGAGTACGTGCCATAAACATGCTGGGCAACTTCGTAAGGATTGACTCCGCAACCGATCATCTCTTCACAAATTGCAAAGGCAGATTTATTTGTATTCGAAAACCGGAAAGAGCCGGTATCCGTTAATATGCCCGTATATATTGAGGTTGCTATTGCGCTGTTTATGGGTATTTCCATCTTTTTGATTATGCGGTATACAATTTCAGCAGTGGAACATGCTTTCGTATCAACCAACCGGCAGGTTCCAAAATTATTATTTGTTATATGATGGTCAATATTTAAAACTACAGGTATACGGCAGGATGCAGGTGCACCTTTCCCGATCCTCTGAAAATTTCCGCAATCAAGAATAACAGCAGTATCAAATTCAAGTGTTTCCGGTATTTCATGCTCTATGTGTTCAATAAAGGGTAGAAATCGGTATACTGCCGGAATCGGGCTTTCATTAAACAGGAAAATCTTTTTATTAAGCCAATCAAGAGCTATCCCGATTGCAAGCAGAGAACCTATCGCATCGCCATCAGGGTTTGTATGAGAAGCAAGCAGCACATGGTTACTCTTTTTCAGGTGTTGAATTATCTGGTCCATCATCGTTTTTTAAAGTTTTGAGCAAAGTTTCTATTCGTGCTCCATAATCAAATGATTCATCATAAAAGAAAGAAAGATCAGGCATATAACGCAGGCCTAGCTGGCTTGCCAGAGTGCGCTTAAGATAACCGGCAGCGCTTTTAAATCCTTTGGAAGCATCTTCTGCAGATTTACTGCTCCCGGATATTGTAAAATAAATCCTGGCAAGCTTTAAGTCCCTGGACATTTTGACACCGGTGATTGTTGCCATATCAAGCCGGGGATCTTTTATATCCTTGATCAAAATTTCTGACAGAATCTTTTGTATCTGACCCGCAACCCTGTCGGCTCGCGAAAAGAGCGTCATAGATTGATTATCTCCATTTCGGTGTTGATAATTTCGGCCAGGCCAAGCTCGTCGGCGAAATTAAAAACTTTATCAATTTTTGAATTTGTCAGAATTCTGTCATTCCCCACAACAGCAAAACCAATTAAAGCTTCATCGTATACATCGTTTGATCCGACCTCGGCGACTGACGCATTGAAATTGTTTTGCAGCCGCCCGATTATCGATTTTACAATTTTTCTTTTACTTTTCAGCGAACGGCAGTCATGAAGCCTGAACGTTATTATTCCGAGACCGACAACCATGGTTTATTCAAATTCCGGCTTTATCTCTTCCATGTAATAAAATTCGATTATGTCGCCAAGTTTAATATCATTAAAGTTTTCTATGCTGATTCCGCATTCAAAACCGCTTGAGACTTCCTTAACATCATCTTTGAATCGTCTTAAAGACGAATTTTTCCCCTCAAAACAGACTATTCCATCCCTGATGAGACGAACCTGCCGGCCACGTTCTATTTTTCCGTCTGTTACATAGCTCCCTGCTATGGTTCCAATCTTGGGAACATGGAAAACTTCCCGGACCTGAGCTCTTCCAAGAACACGCTCAACAAATGTCGAAGACATCATGCCAACAATAGAGTCTTTTATGTCTTTGATAACATTGTAGATTATATTATAGTAGCGGATATCGACATTTTCATCATTTGCTATTGTCTGTACCTTTGAGCTGGGGCGAACATTAAAACCAATAATAATGGCATTGGAAACAGCGGCAAGCGAAACATCCGATTCAGTAATGGCTCCTGTGCCGGAGTGGATTATATCTATTTTAACCTCTTTATTTGACAGCTTATTGAGAGAGTCTCTTATGGCTTCAATAGAGCCATTAACATCTGCCTTGAGTATCAGGGTAAGATTTTTAACCTGTCCTTCCTGAATGCGGTCGAACAGATTTTCAAGGCTAATCCGGCTTGTTTTGGCAAGCTCCTTGGCGCGTTGTCTCTGTATTCGATATGCGCTGACCTGTCTTGCATCTTTTTCATCTGCAAGAGAAATCAGCTCGTCTCCCGCCATTGGTACCCCTGAAAGACCTATTACCTCGACAGGAATTGACGGACCGGCCTCATTTACTTTCATGCCTCTGTCATTCAGAAGAGCCCGCACTTTTCCGTAGTGAATGCCGCATACGACCGATTCGCCGGTATGGAGCGTACCTTCGCTTATAAGAACAGTTGCAACCGGACCTGTTCCGGAATCGAGCTTTGCTTCAACAACGTGACCGAACGCCAGTTTGTTGGGATTTGCCTTTAGTTCAAGAATCTCGGCCTGAAGAATAATCATTTCAAGCAGGTCATTTATTCCTATTCTTTGCTTTGCCGATACCTTTATAAAGGGAGTGTCACCCCCCCATTCTTCAGGAACAAGACCAAGATCGGCCAATTCACGTTTAACCCGTTCGATATCGGCTTCGGGTTTATCTATTTTGTTAACAGCAACAATTATTGAAACTCCGGCAGCCTTTGAATGATTTACTGCTTCCACAGTTTGAGGCTTTACGCCGTCATCCGCCGCAACAACAAGAACTACTATATCAGTAACTTTAGCCCCTCTTGCACGCATAGCTGTAAAAGCTTCATGGCCAGGGGTATCTAAAAATACTATCTGCCCATTGTCTGTTGAGACGTGGTAGGCCCCTATATGCTGGGTTATTCCGCCGGCTTCAATTTCAGTAATTTTTGTTTTGCGGATTACATCCAGAAGGGAGGTTTTACCATGATCGACATGTCCCATTATTGTCACTACGGGTGGCCTGCTGATAAGAGAGCTCGGATCGTCCTTTTCCGTTTTCAGAAAAGTGCTTTCCTCAAAAGATGCCCGCTCGACCTCGTAATTGAACTCCGTTGCAACCAGGACTGCCGTATCAAAATCTATTGTTTGATTGACTGTCGCCAGCACACCCATTCCCATGAGAGTTTTTATCATTTCGCTTGATTTAATTCCCACTCTCTTTGCAAGGTCGGATAAGACGATGGCATCATCAATCTTTATCCTGCGTTTAATAGCTTTCGGTATAGTTATTTGAGGTTTTTGGGCATGGGCATGTACAACCTTTACTTTAGCGCCTTTCTTATCTTTGCGTATCCTTGGTTGAGGTGCGTAAAGGTCTTCAGCCTCAACAATCTCTTTTTTCTTAAAAATTTTCTTTTTGAATAATTTCTTATCTTTAAGGTCTAATTCATCTTCAACCTTATCTTTATCCTTCTTCTTCTTCTTTTCGGGAAGCGCAATATCTTTTTTCGGGACAATCTTGTCATGAGCTTTTTCATGAGCAGGTTTTCGCAACAGTTCCGGAGTTATTTCAACGGTGGTTTTTGTACCGGGAATATGAGGTCTTCCGGTTTCAGGAGCCCGGGCAGGCGCTGCAGGAGCAGTCTTTTCCGGAGGAACGGAAGGCTTGGCCGGTTTTTCCTCTACCACCGGTTCAACTATCTTTGGCATTTCCGGGAGTCTCAGAATTTTTGCAGGAGTCTCCTTTCTTGTTTTTTTCAGGGCCTTAACAGGTTTTAACGTCTTGATAACCTGTGGTTTTTGCTGCTCTGCAGGGATCTGTTCGACTTCTTCGGCCAATTCAGATTTTCCTGCTTTTTCAGACTCCTGCGATTTTACTTCGGCAGGAGATGTTCCAACAGCCTCCATATTATCAATTTCAGCAGGAACAGATTCTTTTTTCAGAACCTTCTCTGCCCGCAATTTTGCGCCTGAAGCAGCAGCTTCAGGAAGCTCTTTTTCTGGTGGTTCAGGTTTGGGTTCTGCCTCTGCCTGAACAACAACTTTGCGCCTCCGAATTATAGTAGGCTTGACGCGAGTTTCCTCGACATCTTCGGGAATTGCAACCTGACCCTGAATTCCTGCTTTTATTTTTTTAACTGTGTCATCATCCAAAGAACTAATGTGGCTCTTAACATCGATATTCATGCTTCGAATCTTGTCAAGAAGAGCCTGATTAGTCATATTAAGATCTCTGGCAAGTTCATATACTCTGATCTTTGCCATTCAGTCCCCCCAATATTATTGTTAACGGGTATTTCACAGAATTAATCTGTCTCTTTTATCCATTACTGCTTTAAATCCGCCTTTTAACGTCATTTCCGCGAAAGTTCGCCGCGGCGGATCTTTTCAACTAGTTTCCGCCACGGCGGATTTTCGCGGAAATGATGACTTTGAGACTCTTTACAATACTATCATTCTTAATACTCTCGTAACAAGCCAAAATTCAGCCGGCAAAGTAAAAAGCTCATTATGCAAGGCGCGCGAATCTTAAGGAATGAAGCGTACTTATTGGTACGCTGCAATGACGAAAGATGAAGCGTCCGCCGCGGCGGACAGAATGACTTTTTACGAAGCCGTCAAGTATAACTCATTGTTTAGTTTATAATTACTGTATATATAAATTAAGATTCCTCTGAGGCTGAACTGCCTGTTGCAGAAGAGTCCTCGGGGAAATCATTGCCAACCGGTGTATTGCCGCTGTCGGGAATCTCTTTTGCCTCTTCGGCGCCCCCGGTGTTTTTGTCGTTTCTTTTTGATACGGCGTCTATTGCCGAGCGTATAAGTTTTTCAGCCTTCTCCGTGGCAATACCCTTTATCTGCGTTAAATCACTAACTGCGGCATTGCTTATCTCTCTGGCCGAGGTAAATCCTTTTTCAATTAATGAATTGGCAAGGCTTATTCCGACTCCAGGCAAAGATATAAGAGAATCATAACCATTTTTCAGAGCTTCATTATAATGAGATTCGTTTTGGACATCCAGACTCCATCCGGTGAGTTTTGAGGCTAGTCTCACATTCTGTCCCCGTTTCCCGATAGCTATCGAAAGAGATTCATCAGGAACTATCACTTCCATGGAACGGTTGTCTTCATCAATAATTACTCTCTTTATTTCAGCAGGAGCCAGGGCATTGCATACAAATTTTGCGGCATCAACATGCCAGGTTATAATGTCAATTTTTTCACCTTTTAATTCCTGAACAACATTCTGAACACGGCTTCCTTTCATTCCGACACAAGCTCCAACCGGATCTATATCGGAATCGTTTGAAGAAACAGCAATTTTGGCCCGTACGCCGGGTTCACGGGCAGCACCCATGATGCTTACAATCCCTTCGCTTATTTCCGGGACCTCTGTTTTAAAAAGGTTAACCAGAAAGTTCGGATTAGTTCTAGAAAGAATAATTTGCGGGCCACGGGAGTCCTGAAGGACTTCTGAAAGGAGAGCCCTTATCCGGTCACCCCGCCTGTAAGCTTCTTTTGGAACCTGCTCGCGAACGGGCAATATGCCTTCGGTCTGGCCAAGGTTTACTATGATGTCGCCGGAGTGCTCAACACGCTGTACTATACCATTTATTATTTCACCTTTGCGGTCAATAAAACTTGAATAAACGGCGTTTCTTTCGGCATCTTTCATTTTCTGAATAATCACCTGCTTTGCTGACTGGGCTGCTATCCTGCCAAAAGTAGTGGTATCCATTTTGGTTCCAAGGCTGTCACCTATTTCACATTCAGCATCGAGCTTGCGGCCGTTCTCAATGCTGATTTCCATTGTGTTGTCTTTAACTACTTCAACTACTTCCTTAAATTGGAAAACCTCAATTTCTCCGGTTTGATCGCTGTACTGGATTTCGACTTCAATTTTGTTTCCAAATTTTTTTCTGGCAGCCGATTTAAGGGCCTCTTCAATTGCCT
Source organism: Desulfobacterales bacterium (assembly GCA_020052975.1). The sequence continues at coordinate 897 of JAGVOC010000061.1, read as the reverse complement.
TGATGAGGACGTTTTTATCAATACCCTTGTCCCGGCTGACCTGATCAAGAACACGTTTTATTTCTGATATAAGCATCGGTTTTCTCCGTTATAGTCGAATAGTCGCGCCTTTGTGATTTCCTTATAGGGAATGGCGACGGTTTTGTCATTCACATTAAGTTTTACAAATCCATCAAAAAAGCCAAGAATAATACCTTTAAAATTTTTTTGCCCTTCAATAGGCAACGAGGTTCTAATTCTTGCAATATCACCTTTAAACCGGTCAAAATCTTCAGGTTTTCCTAAAGGTCTATCATAGCCTGGTGATGAAACCTCAAGATTGTAAGACCAGTTTGTATTCAGACTTACATCAAGGATATCGGTTAATTGGCGACTTATTTGGGTACAGTCATTCAATGTGACCCCCCCCGGTTTATCAATATAAAGACGAATAATCCTTCCGCTTGATTCCCTCTGGCACTCAACAAATACAAGTTCCAGCCCTTCTGATGCACACAGCGGTTCTGCAAATTCTTTAACTTTTATAATAAGTTCTTCCTGGGTAACCTGCAAAACGTTCCCGGCTACGGATTCATCGCCCGTCTTAACTATTTTTTTTCTTTCATCTGTATTCTGCTGGTTGATCATTTAAAATAAAAAACGGGCTGTCGCCCGTTTCCCTCAACGTAATAAAATTGTAACAATGGATCGAGAAAAATCACATGTTTCTAAAAAATAAGATACTCAAATAAATTCTCCAAAACACATATTCATCGACCCTGCCAAAACAGCCTTTTTTACGGAAAAGGCGGACTTTATATGGAGCGGGCAACGAGATTCGAACTCGCGACTCCAAGCTTGGGAAGCTTGCACTCTACCAGCTGAGTTATGCCCGCTTACCGAATGTTGCTGTGTATG